>NZ_VRTY01000017.1 GCF_008017455.1 Pontibacter qinzhouensis | reverse complement strand
AAAAGCCAAAGCACCTTGTATTATCTTTATAGATGAGATTGATGCCATTGGCCGCCATCGTAGCCGTGGACAACAACCAGGAGGTAACGACGAGCGCGAAAATACTCTGAACTCCCTCTTAGTAGAAATGGATGGTTTCGCTACTGACTCCGGTGTTATTATTCTGGCAGCTACCAACCGACCAGATACGCTTGATTCTGCCCTGCTTCGCCCGGGCCGTTTCGACCGCCAGATCAGCATCGACAAGCCGGATATTAATGGCCGTACCGAGATTTTTGATGTACACTTAAAGCCGATTACACTTTCTGCGGATGTAGATGCCAGAAACCTGGCTGCCCAGACACCTGGTTTTGCCGGTGCCGAAATAGCTAACGTGTGTAATGAGGCTGCGCTTATTGCTGCCCGTCGCAATAAAAAAGCGGTAGATCAGCAGGACTTTAACGATGCCATAGACCGTGTAATTGGTGGCCTGGAGAAAAAGAACAAGATCATCTCTCCAGGTGAGAAGAAGATCGTGGCTTACCACGAAGCTGGTCACGCAGTAGCTGGCTGGTTCTTGGAGCACGCCGATCCATTGGTTAAAGTAAGTATTGTACCACGTGGTGTTGCCGCCCTTGGTTATGCGCAGTACCTGCCGAAAGAGCAGTTCCTGTACACCACTGAGCAGCTGATAGACGAAATGTGTATGGCACTCGGTGGCCGCGCTGCAGAAGAACTGGTATTTGGCAAGATCTCTACCGGTGCTTTAAGTGATTTGGAGCGCATCACAAAAATGGCCTATAGCATTGTAACCATGTATGGCATGAACGCCAAAATCGGCAACGTATCGTTCTACGATTCGAAGCAGAGCTCTGAGTACTCGTTTAACAAACCCTACTCCGAAGCAACGGCCGAAACCATAGACAACGAAGTGCGGGCCATTATAGATGCTGCTTACCAGCGCACCAAAAAGCTGTTAACAGACAAAGGACCTGAGCTGGAGATAATTGCACAGGAGTTGCTGCAGAAAGAAATCCTGTTCCAGAGCGACCTGGAAAGATTAGTAGGAAAAAGGCCTTTCGAGGAGCTGACTACGTACCAGGCACACACTGCCGGCACCGACCGTAGCAAAACGAAAAGCGAAGTAGACCATGAGCATCCGCAGGAACGTGGTCTTACCGAACATCCGGAGCAGCAGGAAGGCCATGTGCCCGGCACTCCGTTAACCGGAAATGGCTCCTCTGCCGACCAGAGCACTTCTGCCAACTCCCGTATAGCATAAACGTAATTTAATTGCATGTACGAAGCAAAATCGAAAGAAATAGTTTTAAGAAGAGTAAGAGAGGCGCTGGCTAAATCAGCGCCTTTTCTGCCTCCTACCCCTGATTTTAGCTCTCCCCTGCACTCCGCTCCATCAGAAGAACTGTCGGTGGAGTTTGCACAGTTGTTTATAGCCAATAGCGGCCTTTTTCTTTACTGCGAGTCGGAAGAAGATTTTTTCGACCAGTTGTATGTGTTCAAGCGTGAGCAGAACATCGAGAACCTTTTTGTGTGGGAGCCTAATCTGCAGCACATTCTTTATCATGCCGGTATTGCAATAAACGAGGGAGAAGAAAACTTTATAGCAGACGCAGAGAGTGCTGGCCTAACTACCTGCGAAGCCCTGATTGCCCGCACCGGCAGTATTTTAGTAAGTTCAGCTAATGCGGGTGGCCGACGCTTGGGTATTTACCCGGCCACGCACCTAGTGGTGGCGCGTGCCAGCCAACTCGTACCCGATATAAAAGACGGGCTGCAGTTGCTGAAGGAGCGGCATAAAGAAAACTTCCCGAGTATGGTGTCGTTGGTGAGTGGGCCGAGCCGCACCGCCGACATAGAAAAAACATTGGTGCTGGGAGCGCATGGCCCCAAGCTCCTAGTCCTTTTCCTGATTGATGACCTTGCACAATAACAAGCTGGAACCAGGCAAGAAAGTTTATTTCGCATCCGACTTCCATTTAGGAGCCCCCTCTGCCGAACAAAGCAGCGCCCGCGAAAAGAAGATTGTGCGCTGGCTGGACCAGGTAAAGAAGGATGCGCAGTGCATCTACCTGGTAGGCGATATCTTCGATTTCTGGTTTGAGTACCGGCACGCCATTCCTAAAGGATTTATCCGGTTACAGGGTAAGCTAGCCGAGCTCACCGATGCCGGCATCCCTATTTACCTCTTCACCGGCAACCACGACATGTGGATGTTCGATTACTTTCCGAAGGAGCTGAACATTCCGGTAATCAGAGAGCCTATTTCTACCAAGCTTGGCGATAAAACATTTTACATTGGGCACGGCGATGGGTTAGGTCCCGGCGATCACACTTATAAGTTGCTCAAGCGCGTTTTCAACAACAAAGCCTGCCAATGGCTGTTTGCGCGCGTGCACCCGAACTTGGGTATTGGGGTTGCCAACATGTGGTCGCAAAGGAGCCGCATCAACAATATAAAAAAAGACGAGGCATTTTTAGGAGACGACGAATGGCTGGTGCACTACTGCAAAGAAGTGGAGGCAACGCAGCATCACGATTATTACGTGTTTGGCCACCGCCACCTGCCCCTCGACCTGCCCATCGGCGAGACTAGCCGCTACATTAACCTCGGAGAATGGGTCAATTTTTGCTCTTACGCTGTGTATGATGGAGACACCCTATCGCTTAAACACTTTGAAGCTTCCGAAGCCTAAACAGCCAGCCAATCTACTGCTTTGCCTGCTACTTTTGTGGCTGGCAACTGCCCCGCTTGTGGCGCAAACACTGCCCGTTGAAGTACGGCAGCCATCGCCATTGCAGTTCAGCCACAGCATTGCCATCGGCTCGCCAATTGCCGTGTCTGTAGACCGGAACAACAGCATTTACATCGTAGACAGGAACCGCAACCTAACTAAACTCGACTCATTGGGCCAGGTGCAGGTGGTTTTTTCGCCGCCCTCTAAAGGCAGGCCGAGCAGCGTGGAAGCCTGGAACCCGATGAAAGTGCTGCTCTTTTACGAAGACAGGCAGGAGATTATGCTCCTGGACCGCTTTATGCGACCTATTTCCCAAACCTCCCTCGCCGACTATGGCTACACCGGCACCATTAAAGCAGCTACACTTTCCTCCGACGATAGCTTCTGGATTTACAACGAATCTGACTTTACCTTAAGTAAACTGGACCAACGTTTCCGGAAAGCCAACATAGAAACCTCGCTCGGCCTGATACTAGACAGAGAGCGGCTGGATGTACGCCAGCTGCGTGAGTACCAGAACATGCTGTATATGCTCGATGCCAACGGTGGTGTTTTCATTTTCGACAATCTGGGCAATTACAAATCGAAGTTACCAGTTGCCGGTCTGAGCTATTTTAACTTCAAGGAGAACGAACTATATTACTTAAAAGACAACAGGCTGCACTTTTACGACCTATACAAACAACAGACACGTAGCATTAACTTGCCAGAAGAGAAGAACTACCGCTACGCCCTGACCGGCAACCGCCACATTTATCTGTTTACAGACAAGGAAGTAGAAATTTACACGCTGCTGCCGTAGGAGCTTCGCCAAATTAGAAATTAGAAATTATAATTTTTAAAATTTACTTTCTAGCAACAATAGAAGCCTTTCTTGTTTATGCAAGGCCCTTAAGGCTGCTACAGAAAGAACACCTTGCCAAGTGCACTGATTGAAAATAAACTGTCTGAGCGTTCAGCGAGTGGGGGAAGGGGCCCTCGATTTTTATTTTCTTGATTTTTTTTATTCTTTTTATATCAAGACAAAAAGAACAAAGACTTAGGCAATGAAACAGTTTCACGCCGAGGTCACAGCAGGAAAAACAGCTATGCGAATTTAAACCTAAACCGCAAATAACCAAAGCTGATGCCTCTCGCCTACAAGATCATTCTTCCAGAATGACAGGGTAATAAAAATTGAACCGAAAATGAAAGACTGTAACTACTAGTTGGTTTAACCAGTCACTTACTCAAAATTCAAAAAATCAGCAGTCAAATTATTCTAATAAAAAAGGCCTTCCGAAGAGAAAAGGCCTTTTTTAATCTAAGTGTACTTTCTACTGCTGCTCTGAAAATATCTTAAGCCCTACTACACCAGCCACAATCATAAGCAGGCACAGAATGCGCATCAGATCTTTGGGCTCGTTCAGGAAAAACATGCCCAGTATGGCAGTTCCGGCAGCACCAATGCCTGTCCAGATGCCATAAGCGGTGCCAAGCGGCAGTGTTTTCATGGCTTGTGCCAGGAGTACAAAACTCAGAATCATGACGGCTACTGTTACCACACTGACCACTGGTTTTGTAAATCCTTCGCTGTACTTTAAACCAAAGGCCCAGCCTATCTCGCAGATACCAGCCAGGATAAGATAAAACCATGCTATATTCATTGTTTTGTCGATTTTAGGTAAAACAGGAAACCTCTAGTCTCTTTACAAGGCGCTCCAGCTGCCAACTTACGAAATTATAGGTTCTATTACCTGCAAACTGCTACAAAACTTACCAATAGCCGCGGCCATAAGTACTAAGACCAATAAAATTAAAACTGTACAACCTAAGAGGCAGTAACATTGAAAGCTGCTCCAAGATCTAAACCCCGTCATCTGGCAAAGCTGCGTAACGTCAATTATTCAAATGAAATAACCCTCCAAAAGCTTTTTCAGCAGTTTCATGCCAAGGGTTCAGCATTAAAATTCAGCAGAGATACCTCCAAAACTAGCTGAATAACGCCTTAATATTTATAAATACATATAAATAAATTTATTAATACACTACATACCAATTATCCTATTTAACAACTACTACATTCTGCTTCCCGTTTACACAGTATACTATTATCTCAAACAAAATATATACTATGAAAGCAGTTGTTTTTCACAAACCCAAAGACATAAGGGTAGAAACAGTAGAAGATCCTCGGATTGAGGAGTCGCGCGATGCCATTTTGCGAGTAACCTCCACCGCCATTTGTGGCTCCGATCTTCATATCTATAACGGTATGATTCCGCAGCCCACCAGCATGATTGTGGGACACGAGTTTATGGGAATTGTAGAGGAAGTGGGCCCGGGAGTAAAAAACCTGAAACGTGGCGACAAAGTGGTGGTTCCTTTTCCGATATCTTGCGGTACCTGCCATTTTTGTAATATGCAGCTACCAACGCACTGCGAAAACTCCAACCACAATACCTATGGCCCCGAAGGTGAAATATTGCAAGCCAAAGGAGCCGGTGCCGCCCTTTTTGGTTACACCGATTTGTATGGCGGCTACAGTGGCGGCCAGGCAGAGCTGGTACGTGTACCTTATGCCGATTACGGTCCCAGAATCGTTCCAGAGGGCTTCACCGATGAACAAGTGCTTTTCCTGACAGATATTTTCCCGACTGGCTGGGCCGCCATAGACTGGGCTGAGCTGAAAGGTGGCGAAACAGTAGTAGTTTGGGGTTGTGGCCCTGTGGGTGTAATGGCCATGAAATCGGCCTGGCTCCAAGGTGCAGGTCGCGTAATTGGCGTAGACATTCAGCCATACCGCCTCAACATTGCCCGTAACAGTGCCAATGCCGAAGTTATTAACGCCGCCGAAGTAGATGCTGTAGAAGTTATCAGGCAGATGACGGGTGGCTACGGAGCCGATGTGTGTGTAGACGCTGTAGGCATGGAGGCCGATCGAAGTGTACTAGACAAAGCCCTGAACGTGATCCAGATGGAAAAAGGCTCTATGGATGCACTTGAAAGTTGCCTGAGCGCCGTGCGCCGTGGTGGTACCGTTACAGTGGTAGGGGTTTATGGCTCGCCTTATAAGTTCCCGCTGTACAAGTGGTTCGATAAGGGCATTAAAATGATGGGCGGCCAGGCCTGGGTGCACCGCTATATTGATAACCTGATATCGCTGGTGCGGGATGGCAAAGTAGTGCTCGACGATATTATCACGCACAACGTACCACTGAGCGAAGCCAGCCGCATGTACGACATCTTTAACAAAAAAGAAGATAACTGCATGAAGGTAGTGCTGAAGCCGTAACAGTATTGTTTTTTATAACAGAAATTGCCTGAACAGCTTTTGTAAAGCAAGAGTTGTTCAGGCAATTTTTGTTATAAAAACAGCTCATAACCTGATATGGGTCGAAACATGATTTGCCCACTAAAAAAACATTACATCAAAAGTCTTGTGTCCTGCGTTTTATGTCCATTTCTAATCGGCAGCGGCATTTCGTGTTGCAGTAACGTTGAGGCTAAAAAGTAGGCTAAATAGGCATCAGAATATTCCTAAAAAACCTTTTTTCTTATGCGAAAAAAGCCAGGGCAGCAGCTCCGGTTCTTTAAAGGCGTAGTCCCAGCTGTTGTGGTTCACGCCGGGGTAAACCGTAAACTTCACATCGCCGCCGGCAGCACGAATGGCATCGACCATTATCTGCGACTTCTCTACCGGCACAATGCCATCTACCTCGCCATGAAAAACCCAGAGTGGTAGTCTTTCAGCATACTCTTTTGCTCCGGCAGGGTGCCCGCCTCCGCAAATCGGGAAAGCAGCGGCAAACGTTTTTGGCTTGCGCCGCAGCAACTCAAACGTTCCCATACCGCCCATCGATAAACCTCCCAGGTACATCCGTTTTTTATCAATAGTGCCAGATTCCTCCAACTCATTTAGAAGTCCGAGCAGCGCCTGCATGGCATTGGTTGGCTCCTCTTTCTCTTCCCTGAAATTGAATGACCGATTGCCGGCTTCGTCTGTCACGATGTTTACATTAGACCAGTAAGAGTCTTTGGGGCACTGCGGGAACACCACAATGGCCGGGAACTGCTGCCGGTAGTCGAGTTCCAGAAACATTTTCGCGCCATGCACCAACTGCGACTCGTTGTTATTGCCCCGCTCACCGGCCCCGTGCAGCACCAGTATGAGCGGGTACTTTTTAGATGGATTAAAGTTTTCGGGATACAAAATACGGTAAGGCAGCGTGTCGGTGGCCGTCTGGAAGTATTTCCGTTGATACTGGTTCAGATCCTGTGCCTGCACCGACGTTATAAGCATTAAGGCCATTGCACAAAGTAGCGTCCCGATTTTTTGGAAGGCAAGTAGTCTGTGTTTAAAGATGAGTCTGTCTGTTTTCAGCATAATGAATTATTTAAATGAAATTGACCTTCCAAAGAATTTTTCGAGCTTTTTAGCCAAGGGTATAACGTAAGGGCTGTCAGTGTAAAGCCCGGTAAAAAAATGAACTGGCAAGGTGTTCTGTAAATATATTAAACTAAATGCTCTCTATAATTTTACACAAAGACAAAATGAACGTTTGTGCGTAATTGAAGTAGTATATATAAAGCCTGATGTGGTATTGTAGAGGCTCTTTTGTTGTGATCCGGTAGTTTAATCCGCAATATTGAAACCGAGGAAAACAGAGCGGTACTCACCAAACACCACCCTACCTGCGCACCTGCAATAGCTCAGGTATCTGCCTTACAGTTTTACAACACTTCCTATGATGACACACTTCATAACACTACATTCGTTTTTCAGGTCGCTTTTATGGGCACTGGTTTTATTGCTGGCTGCACCGGCTGGCCTGCGGGCACAACAGCGAAGCAAAACTAAACCCATGAACGTAATTTTCATCTTGAGCGACGACCACCGCTACGACTTCATGGGGTTTATGAACAAGGTGCCTGGGCTGCAGACGCCATACATGGACCAGTTAGCTAAAGAAGGGGCTCACCTGGAAAACGCCTTTGTGACCACTTCTCTCTGCTCCCCTAGCCGCGCCTCTATTTTAACAGGCCAGTATGCCCACACCCACACCATCGTAGATAATAATGCGCCGCTACCGGAGGGACTCACCTTTTTTCCGGAGTACATGCAGAAGGCAGGTTACCAAACCGGCTTTTTTGGCAAGTGGCACATGGGCAACACCGACGATATGCCGCAACCCGGCTTCGATCAGTGGATCAGCTTTAAAGGCCAGGGCGTTTACTACAATCCCATACTCAATATTAACGGAAAGCCGGTTCAGCAGCTGCAAGGGAGCTATATTACGGATCTGCTCACCGACCAAACCCTCGACTGGCTGAAGAAGCGTGACAAGAACAAGCCCTTTTTTGCCTACCTCTCGCATAAAGGGGTACATGCCGAGTTTGAGCCGGCCAAACGTCATGCCGGTAAATATAAAGACATGCCTGTGATAGCGCCGCCCTCTATGTACCTAACCGCCACCGAAAACAGCAAAGTATACGGCGAAAAGCAGGAGCCGAAAGGCCCCGTAAACACACGCGACATTCCGGAGTGGGTGCGTAAACAGCGCAACAGCTGGCATGGTGTAGATGGCATGTACGATGGCGATATCGAATTTGACGCCTTCTACCGCCAGTACTGCGAAACCCTGCTCGGCGTAGACGAAAGCATTGGCAGAGTCTTAGACTACCTCAAAAAAGAAGGCCTTGATAAAAATACGATTGTGATCTACATGGGCGACAACGGCTTTATTTTTGGGGAACACGGCCTCATAGACAAACGCAACATGTATGAGCAGTCGATACGGGTGCCGCTGCTGGTGCGTGGGCCGGGCGTGGTAAAACCGGGCCTTAAAGTTCCGCAGATGATGCTGAACATAGACATTGCGCCTACCATTCTGGCAATGGCCGGTCTGCCAACACCCGATAATATGCAAGGCACTTCGTTTCTGCCATTCCTGAAGGGGCAACCTGTGGTAAATTGGCGCGACAGAATGTATTACGAATATTATTGGGAATGGGCATTTCCGCAGACACCTACTGTTTTTGGTGCCCGAACCGACAGATATAAGTATATTTACAACCACGGCATCTGGGATACCAACGAGCTCTACGATATAAAAAACGATCCGGAAGAGATGAACAACCTGATCCGCGATCCGCAGTACGAGCAGATTGCCCGGGAACTGAAGGCAGACATGTGGAACTGGCTCGAATCTACTAATGGTCTCCAGATTCCGCTCAAGAACGCACCGCACAAGCGTATCGACCTGCCATTTAAAGGCACTTATTAAGCAGCGCCTGCTTTGTATATACAGCAGCTATAACATCACATGCTTCTATCTAAAAGTACTTTTGCTTCTTATGCGTTTGCTCTTCTCTGCCTTTCTGGCTGTAATTCCGGCGAGGGCAAGGTAGCAGAAACCAGTCAACAGACTATAGCCACCGACACTGCCAGCCACACCGCCTGTAGCAGCAACCTGCCTGCACGCTTTGCCACCTCAACTCCGGACACGGCAGGGCAGCAGCACCAGAACACATCGCACACAGGCATGGTTTGGGTAAAAGGCGGCACGTTTGGTATGGGTGCCACAGACGCAGAAGGTCGCCCGGATGAGTACCCGCAGCACCAGGTAAAACTCAACGGCTTCTGGATAGATGCCACCGAGGTAACCAATGCACAGTTTGCCGAGTTTGTAGCTGCCACCGGCTATGTAACTACAGCCGAACGTGCTCCCGACTGGGAAGAACTAAAGCAGCAGCTTCCGCCTGGCACCCCTAAGCCGCACGACAGTGTGCTGGTGGCAGCATCGCTGGTGTTTTCGCCGCCGGTGCAGCAGGTAGCCTTACACAACCCCGCGCAGTGGTGGAGCTGGCAAAAAGGCGCTAACTGGCGGCAACCGCAAGGCTCCGGCAGCAGCATAAAAGGCAAAGAGAACTACCCTGTGGTACAGGTATCCTGGCACGATGCCATGGCTTATGCGCAATGGGCCGGTAAACGCTTGCCAACCGAAGCGGAGTGGGAATTTGCAGCACGTGGCGCCAAAGCAGACCAGCTATATCCCTGGGGCAACGAGGCTGTGGAGCAGGGTAAGCCGAAAGCCAATACCTGGCAAGGCACTTTCCCGACTAAGAATACTGGCTGGGATGAGTACTCTGGCCTGGCACCTGTAAAAAGCTTTACCCCCAACAAACTTGGCCTCTACGACATGGCCGGCAATGTGTGGGAATGGTGCTCCGACTGGTACGATGCCAATTACTATAAAACAGTAGCAGCAGGCTTAGCTGAAAACCCGAAAGGTCCCGCCCGCAGCTACGATTCGCAGGAACCAGATGCGCCCAAGCGGGTAGTACGCGGCGGCTCGTTTATGTGCCATAGCAGTTACTGCAAAGGCTACCGCGTTACATCACGCATGAAATCTTCAGCAGATACCAGCCTCGAAAACACAGGTTTCCGGTGCGTAACCTCTAACTAAACCCTTGGCTCCCAAATCGCAAAAAAGCTTTTGGAAGGGCATTTTCATTAGAATAATTTGGCTGACTGTTAGTTGCTGATTGTTAAATGGTTGTTTTGGGTAAATTTTAACTGGATGACTAAAAGGATATCTTTTCAACCCTTGATCGACTTTCGTTAAAAAGTCTTTGGAAGGGCAAAATCATTAGAATAATTTCACCAAAAGCTAAAGCTAATATCCAAACAATCTATTGCGGCAGGAAGCAACGAAGAGAACACCTTTGCCTGGTGCATCCATTGACGCTAAACTATTTGAGCGTTCAGCGAGTTTTTCGCGTCTTGATTTTCGTTGGTTCTTTTTGTATTAAGCAAAAAGATCAAAGACAACAGCAATACAACAGCGTCATGCCGCTGTTACAGCAATAACAGCAACTATGCGAACTTAGATTAAAAAGCCAGTAGCCTCTGCTGCTGGTTTTCGCTTACAAGATGACTGAGGGAAAGAGATAGCCGTTGCGATAGAAGCATCTGCCTTACAAGAGAGCGTTACTAATTCGTTATGAATTAGGCATACAATTGGTTTAAAGATACAGAGATGTTAATATGCCGAAAGCACAAATACATACCAGTTGCTACAAACAAATAGCCGAACCAGACCCTAAAACCAGCCAGCAATAAACAAGTCTGATTACCTAATTAAATTCCTTCAAATCCTAAAAACTCCCGTAATGCTACTCAGAAACCTCCTTTTTGCAATAGTTTTACTCTTTTGCGCATCACCCAAGCAGCTACAAGCTCAGACTATGAAAATAGGCACCTACAACATCCGTTACGACGAAGTACGCGACACTGCTAATGCCTGGAACAAGCGACTGCCATTTCTTACCGGGCTGGTGCGCTTCAACGACTTCGATATTTTCGGAACCCAGGAAGGGCTGCACCACCAGCTCCAGGATATGAAAGGCCAGCTTCCTGGCTATACCTACATAGGAGCCGGTCGCGACGATGGCAGGCAGGGAGGCGAATACTCTGCTATTTTCTTTAAAACCGATACATACAAATTACTGAAAAACGGCGACTTCTGGTTATCAGAAACACCTTCAAAACCCGGAAAGGGCTGGGATGCTGATTTTCCGAGGGTGTGTACCTGGGGCCAGTTCCGAGATAATGCCACTGGTTTTACATTTTACCTGTTCAATGTGCATTTCGACCATCGCGGCCCTAAAGCCAGGGAGGAGAGTGCCAAGCTGATGCTGACAAAAATCAAAGAAATTGCCGGCGCAGCTCCGGTTATTTTTACAGGCGATTTTAACTTCGACCAGCACAGCCCGCTGTACACCATCATTGCAACTTCTGTGCTGCTAAAAGATGCCTATGAGCTGGCCGATTTCAAATATGCACCGAGCGGCACGTTTAATGGTTTCGATGCCAAGCAGCTGACAAATAACCGCATCGACCATATTTTTCTTTCCTCTGGCTTTACCGTAAAACGCTACGGCATCCTGACGGATACCTATGGCAAAGGCCAATTTCCTTCCGACCATTTTCCGGTGATGGTGGAGGTAGCTTTTAAAAAATAAGAATGCAGCGTTTATCTTAAACAACCAACAGAACAGCCTGCGGGTAATTCTGCTTTAAATAGTAGAGTTACTCGCAGGCTGTTCTGTTGGTTCGGAAGGCAGTAATGCTTCAATTATTCTAATGAAAATGGCCTTCCGGAGGTATTTTCACTAATTAGGTGTCAAGGGTCTTCGGGCTACGACAGCAGGTTTTTCTTTACGTAGGCGTAGCTCTGGTTAATGCTCTTAAACGGATCGATGGCGAAGTTTTCCTGCTCCACAAAAATATGCTCCACGCCCGACTGGCTTGCCTGGTCGAAAATTTTTCTGAAGTTAACGCTGCCACTGCCTACTTCGGTGTTGAGCTTCGGATTGGCTTTGTCCATGTCTTTTACATGCCACATTACAAAACGGCCAGGGTTGGCGTTGAACATGGTTACCGGGTCCAGGTCTGCCCGTACCACCCAGTACAGGTCCAGCTCAAACTTCACCAGGTCCTTGTCTGTTTCGTTTAGCAAAATGTCGTAGCCGGTGGTGTTGTCGAATTTCTGAAACTCGAAATCGTGGTTGTGGTAAGCCAGTCCTAAGCCAGCTCTTTTACAGGCCTCAGCTGCGGTGTTCAGTCTTTCTGCTATCCGCTGATAATCAGAAGCACTTTGGCGTAATTTATCGCCCAGGTAAGGAACCACCACATACTTCATGTCTACTGCTTTGGCAGCGTCTATGTAGGCCTTCAGGTCATCGTCTTTACCGGCTCCAATATAGTCGTCGAAGCCGAAATGGCCGCTTGGGGCGGTAAGTTTGTTGGCACTTAGCAGCTGTTTAAAAGCTTTTGGTTCGAGGCCCCAGAACTTATTCTTTAGCGAATAGCCATAGGTTTCTACTTCGTTGTACCCGGCTTTAGCCACCTTCCCGATCACACCTTTAACATCTTTACTTATCTGCTCGCGCAGCGTGTAGAGCTGAATGCCTACTTTCTGGGTTGGTTTTGCCAGCAAAGCCGAAGGCGCTAAAAAAGCACCAGCTGTGAGCAGTGCAGCATGCTGTAAAAAAGTTCGTCGGGTTGTCATGTACGTATCTAAGTTAAGAGTTAAGAGTCAAAAGTTTTGAGTTGAGCAATGGTAAAACCAGTTGGCCTTCCTTCAACTATAGTCCAAACTTTGTACCTCATGGTTTTTAATTTCTATTTTTTTAACTGGCGCAACCGAAATAACCTACACATCGCAAATCTGGATGGCTTTTTTAAGCGAAGCAAGCTTATCAGGCTGCACAGGTATAAACTCCTGCGCCACGTAGCCTTTAAAGCCGGTTTCGTGTATAGCCTTCATAATGGCAGGGTAGTAAAGCTCCTGCGACTCGTCTATTTCGTGGCGGCCTGGCACACCGGCTGTGTGATAATGCGCAATGTATTGGTGGTTATCGCGGATGGTACGGATCACGTCGCCTTCGTCGATCTGCATGTGGTAGATGTCGTAGAGCAGTTTAAAGTTCTCTGAGCCCAGCCGCTTGGCCAGTTCCACGCCCCAGGCGGTTTTGTCGCATTGGTAATCTTTGTGGTCTACCCGGCTGTTGAGCAGTTCCATTACCAGCACCACCTTGTGTTTCTCGGCTAGTGGCAGCACCTTTTTCAGGCCAGCCACGCAGTTTTTCAAACCGGTTTCATCGTCCATGCCCCGGCGGTTGCCACTAAAGCAGATCAGGTTTTTATAGCCAGCCTTTCCTACCTGCGGAATCATATCGGAGTAGTTTTTAATAAGTGTCGCATGGTTTTTTGGCTCGTTCCAGCCATCGACCAGGTTTATTTCGGCACCGTTGCACATCGTAGATTCCAGGCCGTGTTTCTTTAGTACAGGCCAGTCTTTAGGGCCTACCAGGTCTATGCCTTTTATGCCCATTGCTTTAGCCGCCACACACAGTTCCTCCACCGACATATCTCTAAAACACCACTGGCATACAGAGTGGTTTATGTTTCCTTTCACACGATAAGGCTTTTCTGCTGCTTCCGCAACAGCTGTAAGCGGCGACAGACCAGCCGCCGTAATAGCAGCCGCCCCGGCCAGCATTCCTTTCATGGACAATCTGCGTTTAGGATCAAAAGACATAGTATAAGATTAAACTTTAGTGTTTTTCAGAATTAGTAAAATGTTCAGCGGCCTTCAAGCAGATTTTAGATGCTAGACTTTAGATGAAAGATTTTCTGCCTGAAGCAGAAGTTACAGGGCTAGTAGATTTACAGGTTGGCAAATAGTTATATTCACTCAACCACAATTCCTTAATCAGCTAATTAACAATCTAACAATTAAACCACCCTTTTCTGCAGTTCCGGTACCTCCGGGGCTCCACTGGTCTGGTTTGCGATGGCTTTGTCTTTAAAGAGCAGCAAGAACAGCAGCAGCACCACGCCTGCTATACCGGCCGGAATCAGCCAGATGTTTTGCCAGGCATGCCCGCCAGCTGGTAACGCATAATTATCTACTATCATGCCAGAAAGCAAAGAGCCCATTAGCATGCCCACACCATAGGTGGCCAGCGTAATCATGCCTTGTGCCGCGCTTTTAAAACGATCGCCAGCCAGCCTGTCGGTATAAATCTGGCCGGTAACAAAAAAGAAGTCGTAGCAGATGCCATGCAACACAATACCGCCAATCAGCATCCAGTAGTTAGCATCAGCGTTTCCGTAGGCGAACAGCACGTAGCGCAGCACCCAGGCAAACATGCCAATGGCCAGCATTTTCTTTACACCCAGCCTGATAAAGAAGAAAGGCATCAGCAGCATAAACAGCAACTCCGACATCTGCCCCATCGACTGCTTACCAGCTGCCGACTCCATGCCCAGCTCGTTCAGAAATGGATTGGTGAAGTTGTAGTAAAATGCCAGCGGAATACAAATAGCCACAGAAGCCAGGAAAAACGTGAGGTAAGAACGGTTCTTCAGCAGCCCGATTGCCTCCAGGCCCATAATGTCGCCAAGAGAAGTTGAACCGCCCGCTTTTACAGGAGGTGTGTTGGGAAGGGTAAAGCTGAAAACTCCGAGTATGGCCGAGGCAATGGCCGCCATCCGGAAGGTCATTGCCAGGTTGCCGTTTTGCTCCCAGTTTAGCCAGCCAATGGTTAAGCCAGCCACAATCCAGCCTAATGTGCCAAGCACCCTGATAGGTGGAAACTCTTTGCTCGGGTCCTGCATCTGCCTAAAAGAAACCGAGTTTACCAGCGCCAGTGTAGGCATATACAGAATCATGTACACCAATATAATTGGGTAAAAATTGTCGAAGCTTTCGGCTGTGGAAGCAAACCAAAGCAAGGCGGCTCCGGCCAGGTGCAGGATGGCCAGTATGCGCTGCGCCGGAAAAAACCGGTCGGCAATTAGCCCGATGATAAACGGCGCTACAATAGCCCCGATAGATTGTGTCAGAAAAGCAACTCCTACCTGCGTAGCAGAGGTTTCGAGGTTCGATAAAAGGTAAGTTCCCAAGGTAACAAACCAGGCTCCCCAGATAAAAAACTCCAGGAACATCATGGTCGATAATTTAAAGCGTATGGCAGCAGTCATGTAAAACGTTTTATTCCAAAAGCTCAGTAGCAGTACAAGATACTTTTAGGTTTCTTAGAAGATAAATAAAGTTTGATTTTCAAGAAATAGCAGCCGTAGCATCTTTAGGCTTACAACCTTTTAATCTGGATGTTTCGGAACCAGACGCTGTCGCCGTGGTCTTGCAAGGCTATTTTACCTGATTTAAAAGTGCCCCAGCCAGGCATACCTGCAAACTTGCTGCCTGCCACTAATTGTTTCCAATTCTCATCCCATAAAGTAGTTTCAACTATTTTTTCACCGTTCTGATGAAACTCAAGTTTACCATTGTTGCTGATGATCTCCACCTGGTTCCACTCGCCGGCAGGCTTTACATTTTCGGGGCTACTGGCTATCAGGTCGTAGAGGTCGCCGGCGCGGTGCTTGTGAATTTTGGCATCGGGGTGGCCGTCGTTGTCGAGTACCTGCATCTCCAGACCCGTGCTCCAGGTATAGTCGTAGGCAGCAGTGTCTTCCTGCACATAAAAGATGATACCGCTGTTGCCGTTCTCAGCTATTTTCCACTCCAGTTTTAAGTGGAAGTTATCAAATTCTTCCTCCGTTACAATGTCGCCTCCATCGGAGGTTTGCCAGTCTTTTTTGTTGGAAGCATCTAAATAAAGTGTGCCATTTTCTACCTTCCAGGCCTTACCCACTGTTTCCTGGCCATAGGTGTGCCAGCCTTGGGTCGTTTTGCCATCAAAGAGCGGCTGCCATTCTCCGGCTTCGGCTGTTGTGGTGCTCCCTGTGTTTGTATCCATGGCAGTGTCAGTTTCCTGAGACTGGCAGCTAATAAAGGCGGCCAGCAACATAACTTGTAGCGTGTTTTTTAGCATGAAGGTTGTTTTGCTTATCGGAGCGACAAAATATAACGGGCCATGTCTTTGGCATCTTCGTCTTTCAGGTCAGGATGTGGTGTCATGGGTATTTCGCCCCAAACGCCTTTGCCACCTGTTTTAATTTTGCCTGCCAGGTAATCTACATTCTTGTCGTTAAACTCATATTTCTTAGCTACTTCTGCGTACGCTGGCCCAACTAATTTATCTTTTTCTTTGTGGCAGGCAAGGCAGTCTGATTGCGAAATGAGTTTTGCTCCTTTCTCAAAGTTGTCGGCAGGAGTTGGCGTTTCGGCTCCGGCATTCCGGTTTATGCCAATGTTCATCAGGTTCGTATCTACCTCCGATTGCCTGGCCGCAGCATTTACGGCTGCTCCGGCTGCAGAATCCTGCTGACCATTACGGCTATAGTACTGGTCGTAGTCATTCGTATTGTTATTGCCACCGCAGGCCAGCAAAAAGGCAAGGGAGCTTAAGAGTAGTAAGTTCTTTTTCATGTTTGAAGCTTAATTTCAGATGCTAGATTATATATTTTTGAACTGGTACAGCATAAACAGGAACAGCGTGTATCTTTCTATCACCTGCCCAAAAGTTACAAGTGAAAGGTACATGCTGCCAGTTCTGCACATAAATATGCTTTTACCAGATGCTGCCGCTAACAGGAGCTGCACATGCGGCATACTCTATATCAAAAATCTATGTTCCGCATTTCTAATTTTTAATTTCTAATTTTTAGTTTGGCGAAGCCTTACGTTGCCCAGGCACGGTCGCCTTTTTTGTAGGGGATGCAGGCATCGTAGCGGCCAGGAATTGGATCATAGCGCAGGGCTTTGGTAGAACCAATCTCTGAGGTAAAGTAACCGAACAGCGTCAGCTCCTTCATCATCCTGAAATAATGGTTTGGAGCTTCGGGAGCTTTTTCGCGCATGTAGTTTTTCTGTTCCTCGTCCAGGGCCGTTAAGAGTTTAGTCCGGTCTTGGGCGCTAAGGTCCATAAACTTGCTGCCAAACTCTTTTTTGCTGACTTTGTCAAGTTCTGTAATGCCATTCATAAACACTTTCTGGTCTTCGGCGGGGTAGCAGTCCTGTACCATTACAGCCATCAGGTGTCCTACTCCGGCTTCTTTTGCACCGGGGGTACTGGTGGCAGGCAAAATGGTGTCGGCTACCTCATTCAGGAAAGCAACCTGGTCCTGGTCGAACAGGTCGTTCACCTTGGTGGCCTTTGAGGTGCAGGACATGAGCAGGTCGCCTCCTATCATGGCACCACCCATCAGCAAGCCAACTGCTTTTAATGCTTCTCTTCTATCCATTTATGTTATTCCTAAAGAGATTCTTAAAGATTAAGTTTTTTCATTTCGCTCACGGCATGGTCTACAGCTCTGGCAGTTAGCGCCATATAGGTGAGCGATGGATTCTGGCAGCCTGCTGAGGTCATGCAGGAACCATCTGTAACGTACACATTCGGGGCATCCCATACCTGGTTGTGCTGGTTTAGTACTGAGGTTTTAGGATCGCGGCCCATCCGGGCTGTTCCCATTTCGTGTATCCCCATACCCATGGCATAGCCGCTGTCGTTGGTTTTGACATCTTTTACGCCAGCTATTTCGAGCATCTCCTTGGCATCTTCCATCATGTCGAGGCGCATCTTCTTTTCATTTTCCCTTATGTCACAGTCGATGGCAAGCACTGGCAGGCCCCACTTATCTTTCTTGTTCTTGTCGAGGCTTATTTTGTTGTCGTGGTAAGGCAGAATTTCTCCAAAACCTGTAACGCCCATGGTCCACTGGCCTGGTTCGCAAAGTGCATCTTTTAAATCGCCACCAATGCCCATTTCGGCAATTTCGCGGCTCCAGCCTTCGCGGCCGGCACTGCCCTGGTAGCCAAACCCCCTGATGTAGTCGCGTTTGTCGTCGCCGATGTTCCGGAACCTCGGAATATACACTCCGTTCGGGCGACGACCATATACGTACTTATCTTCATAGCCTTCTACTCTGCCTGAAGCTCCCGCTCTGAAATGGTGATCCATGAGGTTATGGCCTAACTCCCCGCTGCTGCTGCCCAGGCCGCCTTCCCAAACATCGGTGGCGGAGTTCATCAGCACCCAGGTAGAGTTGAGGGTAGAGGCATTCAGGAATATTACTTTGGCAAAGTACTCGTATGTCTGGTTCGTTTCGGCATCGAGCACTTCCACACCAGTCGCTTTCTTGGTGTCTTTGTCGTACAGTATTTTGGTAACAATAGAGAAAGGGCGCAAGGTAAGATTACCGGTAGCCATGGCAGCCGGCAGTGTAGCCGATTGTGTGCTGAAGTAGCCGCCGAACTGGCAACCCAGCCAGCACTTGTTGCGGTACTGGCAGTTGGTGCGGTTGTGATGCGGCTGCGTAATGTTGGCAACACGCCCTATAATCATGTGGCGGTTACCTTTGTAATGTTCTTTTATGCGGGCTGCTATATCTTTCTCTACACAGTTCAGCTCCATGGCTGGCATAAATTCACCATCGGGCAGGTGCGGAATATTTTCTACAGACCCGCTGATGCCGGCAAATTTTTCTACATAACTATACCAGGGCGCAATGTCTTTGTACCGGATGGGCCAGTCTACCGCAATGCCGTCTTTGGCGTTGGCTTCAAAGTCGATGTCGGCCAACCTGTAACTTTGCCTTCCCCACATGAGCGAACGGCCGCCAACATGATAGCCGCGGTACCAGTCGAAACGTTTGGTTTCGGTATAAGGGCTTTCTTTTTCGTTAACCCAGTAATCGAGGTTCAGTTCGTTAAGCGCATAGTCTCGCTTAAGAACAGGGTAATCTTGTACCATTTGTTCGGTACGGCGACCACGGTGCTCAAACTCCCAGGGGTGTTTGTTAGCATTTACATAATCTTTTACGTGTTCGATGTTTCGGCCACGTTCCAGCATAATCGTTTTCAGGCCTTTTTCGGTGAGCTCTTTGGCTGCCCATCCGCCTGAAATGCCAGAACCAATGACAATCGCATCATAACTATTTTCGGCCATAAGGGTGGTGTTAAATTATTGCATGCTAATTATAAGGATTTCTATCTGTTCAAACAAACATTTGTAAGCTATCGTACAAATTTTGTTAAAATAGTATAGCTGTTGCTACCTGATTTTGAATAAAAGACCGCCAACACTGCAGTTGACGCAGCTGGGAAAGACCGAATTATTCTAATGAAAAAGCCCTCCCAAAGGATTTTTCCGGTAATAAGGCCAAGGGCACGAGCTGTTTTTCGGATGCTCGTTATCAAGCTTTCATCTGTCTGGCCCACAAGACGCTCGCAGGAGCTGCGAGGTCTTTTCTGCTAATTTTAATCAGCCATTTAACAACTGATGTTAAGCACCTTCAAGTATGCAGCACTTTTAAGTTAGTTCTAATACATTTGGTAATGGCTTCATTCGGTGCCCTCGGCCTGCATGTTCCATTGTTTTGCTCCGAGCGCTCACGGCCGCGGGGCCTCGTTCTTTGGCATCGCACTGCTGCATCTTCCCTGCCCGCAAGCGGGCTGCCGCTCCCGCGGCACCGGAAACCTGCAAAGGCGCTCAACCCAAGAACTGGAAATTTATGCTCTTAGTTGAGGCTAAAGCGCCAGCGACTGCAATTTGTTCGGATTATAAAATGTAATTGAATATCCTTAGTGCCTAACATCAGTTAACAAGTTAACCATCCAACAATTTATCTTCCCAGCAATTAACAATCAGCAACCGACAATTATTCTAATGAAAACAGCCTTCCAAAGGTATTTTTGTTGTTTTGAGGTCAAGGGTATTACATTAAAAAAACTTTATTCCTGTACCCTGAAAGCCACTTCCTGAACATCGCGGGAGTTGGTGCCGACAAATACTTTAAAATCGCCGGGTTCCAGCACATGCTCCAGCGCATAGTTATAAAACTTCAGGTCGCCTGGGGTTATAGTAAAGGTTACTGTTCTAGCTTCGCCTTTTTTAAGCGCTATCTTCTGGAAGTTCTTCAGTTCTTTCACAGGTCTTGAGATGGAACCAACCAGATCCTGAATGTAGAGCTGCACGACTTCTTCGCCATCGTAGCTGCCCGAGTTACGCACCTCTACTCGTACCTCCAGCGACTCGGTTGGGGAAATGGTCGTTTTACTGATCTGTAGTGTACCGTAGCTGAAAGTGGTGTAACTCAGGCCAAACCCAAACGGATACAGCGGCTCATTTGTAACATCGAGGTAACGTGATTTATACTTGTCGAGCAGCTCACCACCAAACGGGCGGCCTGTGTTTTTGTGATTATAAAACAACGGCACCTGCCCCACCACCTGCGGGAACGTAGTCGTTAACTTGCCAGAAGGATTGTAAAGCCCGAACAGCACATCGGCTATGGCATTGCCGCCCTGTGTGCCGGCAAACCAGGTTTCCAGTATAGCATCGGCGTTTTGTTCTTCCCACTGCAGTGCCAGCGGACGGCCGTTCATGAGCACGACCACCAGCGGCTTGCCTGTTTTTTTCAGGGCTTTCAGCAGCTCCAGTTGCTGGCCGGGCAGTGTTATGTCGGCACGGCTGGCAGCCTCACCGGTCATGCCCTGCGATTCGCCTACCACGGCCACAATTACATCAGAGCTGCGCGCCACCCGCACCGCCTCCTGTATCATAGTTTCGGAGCTGCGGCTGTCAATATCCAGCTCGCCGCCATGTGCGTTCAGCCGTTTCAGCATCTGCTCATCGTCGGCTATATTAGCGCCTTTGGCATAGTTTATTTTCACTTTGTTGCCCACCACATTCCGGATGCCCTGCTCCAGCGACACCGCCTGTTTCCAGTCGCCGGCTGCGCTCCAGTTGCCGATCATTTCGCGCTGGCGGTTTGCCAGCGGCCCGATAAGCGCAATAGAACCTCGCTGCTGCAGGGGCAACGTGTTTTTGCTGTTTTTGAGGAGCACCATGCTTTTGCGGGCAATGTCGCGGGAGGCTTCTATAAACTCCGGCTTCATGATGGTAGCAGCCGGACGGGCTTCGTCGGTGTAGCGGTAAGGGTCTTCGAACAGCCCGAGCTTATATTTTGCCTCCAGAATGCGGCGACAAGCCAGGTCTACTTCTGCCTCTGTTACTTTACCATCTTTTACCGATTTTCCCAGGTGCTTCAGGAACACTTCTCCTACCATGTCCATGTCGGTGCCGGCTTTCAGGGCAAGCTCTCCTGCTTCGGCTTCTGTACCCATGCCGTGTGCCACCATTTCGTTTATGGCAGTATAATCCGTTACTACAAAGCCATCGAAGCCATAGGTATCGCGCAGCAGTTCTGTCATGAGCCACCTGTTGCCGGTTGCCGGAATACCGTTTATGTCGTTAAAGGATGTCATCACGCTGCCTACTCCGGCGTCTATGGCGGCTTTGTAAGGCGGCATGTACTCGTTGTACATGCGTTGCAGACTCATATCGGTGGTGCCGTAGTCGCGGCCGGCCTCTGCTGCGCCATAGAGCGCGAAGTGCTTGAGGCAGGCCATAACAGTATTGCTGCTGGCAAGGTCATCGCCCTGGTAGCCTCGCACCATGGCTTTTGCTACCTCCGATCCGAGATAAGGATCTTCGCCTGCTCCTTCTGAGATGCGTCCCCAGCGGGCATCGCGGGCAATATCCACCATCGGCGAAAATACCCAGTTCAGTCCATCGGCAGAGGCCTCTTCGGCTGCAATGCGGGCGCTTTGCTCAATAACATTCATATCCCAGCTGGTGGAGAGGGCAAGCGGAATCGGGAAAATGGTGCGGTGCCCGTGTATGACATCGTAACCAAACAGCAGCGGAATTTTAAGGCGGGTATTGTTTACGGCAAACTCCTGCAGCTTTCGGGCAGCAACCGGTGTAAAGGTGTTAAAAACGCCACCTACGTTCCCTTTCCGGATGTTCTCGTCTACGTTTTCGCTTACTACCGGACCTGTTACATCAAAGCCGATGGCCGCCAGGTTGAGCTGCCCTATCTTTTCTTCCAGCGTCATCTTCGCCAGCAGGTCAGAAACGAAACGGTCCATCTCCGGATCTTTTGCTGGCGCTGCACTTGCTGTGGTAGTGGGAGGCGTGGAGGTGTTGGTAGTAGTGGTGCGCTCTTGTTGCGTTACGTTCTGAGAACAGCCAAGGCACAAAAAAAACAGGAGGGCAGTACTTATTTTTTTCATGGTTTTATGGTTTGTTTTTTAGTAGGTGTGGCTTAAGCGCCTTTACCCAGATGGCATAGCCCTTCTCGTTCATGTGCAGGTTGTCCTGTATAAAAATATCGGTGCGGGGCTTGCCGTTTTTCTGCAGCATGGGCTTGTACACATCTATAAAGGTTGTTTTCGGCTTGTCATTCAAGTAATTTTTAATCAACTCGTTCGCTTTGCGCATCAGGGGCATATAGCGTTCGCGGTCGGGGCTCGGTTTTATGGTGATGTACACAATGGGCACCTCCGGCAACTCTTCCCTGATCGCCTGAAAAACATTTTCGAACCGCAGCAGAACTTCCTCGGCTTCCACTGTATCAGAAGCAATGTCGTTTTCGCCGGAGTAAATTACGATTTGCCGGGGCTGGTACGGAAACACAATATCGGGGAGGTAGCGCTTGAGGTCGAGCAGGTTGGAACCGCCAAAGCCCCGGTTAATAACAGTGTACTCCGGCAGCATCTGCTGCATGTTGGGCCATAACCTGAAAGAGGAACTCCCGACAAACAGAATGGCTTCTTTAGGAGGCATCTGCACGCTATCCTGCTGCTTAAATTCCTGAATTTCGTTCCAGAAGGGAGGCAATGGCAGCTCCTGTGCCTGAACCCTGTAAAAGCATGTAAAACAGAGCGCCAGCAGGATCAAAGATGTTAGTAAATGTTTCTTCTTCATGGCAAGTATTGGTTTTCTGACTTCTTATTGAGTGAGCTTTCTGGCTCGCAGCAATTATTCTAACCCAAGTTGTGCGGTAGCCAAAAAATAATTTATTGCTAATCTGCCATCCTACTTTTGTCATCCTGGAAGGATTTTGTGGGCGAGATCCATTTGCAATGGCAGCTCTGGGTTTAAGTTCGCATAGTTGCCTTTACTGCTGTGTCAGCGGCGTGGAGCTGTTTCATTGCCTGCTTCCTTCTTCTTTTTGTCTTAATACAAAAAGAAGAAGAAAAATCAAGATGCTCCAAAACCGAGGGCCCTTCCCCCAACAGTGCCGGCTCAATGGGTGCACCTGGCAAGCTTGTTCGCGCTGTATCTTACTGCTGCAATATCCTAGTAAAGACAGTTACCGTACATCCTGGGTTATACTAATAAACATGGTCTGCGAAATCGCCAAGAGAGTCTTTTCAACGAATTTACCCTCTGCTACTTTAGTTTCGGACTTTCAAAGCCCAGTTTCTTCAGCCCTTGCTGCACCTCCGGCGCACTCATAAACAAGTCCCAGAGCATGCCGCTACGCCCGTTCTCGATCATCACCACAATTGGCCCCTGGTCTATGCCCAGGTAGCGTTGCGGGTACCAGTCTTCGGTTTCGCTGTAGGCATCGTAAAAGCCGTATTCGCCCCATACTTTGTCGCCGAGGTTTTCGTACAGGTGCCGGATAACCTGCATCGACTCTTCAGGTGTGTAGGGGTAAGAAGACAAGGCTGCCGTTGGCGAGATAACGCCTAAATCGTGTTGCGGGCTGTGGCCGGCGTAGCCTTTGGGTGAGTAGCTGGACGTGAAGCCCCAGGCATGTTCGCCATAGCCTTTAAAGCCTTTCGGGTTCTCGATCGCATACGACCGGTGCACCAGCGCATGGTTGCGGTTATGCTGCCAGTAGTCGGCGTAGCGGTCTTTAAGGCTACGCGGGTCGAGACCCAGGTACGAGTAATGCGACCAGAACAGAGGTCCTACACTGCCTTCTGCACCATTATGCTTCAGTTCAATTTTATGTCCGTATGGCTCCACATTGGCTTTTATGCCTCCGCTACGGGCCCAGCCTTCGTGGTATACTTCGGCAGGAATGGAGTGGGTAGGCGAAGACGCTGCGAGCACATACATAACCAGACATTCGTCGTAGCCGCGCACTGGGAAGTTCATTTCCCAGGCGTAGTTTGGCGACCAGTGCCAGAAAAGCGCGTTGGTGCCGTTGCGGTACCAATCCCACTCCACTTCCTGCCACAGTTTTGTAATCTTAGAGGCAAGCGCTTTTTCCTGCTCGTTGCCATCGGCAAAGTACTGCCTTACCGTCAGCAGCCCCTGCACCAAAAAAGCAGATTCCACCAGGTCCCCGCCATTGTCTTTCTTGCCGAACGGCTTTACTTTACCGGTTTCGCCCTGCATCCAGTGTGGCCAGGCCCCATGAAACCGATCGGCTTTGCCGAGGTAGTCTACTGCCTTCTGCAGCCGCTCAAAGCCCTCTTGTCGGGTAATAAAGCCACGCTCAATACCTACCAGAATGGCCATTACACCAAAACCTGAGGCCCCGGTTGTAATCACGTTCTGGTCGTTTTGCGGGTAGTCGCCATCCATATGAATCCGCTCGCGGGCCAGCCCGGAAGTTGGCTCTGCGCCATTCCAGAAATACTGAAACGTGTTGCGCTGCACCAGCGTGAGCAGTTCGTCGTCGCTTAGTTTCTCAGCTCCCTGTGTGGTAGCGGCATCGGAGTTGTCTGTAGTGGTGGAGGTTTGGTTGCAGCTAAGCAAGTTGCCACTCAAAATGAGCATGAGTAGATGTAGGATGTAGTTTTTTCCAGTTCTCATTTTTTTTAAAATGTTGGTCTTTTGAATCTTTTATGTTCTACTTTTTATCTGCTTTGCCCAGACACTCGCAGGAGCTGCGCACGCTGCGAGGTCTTTGCTGCTAATTTTAATCAGCCATTTAACAATATATTTTCCCAGCAATCAACAATCAGCAAACAACAACCAATTCTTCTAATGAAAATGACCTTCCGAAGCCTTTTCAGTATTTTTTTGGTCAGGGCTGTGGCCGTGTTACTGGAGGTGCGGGCTCGTGAAGCCTAGTTTTTTTAAACCTGCCTGCACTTCGGGAGCACTCATAAACAGGTCCCAGAGTAAACCGGAACGGTGGTTCTCTATCATGACGATAATAGGCCCCTGGTCGATGGCCAGGTGTGAACTGGCAAACCACTGGTCGTGCAGCGAAAAGGAGTCTACAAAGCCATAGTCTTTCCAGATTTTATCGCCGAGTTTGTAATAGAAAAAGTGCAGTGCCTGCATCGATTCGGTGGGCGTGTAAGGGAAAGAGCTAAGCGCGGCAGTAGGCGCAATGTGGCCTCTGTCGTTGGTGGGCGAGCTGGCCGTGTAGCCGTTCTGGATGTCGCTTGCCGTTAAACCCCAGCAGTTTTCGCTGTAGCCATAAAAGTTCTTGGGGTTGTCTACACAATACCTGTAATTGATCAGGGTGTGGGCGTGGGTCTGGGTTTCGTAGTTGGCGTAGGCATCGGTTAAGCCTTTGGGGTTGATGCCCATAAAGGAATAATGCTCAAAGAAAAGTGGCCCGCCTAACTCCGGCCCCAGCGGCAACTGCACACCGTAGTAGGTGTTGCCATTGCGCATGCCGCCGTTTCTGGCCCAGCCATTGTCGTACACTGTTTTCGGGATGGTATGTGTGGGCGAGGCTGCTGCCAGCACGTAGGTCACCAAAGCTTCGTCCCAGCCCCGAATGGGCAGGTTCTGCGCCCACCCCATATTCGGACTCCAGTGCCAGTACAACACATCGCCACCGTCTTTGCGGAACCAGTCCCATTCCACGCCATTATATATAGCAGTTATATCGTTTCTAAGTGTTGTTTCTGCGGCTGTGGCAGTGTTAAAATATTGCCGGGCTGTGAGCAGGCCCTGCATCAGGAAAGCAGTCTCCACCAGGTCGGCTCCGTTGTCGTTGGCACTGAAAGGCAGGGTAGCGCCGGTGTTGCCATCGAGCCAGTGCGGGTAAGCGCCATGGTGTCGTTCTGCCTTATTTTTCAGAAAATCAACTATTGTGGTGATGCGGCCGAGGCCTTCGGCACGGGTTATAAAGCCGCGGTGCATACCCGTTACCAAAGCCATAATACCGAAGCCGGAGCCACCAGTTGTAACTGTGTTGCCAGATGTGTTTCGCTCGCGCGCCAGGCCGCTCGCGGGGTGGGCAAAGTCGTAAAAATATTTAAAGGTTTGTTTCTGCACGAGCGTCAGCAGTTCCTCATCTGGTATGCGAGGGAATTTGTCGGTATCGTCGAGGCCGGTTTTTAAACTGATCGTAACCGGGTTAACCAAACGACCACCCGTAGCCGATCGCAGGCTGCTGGTTACGGCCAGCTCATAGCTGGAGAAAGAACTAAGGTTGTTTTCGGGTGTGACAATAACGGTTCTGTTGTTGTTCTGAAGGGTAGTAGTTAGCGGAACAGCTGCGCCAGCGGCAGTGGTTAATTTAATTCCATCAGCTACAGAGTTCTGGTTAATAGGCTCTGTAAAATTTAAGGTGACAACTGGCTTCGGGTTCAGGCCAGAGTAGTTCAGGGTGCCGTTATACACATCGTTCACCGTAAACGCCACAGAGGTATTTACCAGAGCTTGCTCATTATCTTTTTTGCAGCCTGAGATCAGGAGGAGCAGGCCGAGAGTAATAAGGTTCCAGGTAAAACAGAAGTGTTTTACAGGTACATCTTGAACAAGGCCGCGTGTATAGAACATCATATTCACTAAAGAAAACTTAAAAGAAACATTACTTTAGCCATACAACAAGTATGGTTTCAGCTTTTGTTAAAAACATAAAGTAGGTTAAAGCAGCGATCTTTAGGCAGCAAATTATTCTATTCAAGTAACTAACCTGTAGCCCGGTTGCCTGCTCAAAGCTGCGATAGCAGGGACTACAGGTTAGTTGCTTGAGTAGAAATACCTTCCTAGACTTTAAAATAAAATACTGCACCCATCATGCAGATTTCTCTTTCTGAATTATTCAGATGAAAATGCCCTCCAGAAGGATTTTCGGCTAAAAACAGTGAAGGGTATTTTAGGAGTTTTATTGGTTTACCAGCCCCAGGTTATACAAGCTTCGGATGTGTGCATCCGGCAAGGGAATATCAAACACCCTGATCTCGTCTATGCGACCAGTCATGGGAGCAAAGTTGGTGTCGTCGTTTACTTCTTTGCCAGGTATGCTATTGTAGTTCGCGCCAATAATAACCTCACTTGGTTCGAAGGCATTAAACAAGTTGTCGCCCACGCCTCTACTGGAGAAGGCTCCTGCTTTTATGCCATTCGACCAGATGTTGAAAGTGCCGGAGGTACCATCGTAAGTTACTACAATGTGTACCCACCTGTCGGCCCCGATGCGGGGAGTAATGTAAGGCACGTAGTTAGCATCGCCGGGGTTATCGCGCTGGGTGTTAATATTGTCTTGCATGCCACCGCCAATGGTGTTGAAAGTCGGTTGTATTTTAAGGTTATCCACGTCGGTAGCCGGAAAAGCATTGGTGTTCAGGGCTATGTTGATGTTGCCGTTAAACATGCCTGGCCGGGCCAGCTGAAAGGTCATAGTTCTATTAGAGCCGTTATTCAGAATTTGCACCCAATGGCTGATGGTGAAGCTCTTGAGGTTATCGGTTTTAAAGTTCTCGAACTGCTGGGCAAAATAAATCCAGCCGGCATTCAGGTCCAGGGCCTTGCCTCTTACACCGCCATCTACAAACCTATCGTTAGCAGAAGCAGTAGGAGCCGTACCACTTACCAGTTCGTTTTTGGTATCGTCGAAAGACCAGTAAGCGATCAGGTTGTTGGGGTAAATCTCGTCGGAGCTGGAGTAACCATCTACTTTTCCTGCATAATCGGCAGGGTTTACATCGTCGAGCTTGTTGGGGTTGCCATCATATTCGCACGAGGTAAGGAGCGCGGCAGCCAGTGCGAGACCAGCTACCTGCTTGTTTTTATATATTCCTGAGAGTTTCATTTTCTTCTACCTTTAAATTAGTGGATTAATACCCTGGGTTTTGAGTAAGTACTCCTCTGCTGATGTCTATCTGGTTCTGAGGAATTGGCAGCAGCACATCGCGGTTTTCGTTAAAATTGGTTTTACCGGCAGCATGAAGTGCTTCACGGGCAATGCCCCAGCGCACCAGGTCAAAAAAGCGATCGTGCTCCATGCCTAACTCTACCCGTCTCTCCCGGCGTATGGCTTCGCGCAACTCAGTTTGGCTGGCAGTGGTAACTGGTGGAAGAATATCAGGATTACCGTTTCTTGCCCTAGCTCTCACCATTTCCAGTTTATCAAGCGCTTCCTGCGTCTGCCCCATTTCATTGGCAGCCTCGGCGTACATCAGCACCACATCGGCATAGCGCAGAATGCGCACGTTCATCCACCAGCCGCCCTGGCTGCCAATGGCAGTTCTGCGGGCAGGGTTTGTATACACTTTGTGGTTGTAGCGCGGGTTAGGTAACCCAAGAGGCGTTTTCTCTCCGTAAATGGTCAATCCTTCGTTAGCCTCAGTTGTTGTACTCGTAAACAAAATAGTACGTGCACGACGTGGGTCTCCGGGTTCATAAGCAGCAGCGAGGGCCGCGCTTGGGGTGTTCCATCCCCAGCCTAAGTTCCATACACCGGCTCCTCTTACACCCTGAATTGGTGCGTACTGCACACCATTTGTTTCCGGAAAAGTTCTGCTGGCCGTTGCCTGAACCTCAAACACCGACTCACGGCTATTTTCCCCTTCTTCCCTGAAAATGCGATCGTAAGGAGTTGACAGGTCGTATTGGCCCGACATAATAACCATGTTGGCAGCACCCAGGGCCTGCGACCATTTACGCTGTGTTAAATATACTTTAGCCAGCATACCATTGGCAGCCCCTGAAGTAGCTCGCCCTATAAACAAGGGGTCCCAGCTTGCAGGAAGATTAGCGGCAGCGAATTGCAAATCGTTTTCGATTTGGGCATAGATTTCGGCAGGATTGTTCTGCGGCACATTAGATTGTGCCGCAGGGTCATCGAATACTTCTGTAATAAGCGGAACTCTGCCATATGTGCGTACCAGCATAAAGTAGGCATAAGCTCTCATAAACCTTGCCTCAGCCTCTGACTGCACCTTCACTTCAGGTGAAGCTTCTATAGCCTCGTTATTTTGAATCTGGTCTATGGCAATATTTGTTCTGGTAATCAGATTGTAGTAGCCTTCCCACATGGCATTGGCATAACCATTATTCACCGTTACCGGAAAGTTATCCATATCGATGGCGTTTGAGCCACCGTCAGAAGGTGTACTACCTTTGTCGGCATCGTCGCTGCGGATGCTGGTAACAGCAATAAAGGATAAGCTGTGTACGTCAAAATCTCTTAGCTCCGAGTAGACAGCAAACAAAAACTGGTCGTAAGGGCCTGCTCCTTGTGGATAAGGGTAAGTATCTTCGGTATACTCTCCCTGCGGATCACGGTCCAGAAAATCTTTGCAGGCCGGAAAAACAGAGGCTACAACTGCAAGAGCGAGCGTTAGGCCGTAATTCCTTATTTTTTTATATAGAAATCTCATCTTATTGTTGTTCATGTGACTTAGAAAGTTGCGTTTACACCAAATGAATACACAGCTGGCAATGGATATATACCATTATCTGCACCACTTGAAATTGGGTTTTCCAGAGGGGCCTCCGGTGTGTAACCCGACGTGCGGCTGAAGGTGGCAATGTTCTGACCACTGATCGAGAGTCTCAGTTGTTTGATGCCGATGGCTGATGCGCCGGTTGGCCGGAAGGTGTAGCCTACCTGCACATTCCGGAAACGGAAGTAGTCTCCGGGTTCCAGGAAGTAGCTGCTCATGAGGTAGTTGTTGCCACGCGTATTATCTAGAATAGGCTCTATGTTGGTGGTGCCAGGACCAGTCCAGGCGTTAAGGCGGTTAGTCTCGTAGTTGAGGGCAGCAAAGTTGGCCGTGCGGCGCTGGGTATAGATTTTGTTCCCTGCCACACCCTGCACATCTACCATAAAGTCGAATGCTTTGTAGCCGGCAGAGAAAGCTCCGCCAAAGTTCCAGGTCGGGAACGGAGAGCCCAGGTTCACACGGTCGGCAGGCGTAATCTCACCATCGCCATTAACATCTTCGTACGCTATATCGCCAGGCAGTGAATTAGGCCAACTCGCTCTGTTGTCTAAGTCAGCAGCTGTTTGGTAAATACCTGTTTGTCGGTAGCCAAAAAAGTGGCCGATAGATTCGCCGGTAATCGTGCGGTTAATACCACCATTGCCTAGAATTGAAAAATCGAAGCTCGGACCGATGGACTCAACTTTGTTTTTGTTGTAGCTAACGTTCGGGGCAAAGCTATAAAAGAAGTCGGAGCCAATGTTATCGCTCCAGGCTAAGGAGATCTCCACCCCTTTGTTGCTAATTTCGCCCAGGTTAGTTGTGTAGGTAAAGTCGCCTGCAGTCCCAGGCAGCCTAAGGTCAGTTATGATATCTTTGGTAGTTCTATCGTAGAACACAATTTCGGAGGTAAGCCTGTTGTTGAACGAACGCATTTCCAGGCCCAGGTCAATTCCTCTTACTACTTCCCATCTTAAATTAGGGTCAGGTACATAGGCTGGAGCGATAGAGGTGTTTACATTATCACCGAAAACAGCTCTGTTTGCTATGGTAACACCAGGTCTGAATATGTTATTTCTAATACCTAAGGCACTTCCCACTGTTCCCCAGGAAGCCCGCAGCTTTAAAAAGTCGATGCCTTTTATGTTCTCAAAAAATGCCTCGTCGCTCATGACCCAGCCTAAGCCTACGCTACCAAAAGTGCCAGCCCTGTTGTTTGGAGCAATATTAGAACTAGCATCTCGCCTAATGGTAAGGTTAAGCAAATACCGATCGTTATAGGCATAATTTATTCTCCCGAAATAAGACATGAGCGCGCTTTCATTACCACGGCCTTCATTGGTTAGCACAGGAGTAGACTGATCTACAATGTCCAGGTACCAGAAACTTGGGTTTCTTGGGATGTTGAGCAAAGTGTCTTGTCTGTTCCCCACGATTCTGCTATCGGCAGTAAACAAGGTTGTAAAACCGGCGAGAGCTGTTACAAAGTGCTTCTCGTTTATTGTTTTAGAGTAAGTTAAGGTGTGGTCCTGCTGAAACCTGCGGTTTTCCGCCTGCTCCTGCCCTACACTTGTTCTTACCAGCGGATTAAAAAACGTTTCATTTGGCTGACCATTCTCCCCTACAATTAGTTCTGTAAAAGGTAGCGGATTGTATCTTCTTATACTGTTGTAGCCCAGATTGGCATAACCGGCAGATCGGAATGTGAAATCGTTCAGGAAATTAATTTCTGCGAAAACGCTACCTACTATCCTGTAGCCTTTGTCTATCACATTGCCTGTGTTCCTGTTGAGGGTAGCGATCGGGTTACCAACCTGCGCCCGCTGGAAAGATGGCATGGCGTAATAAGTGGTGGCATCTGTCTGCACCGGCACAATAGGCGCTGCCCAAAGTGCATTGTTCAGGTTGGCTGCTGCTGGCTGTTGGTTGTAATGGAAACCGTTCAGGTCAGCTCCTACCTTAATTTTATCGGTTACCCTGATCTCCTGGTTCAGGCGCAGAATAAACCGTTCGTGCTTGTCGTATTTCAGTACACCTTCCTGGTTGTTATAACCCAGGCTCACCATGGTCGTGGTTTTCTCGCCACTGTTCGAAATGCTCAGATTGTTGGTTGTAATTAGCGCATCCCGGAAAATGAGGTCTTGCCAGTTGGTGTTGCCGGTGTAATTGGTATAGTCAAAAGGTGCGGCTCCCAGGTTAGACAGCTGCTGATCGTAGAGTTGCCGGAAACCGGCAGCATCGGTTACATCAATTTTCTTCTGCACACGCTGCACACCCACTGTACTCTGGAAATTTACGCGGGTTTCGCCTCTGGCGGCACGCTTGGTTGTTACTACAATTACCCCATTACCACCCTGCAAACCAAAAATAGCGATAGAAGATGGGTCGCGTAGAACTTCCATACTCTCGATATCGGCGGGGTTCAGGTAATCGATGTTCGTCTGGAAAATACCATCTACCACATAAAGCGGGTTGGTATTGTTGGTGCTGTTTACACCCCTTATGCGAATAGTCGGGCTGGCACCAGCCTGACCGCTGTTCACGACTGTTAAGCCTGCCACCTTACCCTGCAAAGAAGACAACGGGTTAAGGTTGGGCTGCTTGGCTATTTCTTCGCCGCCTACCGAGGTAATAGAGCCGGTCAGGTCTCTTTTACGCTGGGTACCATAGCCAATTACCACCACCTGCTCCAGTTCGCTGGCACTTACCTCTAAGGCAATGTTAATAACTGCTCGATTATTTACAGGAATTTCCTGATCGAGATACCCGATGTACCTCACCACAAGCGTTGCATTAGAAGGAACATTTTCAATGGTGTAGTTACCATCAATATCTGTCTGGCCACCAGAAGTGGTTCCTTTTACCTGAACACCTGCTCCGATTAGGGGCTGCCCATTAGAGGCGTCCGTTACAGTGCCGCGAATGCTTATATTCTCCTGCGCAAACAGCACCTGAAAGCTAAACATGCACAACACCAGAAGTAAATAGTTTTTCATAAGTATGGTCCGGTTTGTTTTAGATAATGCAACAATGATCTGGTAAATAAATGGGTCATCAAAAAAATCATCCTCTACTTTACTACATCAAAAAGAAGAAGCAATAACTGAAGATGATTACCAGGCGAATCTAACAATCAGTTGTACGTAGATACTCTTTAAATGGGGTTTAATACGGAGATGATATCTTCATTAATAAATTCTGCTATTATGGCATGAGCAAGTGCATGAGAGGTAATGATGTAGTACCTAATACCCCAGAATGACATATTTAACGCCAAATTTAAGTTTTTAGGAGAACCGCTAAAGTAACCCTGAGCAGGCAAGTATTTTGTGGCAAGCCAAACTGATGTAGCAAGGTGAAAGTTTGTGAAAACAAAATTTGCACTTCTGCAGATTACTTTTCCTTAAAGCACCTCCCCTTTCAGCCGCAAACCTCTTATGCAGCTGCCTCTCCACCCATACCTGCTTCAGTTAAAAATTTGTTTAATGGAACTATTGCCACGAATACACTTGCCGGATAAAAAAGGAGAGAGTTAGTAGTAAATAGTCCTAAGACAGGTATGCATTAGCCCAATTATTTAAATGAAATAGGCCTTCAGAAGCAATTTCATGTAAATAATCCCAAGGGTATTGGTTAGAAGCAACTGCCGCGGAAGACTCGATATGCCGGGAAACAATAGCACCCTTGGAGGCCGGGAGGCCAAAAAGCCTTTGGAAGGGGCATTTTATTTGAATATTTGCTTTCTGAGAGTATTGCAGCGATTATAAAAGAGGAAAAACCGGACCGGCTAAATCTCCATCAGGAACTCCACCAGGTTCTTTTCGTGCTCCATGTTCAGGCGTTTGCGCAGGCGGTAACGCCTGATCTCCACACCGCGCACCGTTATATTCAGGAGCGAGGCAATTTCTTTGCTCGACATGTTCATGCGGAGGTAGGCACAGAACTTCAGGTCGTTGGGCGTGAGGTCGGGGTACCTCGATTTCAGCTTCTTAAAGTAGTTCTCATGCGTCTCGTTAAAGCTGCTTTCAAAAAGATCCCAATCGCGCTCGTTGCCCATGCCCTCGTCTATGATCTTTTGTATTTTCTTAAGCTGATCGTCAGGCACTTTTTTGCCGGCTACATCTTTAATCTGGTTAATTTCGTCGCGGAGGCTCTGCAGCATCTCGTTTTTAGACACAATATTGAGCGCTGAATTGGTAAGCTCCCGGCTTTTGGCAGCCAACTCTGCCTGGAGCTGCTCGTTTTTCAGCTTCACAATTTTTTGCTCATTCGCCAGGGCTTCCTGCTGCAGAAACTCCTGCTTTTCCTGCTCCATTTTTTCGTGTATGCGCTGCTGGTCGCGCTTTAGCTTACGCTGGTACAGGTGCCGGAACAGGAAAAGCAGCACTACTGCCACCAGCACATAAAACGCAAAAGCCCAGAAGCTTGCATACCAGGGCGGCAGCACAGTAAAAGTAAAGGCTGTAACCGGCGAAACGGCATCTTCGCCTATTTTGGCTCTTACCAGAAAGCGATAATCGCCCTGGTTCAGGTTGGTGAAGTCTTTCTGGGCATCGCTGCTCCAGTCGGACCAGTTGCTTGAGTAGCCTTCCAGCTTATACTGGTACATGGCTTTGCCCTGGCTGTAGTAGGGTAAAGCATAGGTTATCCGGATGTTGTTGCGGTTGTAGGCTACCTCTACTGTATTACCGGGGTTACCGGTATCGGCCATGGTGCTGAGGCGGTTGGTCGTGTTCTGTACTTTCCGAATAACCACGGCAGGCAAAGCTGTTCTCTGGGGCTGCTGCACCGCCGCATTATATACTACAAAACCATCGTCGATGCTGATTAGGTACATGTTATTGCTGATGCGGCTTATGTTTTCGTAGAACTGCACCATGTGCCCACTCAGCATATGAAACTGGCTTGAATTTACTTTTACCGTACCTGCCTCACTAAAATCGGCAAGGGCCACTTTGCCATGGTCTATGAGCCAGTATTTTTTGTTGTTGGCTTTAATTACGCTGCCAGAAGCGGCAAAACTGCCCAGTTTCTTGTTCAGTTCGTTGTATTTCCGGAACCTGTCGCTGATTTCATCATACACATAAAATCCTGAATCTGTCGAGAAAACAATCCGGTTCTCGAGGTCAAACACGTTTATGTTGTAATTGCCGGGCAAGCCATCTGCCTGGTCGTACTTGCGGCTCGACTTTACCTGCCTGTAGTCGTCGGAGAGGGTTAGCTTGTAGAGGCCTCTGTAGTTGTGGCTCACCCAGATATACCCTGTGTTATCTTCCTGCACGTAACGCGATGGTTCCCCAAAATTCCCGACTTTATGCGAGAAACTCCAGTTGCCGGAGTCGTTGCGTTTGTACACTACAAGGCCGGTATAGGTGCCTTGCAGCAGCAGCTCCGGGTTCGACTTCAACCGCTGAATCGTCCAGCCGCCATTTACATCCGAAATTTTCTGAATAGTATTGCCCATTACCCTGAAGGAGCCTGCATTATGCCCGCATATCAGTTCGCCTCCTACCAGGCTCAGATCCCAGACCTGCCCCTGTGAGTTTTCTATGAGGGTAAAATCGAAGGGCTGCAGCGAACGGTTTTCGGTGGCAGACCAGTTGCTGTAGAAAAGGCCCTGGTTGGTGCCGATGTAAATTTTGTTATCGTAGATGATGCTGGAATACACCGTGCCGAACTTACCGCTCTTATCGAAGTAGTAAAACAAGGGCGAATTTACTTCTATACGATCTATGCCGTTGTCGAGGCCGGTCCAGAGGTTTTGCATCCGGTCGGTGTACACATTAAGCACAGTGTTGTTTTGCAAGCCTTTCAGTTTGTTGACGTGCTGCACCACCTGTCCCTCATCGTTCAGAATAATAACGCCGCTCAGTATGGTGCCAAAAGCGAAGTACTTGCCCTGCACTACTGCCCCGTTGTTCAGCTGGTACTGCTTTAGCAGCTGGTGCGCCTCGTTTTGCCAGGGTGTAAATTCCTCACCATCATAAACAAAAACTCCGTTTTTGGAGGTACCCACCAGAAACTGATCTTCTTTGAAAGGCAATATGGTATGCACGCTCGTTAACCCAGGCACATTGCTGTTCTGGAGCTTCACAAGCGAATCTCCTTTTAACTCGAAAAGCCCTTGCTGAATTACTTCCACAAAATAGCGGTCGCGGGCTTTCAGCAGAAACAGGAAAGCATGCGGCCCTTTTACCACCTTCATTTTACCGTGCTGGTAAAGATAAAGCGCAGAAAAAGTCTGGAACAACACCCGGTCCTTTTCTACATAAATTTTCCAGACTTCGTTTTTGAGCTCGTTCTTATCTTCTATCAGGTTAGTGAGGGAGTGGTAGGTAAACTTGCCTGTGTTGTTGTTGGCCCAGTAACCGAATTCAGCATAGCCTCCCACATACACTTTGCCGTTATCGTCGGCAGCCACCGATCGTACAATAATGCGGTTCGGCATGCGGTACAGCTGCCAGTGTTCTCCGTCGTACGCCATCAGGCCTTCGGAGTTCCCGTAATACATCACACCGTCCTGACTTTCGCAAACCGACCAGTTCTGGTTACCTGCCTGGTAGAGCAGTTTGGTGTAGTTCTGTATAAAAGGAAAACCCAGATCTACCGTTGCCCCCGATTCTGTTACGGCCCCCAAACCCAGAATCAGCACGATAAATAAGGCACGTAAGATCTTTCTGTACATGTTGTTTGTCAGCAATTTTAGGCAGCACCTGAAGCAGATACGCATGCCACTCAATAAATAAAACAGCCAATTTTTACAGCTGCTGGCAAGCCTACTGAAGCTGCTGCATATACATGTTTCCGGCTACAATGTTTCAAAAACCTGCCACACCCAAACCCATAGCAGTGGCTTTTTCTAAATGGCTCCTTAGCCGCATCGTTACCTGGTGCCAGCTTCTCCAAAGATATAAAAATACTCCCTCATAAAAATGACGATGCCCCAAGTAACAGGATAACAGCACGCTCCATCAAACCATAAACACCTGTTAACCAAATAAATATCAAAACATCTGGCAGCAGTTCTGTTAATCTGAATAGAACTGCTTCTAGATAGATGTTACACTCAAATTATTCTAATGAAATTAGCCTTCAGAAGAAAAAAAGGGCCAAACAGGTCAAGGGTACAGCTTAAAAAATGCTTCTTAATTCGTGAGCGTAAAGGCTGTTTCTTTTACATCGCGGCTGTTGGTGCCGATAAAGAGTTTAAAGTCGCCGGGCTCTGCCACAAATTTCAGGTCGCTGTTGTAGAACTTCAGATCGTCTGCGCTGATCTTAAAAGTTACCTCCCGCGACTCGCCTGCCTTCAGGTTTATTTTCTGGAAACCTTTGAGCTCTTTTACCGGGCGCGTCACACTGCCTACCAGGTCGCGGATGTACAACTGCACTACTTCCTGCCCCTCTCTGGAGCCGGAGTTGGTTACAGTTACCGAGGCTGTAATGGTTTCGCCTGGTTTAAAGGTGGCTTTGCTCAGTTTTACATCGCTGTAGCTAAAGGTGGTGTAGCTCAGGCCAAACCCGAATGGGTACAGCGGATCATTCGGCACATCGAGGTAGTTAGAGCGAAATTTCTGGAATCCTTTGCCTTCCTCAATCGGCCGGCCGGTGTTCTTGTGGTTGTAAAACAAAGGTACCTGCCCCAGGTGCCGCGGAAAAGTCGCGGTTAACTTGCCGGATGGGTTCACATCTCCAAACAGCACATCGGCAATGGCATCTCCGGCCTCTGAACCTCCAAACCAAACATTCAGAATGGCCGGCACGTTTTCTTCTTCCCAGTTTAGTACCAGTGGCCGGCCTGTAAACAGTACCAGCACCACCGGCTTACCGGTTTTGAGCAACGCCTGCAGCAGGTCCTTTTGTATCTGCGGAATTTCGATGTCGGTGCGGCTGGAGCTCTCGCCACTCATCTCTGCCGCCTCGCCCAATGCCGCCACAATTACATCAGACTGGTTTGCTATTGCCAGGGCTTCTTTTAAAATGGCCTCCGGAGAGCGCCTGTCGCGGCCCAGCGATTTACCGAACATGGTTGAATTTGCCTCCAGTACACTGTCGGCTGTTAAGTTGGAGCCTTTGGCATAGAGTATTTTGGCGTTGTTGCCCACTGCCTTTTGCAAACCGGCCCGTACCGAAACCGATTTCTCGAAATCTGCGGCCACACTCCAGGTACCGGTCATGTTTAAGGTAGCATCGGCAAGTGGTCCTATAAGCGCAATGGTACCTGTCTTTTTGATGGGCAATACGTTGTTGTTCTTGAGCAGCACAAACGATTGGGCGGCTGTGGCTCTGGCGGCCTTTCGGTGCTCGGCTGTAAATATCTCTGTTTTGCTGCGTTGCACATCGCAGTAGCGGTACGGGTCGTCGAATAAGCCTAGCTTGTATTTGGCTTCCAGAATCCTGCGGCAAGCCATATCTATCTGCTGCTGTGTCACTTTCTTCTCTGCCAGCGATTGTTTCAGCGTAGTCAGGAAACCTTCGCCTACCATGTCCATATCAACGCCTGCCTGTAGCGCCAATGCCGACACTGTTTTCAGGTCGCCGAGGCCGTGATCTACCATTTCGTTTATGGCGGTGTAGTCGGTTACCACCATGCCGTTAAAGCCCCATTGTTTGCGGAGCACATCGGTCATCAGCCATTTGTTGGCACTGGCCGGTATGCCGTCTACTTCGTTAAATGAGGTCATAACGCTGCCTGCTCCTGCCTCTATAGCTGCTTTGTAAGGCTCAAAGTATTCGTTGTACATCCGGATGCGGCTCATGTCGGTAGTGTTATAGTCGCGGCCCGCCTCTCCTGCTCCGTATAAGGCAAAATGTTTAACACACGCCAGTATCGTGTTATTTTTGGCGAGGTCATCGCCCTGGTAGCCTTTTACCATAGCTTTGGCAATCTGGGCTCCTATATAAGGATCTTCGCCATTTCCTTCTGACATTCGGCCCCAACGCGGGTCGCGCGATACGTCTACCATGGGCGAGAAGGTCCAGTTAATTCCGTCAGCACTGGCTTCTATGGCTGCAATGCGGGCACTTTGCTCGATCAGGGCCATATCCCAGCTGCAACTTAAACCCAACGGAATCGGGAATACCGTCTGGTAGCCGTGTATTACGTCCATGCCAAACAGCAACGGTATTTTCAGGCGGCTCTGCTCCACAGCTACCCGCTGCACATCGCGTATTTTTTCTACCGATTTAATGTTGAACAAGCCGCCTACTTTGCCTTCCTTTATTTTGCCTGCAATGTCGGCACTGGAAGCCTGCCCAGTGGTAATATCGCCTGCGCCGGGTAGGTTAAGCTGCCCCAGTTTCTCTTCCAGGGTCATTTTTTTCATCAGAGCCGAAATAAACTTGTTCATCTTGGCATCTTCTGCTTTCTGTGCCATGGCACCTGTTGCCGCCATCAGGCACAGCAGCAGCATTATTCGTAGGACTTTCATCTGTTAATTTTTAGATACTAGATTGTAGATGTTAGATTTTAGACTTCCGAAATACTCATAAAAGGTCTTACTGTGGCAGCAACTGCATAGGCAGAACCTTCGTAAGGCCATTTTCATTAGAATAATTTGGTTGTTGATTGTTAAATTGTTTAATGGTTGATTAGAAAATTTGAAGATGGATAGTAAAAGCACAAATCAACTCAACTCATAATGTTCAATTCTCAACTATTTAAAGCCTCCAGAGGGCACTTTTCATTAGAATAATTGCCTTTTGCTCTTCACTTGCCATCCATAATTTTTAATTTCTAATTTTTAATTTGCCGCAGGCAGCCTTAGCGTTTTATAAGGTTTGCTCTGCCAGAAACACCGTTTTCGTTGAAGGCCTCCACGGTAAAGTAATAGGTTTGGTCAACAGTCAGGCTTTTCAGGTCGAGGGAGTTTTCGCCGTACACCATCCAGGAGCTGTAGAGCTTGTCGGGTGCGATGCCCCAGAGCACGTTATAGCCTTGCGCTCCCGCCTGCTTGGTCCACCGGATCATGGCATCGCGGCGGTCGGAGCCACGCTCTACAGTAAAGCTTTTGACTTTAGCCGGTGCCTTGCCCTGCCCTAACCCAAATACCCGAAGCCCGGAAATGGCCAGGTGCGGTGTAGGCACGTGTATGTTTTTGTAACGAATGTAGCGGGCAGTCTGTGGTGTACCTAGTTCCACATAATCGTTGGGTACATCTTTGTAGCTGTTCTTTCTGTCGACCAGCGTAAACCAGTTGTTCCCATCGAGGGAGCCTTCTATTACATAGCGGTGGTAAAGCCCTGGCAGGCGGCCATACATGTTAGATTGGTGGTCGTGGTAATTTACCTGCAGGGCATGCACCTTTCCGGGTTTTTGCAGGTCTACTTGCACCCACTGCTGGTCGCTGTTGTTCTCGGCCAGCCAGAAGGTTTTCACACTCTCATCTACCAGGTTTTCGACTGTGTGCTCTCCTACAGCTGACGATGCCTTTACCGGTTTTTTGTAAGACAGCAGCATCCAACCAGTAAACTCGCCTTTGTGGCCGGCAACTGCGGGTGCATGATGCGGATAGTCGCCAAAGTACGTGTCGCTGTGCATCAGGCCATCTTTATCGAAAAAGGTGGGGAACATACAGATGCGCCGCTCCCAGTTCACGTTCACCGACACAGCATTAGAGGCAAAGTGCCAGTAGGTGCCATAAGGCCCGATAACGGTGCTGCCATGACCTGCTCCATTCATAAAACCACCCGGTTTGTAAGATATAGGATTGTTAGGTGCGTAAGTATAAGGTCCGAGAGGTGAATCTGCAGTATAAACGCCATCGCCGTACACGTTAAACTCGGTGCCGGGAGCCGCATACTGCAGGTAGTATTTATTGTTGTGCTTTGTCATCCAAGGGCCTTCCATGTAGCCAGCCAGCACCGTGTCAGAATGGTTTTCGCCGAAACGCTCCCAGCCATGTTTTTCCCCATCGAGTTTAAAGAGCTCGTGCGTTTCTTCGGAAGGTTTGAAGCGTTTGTTTTTATCGAGTTCCTTTACCCTGATCGGGTAGGTATTGGAAGAGCCCCAGAACATATAGGCTTTGTCGTCATCGTCAATAAACAAACCGGGGTCCTGCAGGTTGTTGATGATGCCGGGAGTAGCTTTCCAGTCGCCTTTTTTTGGATTGTCGGTGTAAAGTATGCTCATAGAGCCGGAAGGATCGCCGGCTACATAAAGTACCGAATCTTTGTAATTGTGTGCGGCCGGTGCGTTTGATCCCTGGAAATACCATTTCTCCGGCGTTATAAAGGTCCAGTTAAGCAGATCAGTGGAGTGCCAGTAGCCCATAGAGCGTGTCACGAACATGTAATACTCACCTCTGAATTCTACCACGGCCGGATCTGCGCCAGATCGGTAGGAGATTTCGCGGTGGGCATCGTAGATCATGTAGGTGTAATCGAGGTTAACAGGGTTGCAGTAGGTGCTCATTTGCGAAGATTGCCCCCAAAGGCTGGTGTAGCAGCACAAAAAGAGACCGAAGCACGTGGTCAGGAAAGTAGCAGTTCTTCTCATAGTTGTAGGTATACCTTATCGGGTAGCCATTAAGTTAAAAGCAATTCTTATCCTCAGGAGCGACAGCAGCACGTTCTATGGATCTCCGGCAATTTCAACAACTTATTTTCTCCTCCAAAATTTCGTTCCCCTACAATACTACATCATACCTGTGCCTTTCCATTTTTAAAATAAAACCATCACAAAACTAACTTCCATTTGTATGCAGCTAGCCTTTCATACTGAAATCAGCAGGAATCTGTTTTTTTATTTTAGCTGTAGTACAACACAGCAATTCAGACCTCTGAGAGGTAATGATGTAGTAAAAACAATGGATTTTAACGTGCGTGAGATGCTGTAGCAACAGCATAGAGATCATAAACTGCAAAAAGTACGCTACCTGATGTAATACGATACCTGCTGCCTGTACTACGGGATGTAGTAAGTCGCCTAAAGAATTATGGCTTGAAAAGTTAAAATTTACTGAACAAAGAAGTACTACAGGGTAGTGTTAAAGAAGTAATGCCGGGTTGAAAACTTATTCAGGACCTTGAATTGGAATATGCCTGAATCTGCTGAAAGGCAAGCTATTTCTCAACTCAATGTTAAAAATATATTTTCAGCAGTACTTCGGCTTTGCATTACTTTTTAGCTGAATCGGCCTAACAACCAGTAGGTTCATGTACAAAACTCCTGATGTAGAAAAGCAGTGCCTATGCTAAACCTAAGAAACAAAAAAGTTAATGACTTGCCGGTTACACCGGTGGCTGCCCATCTGGGTTTGGTTTGCTTTTTCTGCGCCAATCCATGGTTATGAGCCGAACAGGCACCTCATCGCCCAGTAGCTTGCCCCAGGGTTTTAGGCCGTCTATTCTATCGAAAATAATTTTGAGCACCGCTACAAACGGAATAGAGAGGAACATGCCCGACACCCCCCACAGCGACCCGCCCAGCAATACCGCCAGAATAGAAACCAACGCGTTGATCTGTACCTGCGACGACACAATGCGCGGCACAATAATGTTGTTATCGATAAACTGAATTACAGCGTAAGCGCCCACTATGGCCAGTTGAGTTGTATAGCCCTCTGTGGTAATAGTAGCTATTATAACAGGCAGCAAAATAGCCACAATGCCTCCAATATAAGGAATCAGGTTCAGGATGGCCCCCAATACACCCAGCAGAATGGCATACTCGACTCCTAGCAACAAAAGTGCGGCAGAGTTCATAATGGCAATTATAAAGGTTTCTATCAGCAGCCCTACAATATAGCTCTGTATAGCCGCTTTGGTGCCTTGCAGAATACCGGCTACACTCTCTGAGCTTTCCTTCGAAAACACTTCATAAATAAAGTTCAGAATCAGGGTTTTGTAGAACAGCAGCAGAAAGATGTACACCGGAATCAGGAAAACGACACTGAACAGCCCTAGCGCTCCGCTGAGGGTACGGCCTACAAGCGCTTTGTTGCTGCTGGCTGCCTCGTTTATATACTGGGCCTGCTTCTCCAGCGACAGGCCGAAGGTGCGGGCAATCCAATGCTCCAGATCGAGCAGTATCTGGCCGAACTTCTCTTTCATAACGGGCAGCATCTCTCCAAACTGAATGATCTGGGAAGACAGGAAATATAAAATAGCACCGAGCACTAAAATAGCGAGCAGCAAGGTTAGCAGAATAGCTATGACCTGGGGTATTCTCATGTTCAGAAACCTGCTGTAGAGCGGGTTTAAGAGCACCGCAAAAAGGCCCGAAAATGCAAGCGGCACCAGAAAATCGGCGAGCATGTACAGTATATAGACAGCCACTGTAAGGCCAACTAAGATGGTGGTCGTCTTTTTGTAAAAAGGCTCCTGTGTTTCAATGTTCATAAAGCGGAGTAAAAGGTATGGCATTGAAACGTGTACGGCAGAAAAAAGAATGGAATTAAGCAGTAGAGCAGCCATATTTCTTAGCCAACGAAGTAGGCCAGTACATTGCAAGCCAGGTACCCCTTGACGTAATTCTGATGATAGTCCTTTGGAAGACTATTTTCATTCGAATAATTTGAAACCTGATAACGTTACTGCGACAGCACCTACTCGCTTTTAACCAGTACATGCCAGGTTAGTTTCAAGAAGAAATTCTCCCCTTAAGAACAGGTTTCAAACTCTCGTTATTACTTGTTCCTGAGGGGAGAATTAAAAATAGCAACTATCTACAAAGTAAGTTGACCGGTGCTTCGTCAGTTAAAAAATCAGAAATTAAGAATTATTATGGCGCGAGCGGCTTCCCATGCATGACTACTATTCTGCGGTCTCTGGCAGCTTTGCAAGTCCTTTGCAGGCACAAACCTCTAACAATTTAATTGAAGGAACACCAAGTGCAAGCAAATAAGCGTTCTCGTTTCTCTAGAAATTTATTTTATAATGCATCTCATAATTATGCTAATAGAAATAGCCTTCCGAAGAATTTTTACCGAAAAATATCCAAGGGTCTACTCTATGTTTTTTCTTGCATGTACTTCTTGTCTGAGGGCTTCGCCAAATTAGAAATGTTGCAAAAGGTACTGCAATAGCCTGTTTAGAAGCATTTTCGTTAGTTTTTTAATTGGGAGTTGCTGATTTGTTATGCCAGCTTTACCTGTTTAGGAAGTTTAAGTTAAACGCCAAACTCCAATTATTTAAATAAAATGAGCCTTCCAAAGGAGTTTCGTCAGAATTTTGCCAAGGGTGTGCCTTAGTTTACTTGCATGTACCTTTGGCTTATTCAGAGTTTCCTGCTACACTCTGTGGCAGCCGGAAGTGATTGACAGAGTAAACTACAGCACTTCTTTAGGTATGGTCTGTTCTATCCTTTTCTGAAATTGCAGCATGCTGTTCTGGGTAACGTGTAGCAGGGAGTCGGTATTGGTTACGTGGTTCGCTTTAGCCCAGTTAAGGTAGGTGCCTTTCAAGTCATTAACCAAGCCAGGATTTGCAGCGGCCACATCTTTTGTTTCGCCTCTGTCTGTTTTAATGTTATACAGTTTCCAGTTCGGACTTCCGCGCAGGGCAAGCAACTTCCAATCGCCTGCCCTAACTGCTCTGTTACCACCCCATTCAAAGAACAAGGTATCGTGGCTCACAGTAGAGTTACCGCTCAGGAGTGGCACCAGCGACTTACCTGCAAGTGGCCTGGTTTGGTTTCCATTAATTTCCTGCAGGTAGGTGCTCCGGGTTGCTTCCAGAATGGTAGGCAGTATATCAATTAAATGCCCTCTTCCTGTTACTATTCTGTTCTGGTTAAAAGCCTTCGGGAACGAAGCAATAAAAGGAGAACTTAAGCCCCCTTCGTAAGGTATCGACTTCCAATAAGAAAAAGGTGTATTGGCAGCATAAGCCCAGTGGTGGGTTATAGAATAATATGAGTCTGCTGTTCCTACAACAGGTTTGCTATCGCCAGCCTGGTTTCTGGTCATTTCTTCTCCTGCAGCGCCATTATCAGACATAAAGAAAAAAATGGTGTTGTCGTATTGGCCAGACTGTTTTAAGTAGGCAATTAGCTTCCCCAGGTTCTGGTCCATCCGGTCAATCATGGCAGCGTGCACTTCCATTCTGGCGGCCCACTCCTGCCTGTCTTGCTCGCTTAAACTCGTCCAGGCTGGTATGGTTGATGGCCTTTCGGGTTTTACAAAACCTTTGTCGACAATACCCAGTTCCAGTTGCTTCTGAAACCTGGCTTCGCTTAAGTTGTCCCAGCCAGTATTATACCTGCCTTTGTATTTGGCTATATCTTCAGGCATTGCCTGAAGCGGCCAGTGTGGCGCGTTGTAGGCCAGATACAGGAAAAACGGATTGTTTGGTTTCTGTGTAGAGCCGATCATCTGAATCGCCTCGTCTGTAATGGCATCTGTCAGATAGAATGACGGGTCATCCGGCGCTGTAATTTTCTGGTCATTCCGGTTTAGCGCAGTCAGGTTGGTTGTGTTAGGACTATGCGCAAAGAAAACACTTGCACCACCTAAGAACCCGTAAAAATTATCGAACCCTCTATGGGATGGGCCTTGCAGAGAATCAGAACCTACGTGCCATTTTCCCGACATCAGGGTGTTGTACCCATTAGCTCTGAGCACTTCGGCAATGGTTGGCACGTTTTTCCTGATGTAGCCTTGGTAATATTCGTTGCCCAGGTCTGAAGAAAAGTGCCCGATGCCTGCATTATGGTTATACTGCCCTGTTAAAAGAGCCGCGCGTGTAGGGGCACAGATGCCGACATTGTAAAACTCCTTAAAGCGCACCCCAGATGCTGCCAAGGCATCGAGATTGGGGGTGTTAATTTCACTTCCGTAGGCTCCTATGTCAGAATATCCTAAATCGTCGGTGAGGATGAGCACGACATTGGGGCGCTCTGCTTCTGTGCTTTCTGCCTCTTTCTGGCCTATGCGCGTGCAGGCGAACATGACTAGAACAGCAAGTACCGGCAAGCTGCTCTTGATAAAAATGCTACTTTTTACTCTCATATTTTTTTGTGTTTAATCTTGGTTAATATCTTTTGCACATCTGAAGCCTATATGCACCATAGCTGATTCGGGAGTAGAAGAGGCTCGCCCCTTTATCTGGTAACCATGGCACACACCAGGGTCGCAAAGGAAGGAGCCGCCACGCAATACTTTTCTTATGCCCGGATCTAAGCTGGCGTCGGCCTGGTTTGGCGCAACATCGTCGTGGCACCATTGCCAAACATTGCCCCCCATATCGGTTAGCCCCATCTTATTTTCGCCAAAGGCACCAACCGGCGAGGTAGCTTCATAGCCATCTTGTAAGGTATTGTAAGCCGGAAAGGCTCCTTGCCAGGTATTAGCTTTGTACTTGCCGCCCTCCATAAGCTGGTTACCCCAGGTGTATACCTGCTCCGACTGTTGCCCATTCATGGCTGCCCACTCCCACTCCCACTGGGTAGGAAGCCTTTTGCCTCTCCAGGCTGCATAGGCTCTGGCATCGTTCCAGGAGACCTGTGTAACGGGGTGGTCTGGCTGCGCAGCTGGTTTGTCCTTACCGAAAGGATAGAGGTAATTGGCACCTTCTTCTATATCCCAGCCGTGCTTCTGAAAATTAAACACGCCCGAATTTCCGAATTTTTCTGCCTCTGTGGTGTAGCCGGTTGCCTTTACAAAAGCATCGAATTCAGCCACTGTAACCAGGTTTTTGTCTAGGTAAAAAGGAGCTATTCTTTCTTTGGTTCGCTCTCTGGCCGAATTTTCTGTTTCGAGCATCCCTCCCGGAATCAAAGCCATTTCCGGATAAAGCGCCTTATCAGGATTAGCCTTTGACATAAAGAAAGGAGCTGCTACCAGGCTACTCACGGCAAATATGCCAACCACCATAGAGCTGTATACTGCTATAGCCTTTTTTGAAAGGCTTTTCATATGCTTTACATTTAACGCCATCAGCAAGTATTCTTAAATCAGTTGGTTCGTTGGGGGGCAGACCGGGCCGTAGTTGGTGTTCTGGGAGCTTCGGCTGGAGCAGCGTTTCCGTTTCTTTTAATCTTGTCGTAATCTACTACTCCGGTTCGCTCTGCCCACTTAAAATACTTAGCAGCTAACGAGTTCACAATGTCAGGATGCTGGCTTGCCAGGTCTCTGGTTTCGCCCAAGTCATTATCCAGGTTGTACAGCTCCCAGGTGTAGCCGGGGTAGTCAGACACAATTTTCCATTGGCCCTCTCTGGCAGCTCTGTTTCCTGCTCGTTCCCAAAATATGGGTTCTCCTCTGTTTACTTCCTCTGCCCTGCCGTATAGCACTGGCAACAGACTTTTACCAGCCAAAGGATGTGCAGTAGCTCCCTTGTATGTGGCAGGATATTTTGCACCGGCCAATTCATAAAAGGTTGGGGCCAGGTCAATTAAATGGCCTGTTCCTTTCACTAGCGAGCCCGGCTTTATTTTACCCGGAAACCAGGCAATAAATGGTGTTCTGAATCCTCCTTCGTGCATATTGTTCTTGTACTGGCGAAGAGGAGTATTAGACACATAGGCCCAGCTTTGCTCCTGGTAATCGTAAGAACCTGGCGTACCGATAGGGCCGGAGTTTCGGCTGCTCCCTCTTCTTAAAGGGTTTACATAGCCGCCCTGCGCCCCGTTGTCCGATATAAACACTATGAGTGTGTTTTCAGCTTTCCCCAAATCCTTCAGTTTATGTAAGACCCTGCCTACATTCTGGTCTACCCGATCGACCATGGCCGCATACACTTCCATTTTGGCTTGCCAGAGTTGTTTTGTGTCGTAGTTCAGGTTTTCCCAGAGCGGCACTTCCGGGTCTCTTGCTGCTATTGTCTGGTTCGGGGGCAGCAGGCCTAAAGCTGCCTGGCGAGACAGACGCTCTTCCCGCAAAGAGTCCCAGCCTATGTTATAGCGGCCTTTGTATTTGGCAATATCTTCCGGTAATGCCTGCAAAGGCCAGTGAGGAGCATTGTAAGCGAGGTATAAAAAGAATGGCTTTTTATGTTTATTCTGTTGCTCTAAAAATGCCAGCGCATTATCTGTTATGGTATTGGTTAAGTACTCACCTGGTTTCAGATGTTCTTTTTGGTTATTTTTTACCAGCACAACCGGTGGAGCAGTTCCATATTCACCTATGTCGAAGTAGTTGCTTGCACCAGGAATAAAGCCATAAAACTGCTCGAACCCACGTTGGTTTGGCCAGGCAAGGCTGTCTTTACCAACATGCCACTTTCCTGCCATCAGGGTGCTGTAACCATTAGCCTGCAACACTTCTGCCAGGGTAAGCGACTCCCGGTTCAGGTAGCCCTGGTAGGCTGGCAATCCTAGGTTCACATCAAAATAACCCACACCAGCCTTATGCTGATACTGGCCTGTAAGCAGCGATGCGCGTGTAGGAGCACAGATCGAATTGTTATAGAATTCTCTGAACCGTGTTCCTTCCGAAGCCAGTTTGTCCAGATTAGGGGTGGAAATTTCGGAGCCATAACTGCCTAAGTCAGAATAACCCATATCATCTACCATTATCAAGACGATATTTGGTTTTTCGTTTCGCTTTTGTGCCGTGGTATCGGCAACAGAGTTGGCCAACAGGAGCACGGCAAGTGCATGCGCCAGTAATTTTCCTTGAAATATCATATATCGCGTTTCGTTTACAATGAAAAATAGACTAATCAGAACCCTACCCAGTCAGGATGCTGCCGGAGGTTTAAGTTTAGCTGCAGTTCGCGTTGCGGAACAGGAAAATGCACATGGCGTGGCGCTGCATTTGTTTTACCAGCTGCATGTAGTGCTTTCACATACTCTTCCGGACCTCTTCTGGCCAGGTCAAACCAGCGGTGGTATTCCAGTGCCAGTTCCTTCCGCCTCTCCAGAAATACCGCATCCCGGAACTGCTCCTTCGTTAAATTGAGGCTTACCTCCTGAAGCAACGGAATATGGGCCCGCTGCCTTACCAGGTTGATAGGATGATAAGCCTCCTGCGTAGGTCCGTTAAGTTCATTTAAAGCTTCTGCATACATCAGCAGAATATCGGCATACCTGAAAAGCGGTATATTTTTGGCAGATTGCTGGGGCGCTAACGCTTTGGAAGAATCAAAAAACTTGACATAGGTCAGGTGCTGCAGATTTACGGTTTGCCCTGTCTGCGGATTATACAACTGTTTAGCCAGTGTTAAATTCCTTCTTTCGTCCTGCAGGTCGTAACTTTCATAAAGCTGGCCTGGCAAATGGGGGGCATCTACGTATTCGCCATTAAACTCGAATGGCAGCGAAAACATGGCCAGGTGATTGACAATAGAAGGGTCGCCATTAAACTGGATGGAGAAGATGTGTTCCTTGCCATTCTTTGTGGCTACATTATACACATCAGCAAAATTATCGAACAAACTATACCATCCTAAATCAATTACCTCTTTTAGCTTGTCTGCCGCCTTACCCCATTCCTTTCTGGTAAGGTATACCTTGGCCAGAAGAGTTTTGGCAGCACCAGCTGTTACCCTGCCTGCATCGGCTGTAGCGTAAGTACCAGGTGCCGGCAGACTCTCAGCCGATGTGAGGTCAAGAATTATCTGGTTATAGAGCACTTCTTCCGAAGCTTGTTGCACTTGCAAGGCTTCGTTTGTAAGCGACGTAGTTTCGTGCAGTATAAGAGGAACAGGACCAAACCACCTGACAAGGTTAAAATAATTCCAGGCCCTCAATAATTTGGCTTCGTTCACCAACCTCGTTTTAAGCTCACTGTTAATTACGTCTTCACCTAATGCCTCTATCCTGTCAACCGCAATATTTGCCCTGTTTATGGCTTCGTAGGTATATTGCCAGGTCCATTCAACGGCTGTGTTGTTAGGCACGTGTTGGAGCTTCGACATATCCACCACCTGGGCGCTTCTGGTACGGGGACCGGCTGTAACATCGTCAGTGGCCATTTCTAACATCATGAGCTGCCGGTTAAAAAGCACTAACTGTTCGGTAAACATGCGGTGATAAATAGCATTTACAGCAGCTAATGCATCTTTCTCGTTTTTATAAAATTGCTCAGTAGTTAAATTAGAAGGTGGAACTTCTTCAAGGTTTGTGCAAGAAAAAGAGAATAGCAACAGAATATATGTTAATTTTTTCATGTATCATACTGGCTTTAAATTTTACTAAATTCTTCTAGAAGGTAACTTTTACTCCGGTTGTAACTGTTTTTGCCACGGGGTAAACACCTTGGTCTGTACCTTGAGAAACCGTGTTGTTAGTAGATGTTACTTCGGGGTCGTAGCCTGTATAGCTTGTCCAGGTAAGGAGGTTTTGGCCTGTTATAAACAGACGTGCATTCGATACACGTGCCCATTTGGTAAGGGCAACAGGCAGTGTGTAACCCAGTGTAATATTTTTGAGCCGTATATAGGAACCGTCTTCAACAAACCGGTTAGAAAAGATATTGGATGGGTCAGAGGATGCTCTCGGAATATCTGTATCAGTGTTAGAAGGAGACCATCTATCCCGAGCAGAACCAGCTGCATTCTGCAAACCAGTAAAGAGCTCAAGACTTTGCCTGTTTTTATTAACAATCTGGTTTCCAACAGACCCCTGCAAGAAAACAGACAAATCCAATCCTTTCCAGGCAATATTATTTGTTAATCCAAAAAAGTAGTCAGGTTGGGCATTGCCAATAATAGCTCTATCTGCAGCATTAGAGAAGGTACCATTATTATCGACATCTTTGTAGAGCCTGTCCCCGGCTTTTGGTGAAGATTTACCAGTTAGATTTCCCTTTTCAGCAACTTCGCCCGGCTGCAAAACGCCATCTGTTACAGAGCCATAAAAAGAGCCTAAAGGTTCGCCAACTTTTATGATGTAGTCTCCACTAATGATAAAATCCTCTTGACCATCTCCTATTTTCAATACTTTGTTCCGATTAAAGGCCAGGTTGAGGCTGGAGTTCCAGGTAAGAGCGCCATTATCAATGTTAACTGTATTAATCCCGAACTCTAGCCCGCGGTTTTCTACAGCGCCAAAGTTCTGAAGCGAAGAAGAGTGCCCGGATGTCCACGGAATCTGCACGTTGAGCAGCAGATCGACTGTTTTCTTATAGTAGCCATCCACTGTCAGCAGGAGCCTGTTCTCGAACAGCCCCAGGTCAATTCCGGAGTCAAACTGGTAAGTTGTTTCCCAGCCCAGGTTGTCGTTTGCGATTCTGTCGGGTCTGAAGCCAGTGGTTATCTGTTCTCCCAGCAGCACCCGCACGCTGCTTAAGGTCGACAGGGACTGGTACATGCCTATTTCCTGGTTACCGGTGGCACCAAAGCTTGTCCTGAACTTAAAATCGGTGATGGGAAGATTTACATTCGTAAAGAAGTTCTCGTTGCTAATTTTCCAGGCAAAAGCAACAGACGGGAAATAGCCCCACTTGTTGTTCTTCCCAAACCTAGAGGAACCGTCTGCCCTTAAACTAGCTGTAAAAAAGTAACGCTGATCGAAGAAATAGTTCAATCTGCCCAGATACGATATTAAGGACCAGGAGTAAGCATCAGAGTAAGGAACTGTAGGAGTGGCACCTCCTTGAAGACTGTTGTAGGTAAGGTCATCTGACACGAACTGTTGAGAGCCAGCCCTGAAAACATCATTAGAAAATTCCTGTTGGGTAAAACCTAATAACGCATTAAGCGAATGTTTGCCGGATTCCTTTCTATAGGTTAAGGTATTTTCGTTTAACCAGGAATAGGAGTTTAACTGACCTATTGCGGCCTGCCCGTTTACAGCAATTCCCTCATACAACGTTCTCGGAATGTAACTTTCATCTTTTGTAGTAGTAATATCTGTTCCGAAAGATACTTTAGCAACGAGTCCATCTAACAGTGTGTATTCGCCATAAATCGTGCTGAGAACCCGCAAGGTATTTGTTTTGTTTGTCTGCTCAAACAATGATGCTATGGGATTAGTAATAAGGTTTTCAAAGGGATTCCGAAAAGTATAGTTTCCATCTGCTTCATAAATGGTAGCGGTAGGAGGCATTGTAAGCAAAGAACTCACGATACCGGAGGGAGCTAAGTTAGCATCTGTTCTGCTCCCGGTAAGATTCAGCCCCACATTGAACTTATCGGTAATTTTAGAATCGAGGTTAATTCTGGCGCTTAACCGCTTGAAGTCCGTATTCCTGATAATACCATCTTGTCCGAAATATCCTCCTGTAAGGGCATAACGAGTTTTTTCGTTTCCACCGGATATCGAGATTTGATGGTTCTGGATAGGGGACTGATGAAAAGCCGCATCCTGCCAATCCGTTCCTGTACCCAAAGCGGCAATTTCAGCAGGGGCTAAATACTGATAAGGACCACCAGCCGGGTTTCTATCTTGCAATGCTTCGTTGCGAAGCTGGGCAAACTCACTTGCGTTCAGTAAATCAATTTTTTGCCGCAGGGCTTGCAAGCCATAACTTCCTTCATAACTCACTATGCTCGTACCTGCCGCACCTTTTTTAGTTGTAATAATGATAACCCCATTCGCCCCACGAGAACCATAAATAGCGGTAGCAGAGGCATCTTTCAGTATATGCATCGACTCTATGTCACTGGGGTTTATACTAGCCAGGGGGTTAACATCTGCGCCACTGGTAACACCTGCACTGGCCGCATTATTATACAACGGGAATCCATCTATAACATACAGTGGCTCATTGCCTCCCTGAATAGAACCTCCTCCCCGAATACGAATACTGACACCGCCACCGGGCTGCCCCGATGTTTGCGTTACCTGCACACCTGCTGCTGCCCCTTGCAATGCTCTGTCGATAGAGCTTACTGGCTGCTGCTCAATTAGTTCTTTTGACACCGTACCCACCGAACCGGTCAGGTCGCTTTTCTTCTGCGTGCCATACCCTACTACCACTACCTCACTAAGCGACTTGGCATCTTCTGTAAGCACAACCTGTAGCCGCTGCCCTGCTTTGTAAGGCACCTCTTTGGGCTGATAACCCACAAAAGAAAAGACAAGTACATTGTTGGCTTGTAAGGAAGCACTCAGGCTAAAATTGCCATCTAAATCTGTTATGGATCCAAATGAAGTCCCTTTAAGAACAACTGTTACACCCGGCAGAGGTTCTCCTTCCTGAGACGTAACTCTACCTGTTATGGACGTTTGCTGCGGTTGTGAGTTTAAAAAATTATTTTCTAAGATTCGTCTTTCTGAATTGTCAGACGCAATGCGGGGAGCAGCCTGTATAGGATACGACAGCCCATACGCTGCCAGCAATAGCAAAAGCCTACTACTTTTATGCAGTAAATTCTTCTTAATCATTAAATTTGTGTGTTAGTATTTTTCTAGCTGCTTTCCCGGCCGGTGCCTGTACCAGAGGCGCCATAAGCCGGGAAAGCTTTTTATTGACATAACATATCCTGGCATCCCAGCTTACACCGGTTGCTTACTATATGCTATTATATTAAATCTCTGCCTGCCTCTCAGGTTCTGAAAGGTGGAAGCAACAGGAAAACCATGTCTCTTTTCATCATGTACCAGATGCTGAAAAAGCCATTATTTATTGAAAGGAAGGATTATAATGCAGCCTCAACTGCAAATAGAATTAGCAACAACAGCAGGCGATGTTGCTTAAACGACCTAAGCTAGAAGCAGAACTCGCCGCTAAGGTAAAGGTGACTGGAAGTGAGATAAAATAAAGATGTTTCATATTATTATTTGTTATGCATTTAACAACCAGAGCTATAAAAGAATCAACTAAGCCTTATATTACTATTAACTCTATCAAATAACTAGACAAATATAGGAAATTTATATAATTGACACATAACTTTTAATTTTTTTTTCAGTCTAATGGCATTAATGAGAGCAAACTATAGCAAGAACAGCTTTTTTGGGTGCTAAGCTTAGGAGCTTCACCATATTAAAAATGCTGTAAAAGGCACTACAATGGCCCATCTGGAAGCATTTTTATTAGTTTTTGGAGTTGTTGATTTGTTATGGGCAACTTAGCCTTTTTTTGAGCATTACCTGTTGCTGGCACCAATAGCAGCGCCAGCAAAGTTATCCAGAGTAGTTTCTTCGTGATGCTCATCTTTGTAAGGGTAAAAACCTGGTTACTTATTTAAGCTGACAGGCTTTATGCCTTCATGAGTCGGTTTTACCGGCTTTATGGTGCCATCCGGGTTAAACTCCATTTTATCGATGCTGACCTCGCGATTGTAGCCGGCAGCCTCTCCCATAGCAGCACCTTTCGGATAGTTGAAGCGGTGATACACGATATACCACGTATCTGTACCTGGTAATTGAATAGTAGAATGATGCCCGGTGCCTAAAATACCGGAAGTTGTATCTTTTACCAGCACCAGGTTATTCTCCGGCACGCTTATTTTTCCGGTTGGGGAGTTGGAGGTACCGTAACGCACCTGGTAATTTTCGTCGCGGGTGTCGTTTTCTGACCACATAAAATAGTACTTGCCGTTTCGGTAGAACACATGCGTACCCTCGTTATAAGACCTCACTGGTGTCAGAATTTTGGTTGTACCTGGCTTGAGCGATACCATATCGGTGTTTAACTCTGCGGCAGCCATATAGCCGTTGCCCCAGTAGAGGTAGCTCTTTCCGGTCTTAGGGTCAGTAAATACGTCGGGGTCAATCTGCTGCCCGCGGGTAACACCTTCCGGAAACTTATCAATTAGAGGTTTGCCGGAATCTACAAATGGTCCAGTAGGGTTATCGGCTACTGCCACACCTATTTTTTGTGCTGCTGTAAAGTAGTAATAGTATTTGTAGGCACCGTTTACTTTCTTCTCGATAATGCAGGGAGCCCAGGCATTTCGGTCGGCCCAGCTCACATCTTTGTTCAGGTCCAGTATCACGCCTTCGTCTTTCCAGTTTACCAGGTCAGGAGAAGAAAAGGCTTTAAAATACGTACCAGCCCAGCCGGTAAAGCCATCGCTGGTGGGGTAAATGTAGAACTTGCCTGTTTTTTCAGAATAAATAATATCGGGGTCGGCATACAGGCCAGCCAATACCGGGTTGTGGTCATTTTTCACAATGGCCTGGTAGGCTTGTGGAGCTTTACCTGCTATAGTAACATTATAGGTTACTGGTCCGGCGGCAAAGTTCTGCGCGCCTTTGGGCGAAACAGTAATACCGGGCATCGCGCTGAAATCCGGATCGAAGGCTTTTACATCTGTTCCTGGTTTTACAGGCAGGTATACCTTTTTAGCTGCTGTATCTACCACTACATTTATTTTTTTAATAGCCTCTGCCTGTGGCGCTAAGGCGGCTTCATCTATGGTGCCCCATTTGCTCACCAGCGCTTCGGCCTCTTTGGCAGTTATAGGCAATACTGTACCGTGGCGCGGATGGAAATTCATGCTGATGGCATCGTCTACCACCTCAAAGTTTTCCAGATCTTTGGTTTTCGTAAACTGGTACTTCCCTTTGGTATACACATCGTACATCAGGATGTAGCCTTCGCCATTGTTGAGCTTAAACACACCCGATCCTTCTACCGGATCTTTTGTCTGCTGCACAAACTTATCGCGTAGTACATAGCCTTCTGTCAGTTTATCCGACACGGCTACTTTCAGGCCAGAGCCGGCATCTTCGGTTTTAAAGAACATGTGGTATTTACCATCTTTGTAGATAATGTCGCCGTCGATGGCTGCGTTGTTGGTCGGGCTGAAAAAGAGCTGCTTCGGCTCCGACTCCAGGTCAGTAAAGTCTTTGTTGGTGTAGGCGTAGTAGATTTTATCCGGGTCGTTGCCGTGTTTCATAGAGAAATACACCATATATTTCTTTGCCTCGGGGTCATAAATAGTTTGTGGCGCCCACACCCGCAGCAGGTCCTCGTTACCAGAAAATCTATTCTGGATATTGACCACACTGGAAGTCCAGTTTACGAGGTCGTTTGACTTGAGCAGCACCATGGCTCTGTTCGAGCTCCAGCCATTAGCCGACACCATGTCGGTAACCACCATGTAAAACGTTTTGCCATCGGCGCCACGCAGAATGTGCGGGTCGCGCACCCCCCCGGTAGAACTGATATCCTCTGACTTGATTACCGGTTTGTTATTATTGAGCGCCCTGTAGTTGTAGCCATCGTTGCTGATAGCAAACCGTATGGCCTCTTCGGCTTTGCTATTTCCGGTAAAGTAAGTAAACAGGTAAGCTGAATATTTTTCCTCCGGCACACCTGCCGTTGTGGCATTGCTTCTCTTATCGGAGCTGTCGGTTTTGAGGGTGGAACAAGCCGATGACAACAAGCCCAGCATGAGGCAAAAGCTGATGTACTTTTTTACTTTTTCTTTTCTGAGAAACATAGGGCATCTAATTTTAAAGCTACTGCTAGCAAATTGTAGGCAATGAGATACAATCAAATATAATAGAAGAAAGTGCATAAATGTAAAAAAAACACTTTAAAGATTATGCGATCGTCTCTCTTTGGCAGCTATTATTATAACTACTAAACATTTGTTAGACAAATATACTTGATCGCATCTTTTGGGAGGTGGGGGAAATTTGTAATTGAAGGGGGTATTTTGGCAAATCATGCCTGTTACTTCTTAAACTTACTTTATTGCAGTAAAGGCATTTACCAAGCGCATAGGTTCAAAAGCTAAACTCGCTGCTGCCCTAAAATACAAATCAGAAATTGAGGTTATAAGGCTAAATATCAGCTAAATCAGCAGCCATACTTATATAGGAGGGTCCCATTATTACTTACCAAGCAGTAATGACACCCTCCTACTTAACAGTGTAAAGAGGTTTGACTAAATGTGGAAACGTATGGCAGCAAGTATTTTTATCTAAAGCATGTCGGCTAGACCCTTGGCAAAAAACTGACGAAAAACCTTTTGGAGGCTGGTTTCATTCGAATAATTTAGAAACTTACACTGACATGCCGGTAATTAATATGACAAAACTTTCTTGCCTGTTCTTAGGTGGTAAAATTAACCAGCTATTAGGCCAACCATCTCATCTTCTTCACCTGGATTGCAACAGAAGTTCGGCAGCCTTTAAGTTTTTGCCTTTTACAGATAACTTAATATTGCCAGGTTTTGTGGTAGACTGCACCAGCACCACGAGTTTGCCACTGAACAACTTCATGGTGGGCAGGTGAAACTGTTCGAGCGAGGTAGCGTCTCCGTTGCAGGCTGCCAGGTATTTCCCGTTACCGCTTACACTAAAGGTTAACTGGTCGTTTGACAGCGGGTAAGGATTTCCTTTTTCATCAACCACCGACACGGTAACAAAAGAAATATCCTGTCCGTCGGCAGTTATAATTTTGCGGTCCGACTCCAGCACCAGCTTGTGGGGCTTCCCGGCTGTTACCATCGTTTTTTCAGTTGCTGGTTTGCCATCTTTATCAAAAGCGACTACGCGTACTGTACCAGGTTCATATTTCACATCCATCCACATCAGGCGGTAGCGGTGCAGCGGGCTTGCGTTGTTTTTGCGTTGCACGCCCATGCTTTTGCCGTTTATAAAAAGCTCTGCGCTATCGTGGTTAGTGTATACAAAGATGGGGGTTACCTGTCCTTCCCTGCCGGCCCAATTCCAGTGCGGGAGCATATGCAGCGTCTGATCCTGTGCGTTCCACTGGCTCCTGTACAAAAAATACCGATCTTTAGGCAGCCCGGCCAGGTCGTTTATGCCGAAGTAAGAGCTGCGCGAAGGCCAGAAGTTGTCGTAGGGTGTTGGTTCTCCCAGATAATCGAAGCCAGTCCATACAAATTGCCCGATAACCCAGGGCTTGGTGTCCTGCAGTATAAAATCGTCTTCCGGTATATTTGACCAGTTGCAGTATTCAAGGTCGTAAGAAGAAGACTGCCCGTCAGGATATGTTTTTTCAGGACCTTTCTCTACCGGGAACTTGTATACGCCTCTTGAGCTAACAGTAGAAGCCGTTTCTGAACCAAGGATGAAGCCTTGCGGAAAAGCTTTAAAAGCATCCTCGTATAAATGCGTGCGGTAATTCAGGCCAGGCACATCCAGTACGGCACCAAACCCGGAGGCCATGGTAGCTTTCACCTGATCCATACCAACAGTTACGGGGCGCGTGGGGTCTTCCCTACGAAATATTTCCTGCAGGCGCTTGGCATGTTTTACACCCTCAGCACCATGCTGGTCGGGTACCTCGTTGCCGGAGCTCCACATCACAATACAGGGGTGGTTGCGGGTGGCATGCACCAGGTTCACAATATCTTTCTCGGCATCGGTCTGGAAAAAACGGTTATAACCATTTTTAACTTTTGGCTTTTCCCACTCGTCAAACGATTCTGCCAGAAACATAAAGCCCAACTCATCACACAGCTCCAGTTGCTCTATAGAGGGCATGTTATGGGAACTCCTGATGGCGTCGCAGCCCATGTCTTTCAGTATCTGCAATTGCCTGCGCAACGCCGCCTTGTTAACCGCAGCACCCAGCGGGCCCAGGTCGTGGTGCAAGCATACACCTTTGAACTTGCGCACTTCTCCGTTCAAGCTAAATCCAACGCCTGCCTGGTAACTGATGGCGCGGATGCCAAAGCGGGTGGTTATTTCATCCTTCAGCTCGTTGCCTATATACAGGCGGGTTACGGCCGTATAAAGGTTCGGTGATTCGGGGCTCCAGAGCTTCGGGTTTTTTACACCTATGTTTTGCTCAAATTCGTTGGCAAAAATAGTCTGTGTTTCGTCTGTTGCAACCGTTTCTCCTGCTGCATCTACAATAGAAGTAACTAGCCGTATATTCTCTCCGGATACTTTCGTTTTGATGTTCACTTTAGCCAGACCGGCAGAGACAAAGGGTGTGGTGATAAACGTGCCCCACTGGTCTATGCTCTCCTGGTTCTTAACGATAACCTGCACCTTGCGGTACAAACCAGCCCCGGGGTACCACCTCGACGATAAGCCTTTGTTCGACAATTGAACTGCCAGTGTATTTGGCTTACTGGCTACTATATGCTCGCTTACATCGAAGTAAAAGTAATTGTACCCAAAATTCCATTCCCCCACCTTTTCGCCGTTCAGATATACTTTTGGCTCGCTCATGGCCCCCTCGAAAAGCAGTATCACTTTTTGCCCCGGCTTATAATGTGGCAGCGTAAATGTATTTCTGTACCAGCCTTCGCCAATGTAAGGAAGCGCCCCGGTTCTACCGGTTTTCTCGGTGGCTACCTTTTCGTTGTTCTGCACAATGGCTACTTCCTGCTTATCTACTTCCTTACTGAAAGGTCCATATATGGCCCAGTCGTGTGGCACTGTAACCGTTTGCCAGCTCTTGTCATTAAACTCTTTTTGGTAAGCTGCCTCATCTTGACCTTTCCGGAATTTCCAGTTGTCGCGCAGCTCTGTTACCACCCTTACCTGCGCAAAAGAAGTTGTCGCTATTGATAGTAAGGCCAGTAAGAAGATAAACCTCAGTTTCTGAAAGAAAACGTCTCTTTTGATATAGTAGTTAGAACTCATTTATATTTAACTAGATGCAAGAAGATATGTGTTTCACAAAACTAATTAGTATTCGCATTTAATCTAATATTTTCCTGAAACATAGCAGATTGATGACACACAAAACCAGGTAGCAAAAAAATTTAATCGAAACACCTGCTAATGCAGGCTCCAGTATAAGCCAAAATCAACACCGAAAACTTTGCTCCTGCCTATTACAGAAACTAAATTTCACCATACCCTTAGCCTTGTGATAAGGTACTTTTACATGGTCAGAAAGAAATGTTCTACCGCTAAACGCAAAGTAGACATCGATTTTGAAAATGAACTTTGAAATAAAAACTATGAGGTAGCTATTCCTATTTTAAGAACATAGAAGTAAAATAATAATGAAACCTATAGCTATCACAAGAGTAACGGTCAGGAAATACTTATAAAAACATGACCAAGTACCTAGAGGAGGGCCTTTCAGTGAAAAAAGCTGACGGATGAACCCAGCCCTGGAGGTTCTGATTCTACTTTGCAGTACTTGACAATAAGGTGGTTGTGCGGGTCGATTAAGCTCTAAAGCAGCATGTTTTTCTTATACTAAAAAAGAACAGAGCCGCTGCAGCCGGACAAACGACTGCAACAGCTCTGTTCTTATAAAACAATTTAAAGAATCCGCTTCTGAATGACCTGTATAGCCCCGAAACTTCTGGCTCTTTATTTTGAAACCAAACGATACGTCTGACTGGAATTGCAATGTTTTACTGGGTACTTTTTTAGGCAGCCACAGCTTGGTTGTATAATAGGTTCTCATACTGGCAAGGAGTGAGCTACCTACTCGTGAACTGTCCTTCTGCCGCCATTTGCTCAGCCGACTAGATCAATTCCAAACTCGTCTGCTACCTCTTTTACTGATCCCCTCGCATAGGAGAGGTCAATAGCCATCCGTTTAAAGGAGGTATCAAATACACGTCTTTCCATCTTAGTCAGATTTAATCGTTTCTCTAAATCTGCCTAAAAAAGGTCTCCAGTTAAAGGTAACAACTCCATAATGTGCTGCTCTACTTACACTAAAAGTAAGTTCTCCGGTTGCAGCCGAAGGACGCAACACACAGGCTTAGCCGTTTTGACGATAGAGTGCTCAGCAGCCATTGCCTTCACTTCGGAAGCAGTGATCGGCAGGATGGCACCATGCTTGAGTTAGCTCAATTTTAAATTCGCACGCGTTTGTTTTTCGGTAAGTAATATTAAGATTTTCGTTGATTTATCAAATTCGGATCTTTTGTAAAAATGAAAGGACTGAATCAGAACTTGATCATAAACAACAGTTTATTTCACTACTAAGGTTTTCTTTACCGGTTTCAGTCCTGGTGCTGTAACATTCAATTTTACGTTTCCAGCTTTTTGTTCTGAACGTAAAATGGCCATAGCAAAGCCATAGTGAAATGCCTTCTTATTGCCTGCAAACAAATCGTCGCTTGAGTGGTTGCCATTATCTACCGCAATTAAACGTGCTGCTCCACTTACATCAAAAGTAACCTCTCCTGTTGCAGTAGGTACTTTGCGCCCTTTACTGTCAACAGCATAAACTTTTACGTACTGAAGATCCATACCATCCGCTTTCCAGCCGGTATTTTCAGTTTCTACTTTTAATGCGACTGCTTTTCCGGTTGTTTCCAGTTCGTGTTGTGCTACAACTTTACCTCCCTTTCGGGCGATTGCGGTAATTTTGCCAGGAGAATAAGGAATGTTTTGCCAATAAATAGTATTGCGTTTTCTCACGTCTGTAGAATTTTGCTGCACACCTATCGATTTCCCATTCACAAACAATTCCACTTCATCGGCATTCGTATAAGTATAGAGATTATACTTTTCACCGTTTTGTCGATTCCAGTGCGACGAGACAACCTTTTGGCCTACTACCTGATCGTTCCACATTTTCATCTCTCCCTCATTATCAACCATACCAATATATACTACCGGTTTGTCTTCAAAAATGCTTTTGGTTAACCATGCCTGAGGAAAAGGCTCCATGGCATGATTGAAAAAGGAATAGTTCCAGCCCTTTCTTGGCCACCCCTGCGATTCGCCCCAATATTCGATAGCGCCCCAATAAGCCAAACCAACCATTTTCTCCCTGTCCATTCCGAAGAAAGGAGCCGCCAATTCGTTCGTTACTGCCTCACTTTGATAAATTATCATATCGGGTGCATGCTTCAGATACTCCTGATAATCCTCCCAGGTATAGTTAATACTGGCAACATCGGTTGCTACAGACAATTCGGGTGGAACAATGTTCTCTTTGATACGGAAATCAGGGTTGGCTCTGATAATACCGCCAGCTCGGGCAGGATACATACCAACTGTCGTTTTACGGGTAGGATCATAACGTTTCGCCACTACATCCATAATGCGGTAGGTCGTTACCCCCCAGTCGCTTGTTGGCCATTCCCAACGTTCTTCCTGAAACTGTAATTCGTTCCCGAAACTCCACATAATTACGGAAGGATGGTTCCGGTCGCGTTTAACCCACTCCTTAATATTATCATACCAGATGTCATTCCATGGTTCACTTCCTGCCCAGGCGACTTTGCTGCCCCATTTATCGTAAAGTTCGTTCACTACCAGAATTCCCTTTTCGTCTGCAAGGTCATAAAATGATTCGGAATATGGATTGTGCGAGGTACGGATATGATTGAAGCCAAAAGCCTTAATTTTATCCATCATTCTGGCAATCGAAGTTTCATAAGCAGCCGCTCCTACCGCACCTAAGTCGTGATGATTGGCAATACCTTTTAGAAAGACCTTTTTGCCGTTTAATTTAAACCCGAATTCTTTAGAGAATTCTAAGGTACGAATTCCAAACCTCTTAGTAAGTCTATCCACTACTTTGCCGTTCAAAACCAATGAAACTTCAGCAGAATATAGGTTTGGTGTTTCGGTGGACCAAAGCTGTGGATTAGCGATGTTAACCTTTGGTAATGGCACTTCTATTTCAACCAATTTTGATTTTTTCGGAGCCAACGTTTTAGTTTCGGCTACTTGTTTTCCATCCGGAGAAAATATCTTAGTAATTATCTCGACATCTAATTCCTTATCCTTAATTCCTGCCACTTCCACTTGTACACTGACTTCAGCATTCTGATCAGTAATTTTTGGAGTGGTTATAAAAATACCATGGCGTGCGATAGAAACCGGATCTTTTACCACCAAATGCACATCGCGGTAGATTCCGCCACCGGTGTACCATCGGGAATTGCCTTCTGTAGTAGAACGAACGGCAATTACATTGTCGGCGTCGTAATTAATGATATCTGATATATCCGCTTCAAAACCGAGATAGCCGTAAGGAGTTCGCCCGATTTTTTTCCCGTTCAACCAGGCTTCTCCTGATAGCATAATGCCTTCAAAATCAAGCAGGATCTGTTTTCCTTTCCAGTTACTATCTGCTTTAAAGGTTTTTCTATACCATGCTGCTCCCAGAGGTTTAAACCCACGACCTCTATTGGCAGTACTATCCCAGGGCAGCTCGATCTGGAAATCGTGTGGTAAATCCAGCTTGCGCCAGCCACTATCGTCGAAGGTTATATCTTGGGCATTCGGAACGTCACCATTTTTGAATTTCCAGTCAAAATTGAAAAGTTGCTTTATTCTAATTTCTTCTTTGTTTTGCTGCGTTTTCTGCGCAAAAAGAAATGTTGTTGAAAAAAATCCAATAACAAATAGCAAAATTTTAATATTCTTCATTCTATTATTATATGTTTAAATACCTTTTAAGTTTAAAGCCTATTTTGTTCGTTGTACAAGCAATACTTTATCCATGATGCCCGAAGGTACCAGGGAGGTTTGAGGGGTGGCTATCTCCGGATAAGCATAAGTAAAACGGTCAGCAACAGGTAAGGAAGCATCTCCCACCATGCGATTGGTCAATGAATTTACAACCTGAATTTCAAGTGCATTTTCGCCTTTCTGTATATAAGGTGTTACATCTGCTTCCCACGGACTGCACCAGACGGTCGAAACTTCTTTCCCATTAACAAAAACACGGGCAAGAGAGCCTAATTTTGGGAAACGAAGCAATACTTGTGCCCCCGATACCGGATTCTTGAATTGAATTGTTTTTCGGTACACTCCTGTTCCGGAATAATACCTGATCCGATTATCCGAGTTCTTCGTCCAGTCTGTTAAGCTGGTAAAAGTAACTTCCCCAGGACCGCCCCATTTTGGATCAAAAAATACTTTCCATTCCCCTTCTATCGGTGTAACTTGTTCTTCGATCCCTTTCAACTTTGTCGGAAGAGATGATGAAGCTTGGTTAGAGGTGACAATGAATCCGGATTCGTTGGGTTGCAAAACAACATGTAGTAACAGTCCATCTTTTCCGGATGCTGAAACGGGAAGTGCATATTGCAGGCCGGTTACCGGATCCCAATATTCGGCATTGGTGGCATGGGTGCGTAAACGGATTGTATCATTATATACGCGTTGACTATGATTGTTCAAAAAGTAAATATCAGAATCTTCTAACTGGCGATGTGCAAAATACACTTTGTCGGTAACAGTATTCCCGCTTTTAAACCCGGCATCTGGTTTAATGCCTTGTGTTTCTAACGCTTCGGCGAGGGTCATGCCCCAATACACTTTACCCTTACCGAATACTTTAGTTCCTGATTGTGCTGTGCCCCATAATTGCTTTACCAATTTCTGATATTCCTTTGCAGAAGCAGCGTCTTTTAAAGACACTGAACCAGATGGACGCGTTCCATATACTGGGATACCTTCTTTCACTAACTTCGCAATCTGCCGCAATGCGGCCAGCGAAACGTCTCCATTAGGCTCAAGAACCAATAGTTGGTAGCTAACGCCATCCGGAAGAACAATCCGGCCATCTTTGTGTGCCATCCGGGTTAGTAAACCATCTTCTGTGCACACATCAAAGTCGTATCCTTCCGGCATTTCCGGCAAGCGGTGAGCCAACAGTTTTACAGGGGCATTTTCTCCCAGATATATGCACAAATCTGCTACGGAACGTCCGTTTCGCATTAAGGCAGCACATCTTGCCTGGTAGTCCCAGAATGGACGGCTGTAGTTCCAGTAGGTATTATTTCTGTTCAGCACGTACTGCCTGCCTCCACCGGTACTTCCCGGAATTTTGTCGAGCCAGGGCTGATACGCTGAGGCACAAACAACAAATTCCTGGGAACCAAAAACATAGGCGTAATCAGCTACATTCTTAGCATCGGCCAATGATTGGCTGAACTTTAAATCCGTAAAAGCTTCTGCTGAGGCAATTGGCTTTCCGTAAATATGGGCGGCAGAAGATGTTTCCTTTACATCATAACTTCCGTGGGTTTGATATGCCCAGAACTCGCCTTGAGGCTTCTCAACCCGCCCTTTTGCTTTAAAGTTATCTGCTACGATTGTAAGTCCATTGCCCACTGCCTGGGCAGTAAATGTTACGCCTGCCTGTCGGCACAAGCTATCTAACGTACCAAAATATTCATCCGAAACTAAATCGGAAAGGGTACGTCGCATGTCGTAAAGAAAGCCGCTGGTTTCTTCTTTTGAACCAACAATGTAACCTGCTAATGCGGGAAGGTATTGATGTATATCGTAACCCCGACGCTGTTTAAATTTCGCTTCATATCCAGGTGTCCAGTTTTGCGAACCGGCTTCGTGGCTATCCATGTGCAAGCCAGTTAACGGAATTCCAACTTTTTTTAAAGAATCGGCCATTACTTTAAAATAGCTGTTCCACTGCACTTTAGTAGCTGTGGCCGATAGTTTGTCACTTTCAGGCCCCATTAAGTTAGGCCGCCCATGCTTGGTGTTTACTCCTATAGGTACACGAATAAACCGCATAACCACCCATTTCCCAGCAGGTACGTTCCAATTCAGTTGGCCGTTTTTATCCATTTTAGAGGTTAAATCCACTATTTTTTTAGGATCAATAACGGCCGATTTAGAATAGACTGGTGTTAAATCTTTTTCAATATATTCCGAGTTGAGCGCTGCCTTTTCTTCCCATTGGTCCATTTTTGCCTGTGACGAAATCACCACATCGCCAAACGGCATGTCCTGACCGGCATTATTGGGGTTATTCCAGTCGTGCAGGTTAAGCCGGAAATATTTTCCTTTTACAGCCGGGAAAGAGATGGTTCTCTGGTTCCAGGAAGGCGACTCATACATGGGTTTTAAATCACAAACTTTGGTATAGGTGATGCCATCGTTCGAAACTTCCAACTGGCCCAGGTCAGGTTGCTTTACATGGCCATAGCCATAAAAGGTTTCTGATGGGGGACCTGGCATATTCATGGCGCCCGTTCTTGATTTACCCCTCGGACGAACACGGTAGGTGATGCTACGCACCGTAAAAGATTTATTAAATTCCAAATTAATGAATACAGCAGCTCCGGGTTGTTGAGACGGGATACTAATTAGTTTATTATCTGTTGGAAAAACGATTGCCTTCGCGTTCAGTTGCGCGATATTACTGGATACCTTGGGAAATTGGTTACGACTTGTTTCCCAGTTTCCTTCCGGAACGGGAAAGGCTACAACAGCCACATCACGCACTATTCCCGATTTGCTTTTACGGGCAGGGGCAGGAAGTTTAGCATTAAAACGCTGGCCACCATTAACCAATGTATCAGTTGCTTCAAGGCGTTGCATGCTTAATTCTTCTGTAATCCAGGGTCCGCCAGAAACATACCCGTTAGAGAGATGTGTTTCAAAAGTTAGTCCTAAACGTTTTGCTTCGGAAGCGGCAAAGCGGAACATATTCCACCATTCATTAGAAAAAGCAACCAGGGCATTTTCTCCTTTACCATGTTGCTGGTCGTAATACACCACGCCGCCAACGCCCTCACGTTTAAATGCCTCTAAATCCGCAGTAATGCCTTCGCGTGTTGTTTCGGTTTCGCCATGAAACCACCAAAGCTTAGTGCGTGCGATGTCCGAGGGGTGAGAAAATTCGTTCCGGATTTGTTTTAACGAATTATTGCTGGTCTGGGCCAAAACAGGCAAACTACAAAAAGCCGTCATGCAGCTTAGCAGAATGACGCAGAGTTGTTTTCTCATCTGTTAATAAATTGTTTAGAGGTATTAGGTGTAGCTTTATTTAAATGATGATCTACTTCTGCACAGCCTACAACTGTGTTATATTGGTAATTTCAAGGAACTCTATGGGGTTCCGGGCATCTCTATCTTCACGTTTTTGAGCAGCAGGTTGTCAATGTACCGGCATCTGGCTCCTTTCTCCGACTGAATTTTGATATTTTCCACGATGATGTTTTCGGCGTGCACCAAAGGCGAATCCAGGTCATCAGCGGCTTTTATTTCTTTCGTTTTCTAAGAACAAATAGGGTTAACCTCCTTATCGATTTTGGGTTTTAAAATGCAATAGCGAGAAAAAACTGAGGCCGAAAATGTATGAATCGGCCTCAGTTAATTTAATCATGCTGTTGCTATAGATAAAATGGAGAACAGCCTCCCTTTTATTCAATATTGAAAAAAGATTATTTGTCAACTCTATTTCCAGCTGCTATGGTTTTCTCGCCATGATATTCAAGACTGCTTTGAGTACCACTGTTTCGAAGATCATTATTCACGATACGATTATGAGAACTAGGAGCAGTCTCCAAAATACCATGAGTTTGTATCATGGGAGTTCTATCATCGTATATCCTTAAATTTCTAACCATTACATTTCTGGAAGGATGGTAGGTGCCATCATTTCTGGAAGCAATTCTAAGCCCTTGATTTCCCGAATTTTTGATTACTCCTCTTTTTATGGTATAATCCTGCGTGTTCTCTATCAACACACCCTGGCTGGTAGAACCGGAAATATCTACTTCTTCAATGGTAATACCATAACTTCCTGATACGCTGAATACACCTCTACCGCATTCGGAGGCTATTACCTTTTTAACCAAAATATTGGGGCCACAATCATTTGCAGTTCTAAAACCAGCATATCCTCCTCCTTTGTTTGCCCTGGTGGCATGCACCAGATCTACGACTGCATCTTTGGTACCGTTAAGTAATAGTCCACAGCCTCCTGTATCTACAGTTGTAATTTTACCTATTGTTAAACTATCTACACCAGCTGTTTCCACACCATGGTTCTTCGCCTTTTCAACATAAATATTATCGATAGCTACATTTTTTGACCTGGTACCCCTGCCATTATCTATACGAATTCCTAAACCGACATCCTTCGCTTCAGGGATTGAGATGTTAATGCCATTAATAATTACGTTTTCACTGCTCTGTATCCAGATACCATACCGCGGATTGCCTGTGATTTTAAAATTCCTGATTTCTATATTATGAGCTCTCCTGGCTATAATAGGCACGATAAGCTCTCTATCTGTATCATTTACATGCATCGTATTATTCAAAAAATCGAGGGCAGTAAAATTCCTTAAATAAACCCCATGTACATCTCCACTTCCATTATCAGGCCCTGAATTACCTGAATGATGTACTACTACCAGTTCTTTTTCTCGTCTATTCGGATTAAGACGATCTATTGCCTGCTGAATGGCTGTTATCATATCAGTTCCCACATAGACTTCTACCCCGTAAGTGTAACTGTGCCAGGTATCATCAATTAATTTAACTTCTCCAGAAGCAGACTGAGTTGATGCCTTAATTTGCTGCATTTCCTGTTGCACCAGATCCTCATCAATGGATGAACAGGAGCCAACCATAAATAGCAGAAAAAGTCCTACCATTATTCTTGAAGATGCTTTATTAAATTTGTAGTTCATAAAAATGGATTTAGGTTTATAGAAATATGAAATTTGATTAAAATTTATCCAATGTAGCTAACTGTTAAAGCCTGTACTTTCCTGATACTTACAATGCTCAAAGCTTTAATATCAGGTTCATTTACAAATTTTTGAAGAAATCATTTTTTATAAATCTTGTAAAACCGCCAACGCCTTCTCGTGTTGTTTCGGTTTCGCTATGGAACCACCAAAGCTTTGTGCGGGCGATGTCCGGGGGGTGATATAACTCGCTTTTGACTTGTTTTACCAAAGGTTTGTTCTGGCCAAAACAGGCAAACTACAAAAAGCCGTGATGCAGCTCAGCAGAATCAGGTAATGTTGTTTTTTTTTCTGTTAATCAACTGTTTAGGAGTATTATGCTTAACTTATTTAGATGATGATCTACTTCTGTATTGCCTATAACCGTGTCATGTTAGCGATTTCAAGGAACTCTATTGGAGTCCCGGGCGTTTCTATCTTCACGTTTTTGAGCAGTAGGTTGTCAATGTACTGGAACCGGGCTCCTTTCTCCGCCTGAATTTTAATATTCTCCAGGATCACGTTTTCGGCATGCACCAAAGGCCAACCCAGGAAACTGATAGCTTTACCAGAACCCGTAGCATTTACATTGCGGATGGTAATGTTTCTGTATACAGGATTGGCTTTTTCGAAGGGCACCCTTATATTCTGCCACTCATCAATGTAATCTTCTGCGGTAATATCAATTAAAGCATAGTCGATAACAGTACCTGCATTTTTAATCTCCCAGCCTTCGTGCGTAATGTTTTCAATTACGCCGCCTCTGCCCGGGCGCGGCTTAAATTTAATAGGCGCCACATTTCCGTCGGATTTGCAGTTTCGGACCAGTACATTTTTAACTCCTCCGGCAGTTTCTGTTCCGATCGAGACGCCGCCATGGCCAGTGCCGAAAAAACAGTTTTCGATCAGTACATTTTCACTCGGAATATTAACCCGTAACCCATCAGAGCCTCTTCCTGATTTCACCGCAATACAATCATCATCCACCGAAACAGAGCAGTTCCGGATAAAAACATCCTGACTCGAATCCACGTCAATGCCGTCTGTACTGGCTGCTCTCTTTCCCTTTTCAAGCACAGGATTGAAAATGTTTACATCTGTTATTTTAATAGCATTGCTGTAGCAGATTTGAACCGTCCAGAAACCAGCGTTTATCAGGTTAATGCTTTGCAGCTCAGATTCTGAAACGTTGTGAAAGAGCACCAGCCGGGGACGAGGCACATGCCAGTCGATTATGCCGCGGAGTTCTGTTTTAGAAAGGCTGTCGCGTTTTGTCCAGTAGTGTTCCCACCAGTAGTAGCCCGAACCATCAATGGTGCCTTCCCCGAAAATTTTCACATTTTTTGTATCAATTGCATTGATGAAGGCAGAAGGCCATTTCATTTCGATACCTGCAATGCGGGTATTCTCTAACTCCGGGTAATTTTCCAGTCCTGCAACTCCTCTGAGCTTGGCTCCCTTTTCCACCTGTAGGTGCACATTCTCCTTCAGGAAAAGAGCTCCTGAGGAAAAAACACCATCAGCAACTAAAACTGTGCCGCCACCATTCTGAAAACACGCATCAATGGCTCGCTGAATAGCGGCTGTATTTACGGTTACGGAATCTCCTACAGCTCCGAACCTTTTTACATCATACACCTGCTGCCCCGAAGTGGCAAGAGGTTGTTTACTGCAGGAGGCCATCAGCAGGAAAACGCTCAGTAAACAGGAGAGGGATGCATATTTCATTAAAGCAATTATTTTGCTGGGTGAACTGGTCTGTTCAGGAAAGTACTTCCCTGAACAGGCCTTATTTATTTTCTACAAAAAGCATTGAGATAGGTACAATATCCTTTTTTCAACTGAAGACATGTCCTCGATTCGGGAGCGACAGTCTACGCATAAACTAAAGAATGGAACCTTGCGTGTAATCAATACTTTTTGCGAAGAGGTTATTTTTTCTTTAAAATTTTTGTCTCGCCGGTTTTTATATTCAATGTCCATGGTGCCGGCTCTGGCAACCAAAGCTTTCCATCTCCTATTTCCAGGGGCATCCACAGGTAGCGTGAATCCCATTGTGTTTTGGGTTTCCACACATCCCCGGTAAAAATTATCGAGGTTGTTTTGGTTCCCTGTACTTTAACTAACATGCTGGATTGAGAGCCATAGGTGTTTGTTTCCGGCGGTGCAATGTCTTTAAATTCGGACCAGGGGCCGCTTAATGAGGTAGCAGTAGCATATTTATTCGGATTTGCGTTCCAACCCGTTAATCCGGAACCTATAACATAATAAAGCCCTTCATACTTTACAATTGCTCCCCCTTCTATGCGTTCAGTAATCAGGCACATTTCTTTTTCGACATCCAAATAGTCATCTGACAACTTCGCGATTCTAAAACCACGAACCGGGCGGTCTTCAAAGATTAAGTACGCCGATCCATCATCATCTATAAACTGGCCAATGTCCCTGCTTTCATGGCCCAATGGCCTAAAGGTTCTTATAAATTTAAAGGGTCCCTCAGGTTTGTCACTAATAGCCACACCAACCCGTGCGTAGTGGTAGGCTATAATGCTAGGATCAGGAGATACTCCTTTCACTGAACCGTCCACATGCACGTACATCACAAACTTTTTTGTTTTAGCATTGTAATAAACTTTGGGCCGCTCAACCACCCATTCACCCAGTATAGTGTCAGGCTTTGAAACTTTTAAAGCATATCCAAGATGAGTCCAATTCACCAGATCTTTAGATCTATAACAACTTGTGTAGCGGTAGTTTGGGTCTAACCCCTCCCGCCGGTCCTCGCCATACCAATAATAATGGCCTTTCCATTTAGTAATTCCCCCGCCATGCGCCTGTATGTGGTTTCCGTTGTTATCTGGCCATACTTCGCCCGGATAGATTGTATTGGTTTTACCCTGGCCCAGCGCATCGCTGGCGCAAAAAGATAGGGTAAGTAGCAGGCAAAATGCTGCTTTAAAACCATAAAAGAGTGGGTGTGACCATGGCATTAATTGGCGCATTTCTGTTTTGTGCATATTGTTAGTAATTTGGTAATATGTATCAGGTATAGCTATTTAAGTTTATTTATTTTTTCAATGTTTTTAAAGCTTGCTGCTTCGCATAACCAGTTTATTAGCCTTAAGGACGGAAACAGGGGTTCCTGGGTCCTGCCACTATTTATTAGCCAGCCCGATGCTGGCAATAATATCCTCTTTGCAAGACAAGATCTGTCTCTTTAATTAAATGGAAGCAATAGAGGTTAAACCGAACAAGAAAATTAATAGGCTAATATTGAACAAATGTTTGTAAATGAAATTGCCGAATTTTATGGTAATAATAAACTACCAAATCATTCCTCATCAGAACAATAACCAAAAATAGAAAGAAGTTTTATTTTTAAAGGGCTAATGAGCCTGCCCAAAGCTCATCCAAATTATGGATGAAGTATGTATTTGACAATCAAATAATTAATAAAATGAACATTGAGGCCGTTGCAGGTACGCTACTGTCTTATGGCTTATAATTTTAGTGTATGTGTGTTAAAAATTATTATTTTAGGCATATCAATGAGACAGCCTGTATAGGTTTTGCCAACCTTGTAGTTGATTGCCATAAGATTAATAGCGAGTTTTACGACCAGATAAACAAAGGAGTAGACTGGCATCCGATTTACCAGCTTATTGATGAGCATTAAGTTAAAAGCTCCAAATAGCCGCTATTGAGTTAGCTTACATAAATGAGGTGCTCAAGGAAGTGGAGCTACCAAAAAAGAATATCTCTTTTCTTTGCCGACAAAAGCTATACTTTCAAATAAGACAGGGATTTGCTAGAGATAAAGCTAAAGGAGTAAGGAGGTATAGGCATGTGCGCTCACAAAGGGTGCTGGCATGCGCTAAAAATACATCAAAAACAAGATAAGTTATCAGTTAGAGCTTTTTTTAACGGTTTCGCATTGTGCCTAAAATTGATAGAGGCTGCGTCCATCGCCAGCTTTAAGGTCACAGTTTTTTACAAACCCATTTCCTTCAAATTCAATAAACAATCCTTTTATTTCACCTAATGGTTTTTGATAGCTTCCCGTAAACAGCAGTTCTCCATTGACAAATAACGAAACTTGCTTGTTCTGGTTAATCATTTTTACCGTATTCCAATTTTCCTGCTCAAGAACAAACTGAGAAAGATCATCCTTATCTCCATCAAACCGTTGCTCACTTAATACATTGATCACCCGTGAGCTACACCCTGGGTTCGAAAGTTTAAAACGTATCATACTATTGATACCCGATATCTGAAACTGGGTGCTATTACAGGAAAATCCGTGTCTGCGGGGTGGATTTTTAAAAGTTGTTTCGAACGTAAAATCGTCTGCAAAATAATTTACCGGAGTGAAATTATACAGTCTGGTGAAAATACGCTTGACGGTATCTAAGCCTATACTATGTAATTGTCTGTTCGTGAGATTAAAAAGACTATCAGAACCTGTTCTAACAGCCGGGATCTCGTAATAATGATTACGCATTTGATCATGGTAACTAAGCGCGATCCATTTGTTGGAACTTACACTAATTGTCGTTTCTGCGAAAACAGACCGGCGTGTTCGCAAACTTACGTTAAATACACCTGCATATAAATAATTGTGTGATACCCGTTTTTGCTCTGCTCTAACGTGGATTAATGGTGACTTATCTCCAAAATCTACGAATGTACTGTCCTGATTATCAGGTACCATAATATCAAAAACGGCCGTAAACGGAATAGTCCCTTCTATTTTTAGTAAAGTAACATATGCGGGAAACGAGGCGACAGGCTTAAACAACTTCCAGGCAGCAAATCCTGAAATACCGATTATAGCAAGGATGAAGATGTACAGAAATATATTTTTTCTGACTTTTATTGGGGCTATTACTTCGCTTATCTGGGCTTCAACGGGTGCCTGAACATCTTCAGGATAAGTGTATCCGCAATATTTTTGCAGCGCTTCAATGGTGGCATGCTGGGGGATATACTTCTCATCTACAGCAAGTTTACCAAAAATACGCTTTAAGGTATTGATACTGATGTTTATTTTCGTTGCCCGTATTATATCGTGATTAAGGTTAATAAAGTCACTATGTGTCCAATGGGCAGCCGCTCCGCGACCGAAGCGAATTTCGCAGCATTTAATCACATCTGTTAGGTTAACTTTCCTGCCCATCAAAACAAAGATATGTTAAATTTGGAAATGCTTAATGCCTGCTAAAATAACAAGTTAATCATATACGTCCAAAATAAATGATAGACGTTCAAAAGTAATGACAGGATATAAGCTGATTGCAAGAGAATGGCCTCACTCTTTTGGCGTTGTTACCTTTGACTGGAGGCATTATACTACGCAGACTTAAGTAAAATAATTAATTAATACCTGATAGTATAAACTACCTTGCGAATAATAAGCTCAAGTTTGTTGGAGGTAAAGTTTATCGATAATATCTGTCTGCTGCTCTGTCAATTGAATATTCGACTGCTTTCTAATGGCATTCGTCTCGCTGGCTGGGCCATACTTTTTCCCTTGATGAGAACCGAAGACTTCTTTCCCTAAAGTGAGCAAAAGAATCAAGCATGAGGGGATTATGTCTAAACGAGGCTCGTGCCCCCACTACTGAACACTTAAACAAAAAATCGTCAAAAAGCACTTGGCTACCAGTCAGCATTGACCATAGAAGTACACTATAAAATATAAGGATTCGGAATAGCCTTTAGGTGATTTGATATAAAATTGACTATACTGGAAAGGCCTGTATTAGATGCCTCCTTCAAACGGATGGCGATTGACCTCTCCTATGCGAGGGAAGAAGTAAAAGAAGCAGCAGACGAACTTGGGATTGATTCTGGCCGGTTGAGCAAGTCACGGCAGAAGGAAGGCTAGCCCATTCGGTCTACCGATGGGCTCAGGGAGGAACTAGAAGAGATCAATCGGTTACAAAAGAAACTGAAGGAGGCGCAGTTGGAGCGAGTTGCGCCCCTATGCTGACGCACGTTTGCTGGTTAAAAAAAGGCCATCCATAGCGGTAAGGCCGGCAGAGATGAGGGTCTCTGATCTCTCCTACATCAAAACCAGGCTAGGCTGGTTGTACCTGACGGTCGTACTGAGGGAAAGCGGTGGGCAGGGTGCTGAGTAAGACCATGGAGGCAGAAGCAATCAAGGTGGAGGCCTTCCAGATGGCCATCAGAAACAGTTGCTTGCTCTATTCCCTTTTGTTTTACTCTGACTGGGGCGTACAATATGCCTGCAGTATCTCCCAAGAACGACTCGAGGGAATTCTGGTCGTGCAGAGCATGAGCAAGAAAGGAAACTGCTGGGACAATGCCATGAAAGAGAGCTTCTTTAAAACAAAAAAGACAGAAATAGCAGACCACCACCATTTTGCCACCAGATAGGAAGTCTAGCTTGCCATGTTTGAATACATTGAAGGTTTCTACAGCAGAAAAAGGAGGGACTCAAAATTTGGCTACCTGACTCTTTGCCAATATGAAAACCTGTTATACAAAGCTTTAACTGCCTATAAAAGTCTCCAGCAAAACATTACAATTCCAGTTCTGCACCTGATGCATTATGCTCAATTGTTACTTTACTACAGGCTGCTGCCCTTGATTTGGCTTCAGCTCATCCGGACTATCTTTGGTAAAGCTATCCCACACTTCCCTGGATGGGGTCTGGAACACATCCCGCACCAACTCCATATCAAGCTTGTCTTTGGGCTGAAACTTATCCGAAGCCATATAACTCAGCAGGCTGTAGCGCAACTGCCGGGCAGCGGGGCGGTTATCCAGGTCTGAAGTCAGGTCGGCACTGGAAACAAGCAATTTGCCTTTTCCTACGCTGGCTTCGTAGATAAGACCCAGCTTCCGGTTCATGAACCAAGTGTCTATTGGCTGCACGATTGGACGAAAATCTTTCGGAAAGTCCTCCAGGTGCATGACCTGTGCCCGGTTTACGACCTCCCACCACTGCAGGTCTGTGAACGACTCTGTAGGAAAATACTCGAAAGCCGGATGATCTGCTTTTATAAGCGATCCTGTGGTGTGTGGCGGACGCATCTTAAACCAGGAGGTGTTCCAGAAAGCAGGCGTGAAATACATCATTACCTCTTTACCTTTTACCACGCTTCCGGCTGCATCCAGGAACACACTGCCTCCCCTGTTTAGCACTTCTTCCGCTTTTTTGTCCAGCACCTTTGTGTAGTAAACATCTGACTTTACTACTGGCAGCTCCTCCGCCGGGTACACCCACACATTCCAGTCATTTACAAAATTGGTTTCAGCCAGCTTAATAAACAGGTTCAGTTTGCTGGCTTTTGTAATTTTGGTGAGCGGTATCTCCAGCTTTCCTGCTTCGGTATTGGCACCCCGTGGAAAAGCTTTGGCTGGCAAGCTACCGGAAGCAACTACATTGTTTTTATCATCTTTCAGCTCCCAGTTCAAAATAGCATTGGTCAGGTCAGACTCTCCGAAATGATACAGTTCCACATTTGCCGTCAGGACTTCGTTATTTTTGTAAACGAACTTTGCCATTCGGGTAAGTGGAACGGTCGTATTGCAAAAGCGGCGGAATTCTTCCGGTGAAATATAGCCCTTGCTCTCCCAGAATGCATCGAGTACACCTACCAGCGCCGTTCCCTGGCCCGGGAAATCCTGCAGCCCCAGCAGCTGGAAACCTGCCAGCCCGGGCGTACGCAACGATTGCTCAATCTCGAATTTATAAGACAGTGCCTGTAATTTACCCGAAGCCGTCAGGAAGTCTCTCGCCTGATCGCCCATCCCCCTGTCCGCCAGGTCTTCCTGAAACAGTTCGAAGTTTTTAGCGCGGTAAACGCCGGTGTATTTCTTTATCTCCTCGAAGTTGGGGAAGGCTACCCACTGGCCCATCTCATGGGTAACATAGGGCACGGTAAAGCCTTCAATCTTTGTTCGGTAATCGCCCTCATTTTCTGGTCGTGCATTCGGCCAGTTTAAACCACGCGGCCCCGACTTCACCATAAATTCGTTTTCGGGTACCAGGGGCCAGCTCATTGCCACCGATGCTCCGGTGTAGATGCGGCGGTTGTCTTTCTTCTGCCAGTATTTCACGAATTCCGCCAGGTATTTTGCCTGGTTTCCGCCCCGTGGTTCGTTTCCGGCAGCCAACATGGTAAAGGAGGCATAGTTGCCGTAATGTTTAGCCATGCGGTTGGTCTCCTCATAAATATAGGTATCAATGGCTTTGCCACTCCCAAGGGAGGTGCTGTGGTTAGGCCAGGTAGGGCCTTCAGGCTGCAGGTAAATACCAATCTTATCAGCGGCAATAAAAGCAGCTTCAGGCGGGCACCAGGAGTGGAAACGGATGTGATTAAGCCCGTGTGCCTTGGCTATTTTGTAAATTCGCTCCCAGGAAGCCTCATCGGTTGGCGGGTAACCTGTTAGCGGAAACTCGGAATTGTTCAGGTCGCCCCGCAGAAAAACCGGCTTTCCGTTCACCATAATCCGGGTTCCTTCTACACTTATTTCGCGCATTCCGAACTGCACTCCCTGCTCATCGTCCTGGTTTCCTTTTGCATCCAGTTTTGCTGTCAGTTTATACAGCGCAGGATTAAACTCATCCCAGGTTTGCATGTTCTCTCCAAGCGGCAGGTTTATGTCGAGCACTGTTTCGCCTGGGTTTAACTTTACATTTACGGGCTTTGCCTGTGCCGCATGGGTTTTATCGCTGTTAAAGCTTTTGGCTCCTAAGCTTACTTTACCGGTTACAGGTTTATCTGTGGTGTTTTGCAAGGTCAGCTTGACGCTGGCAGTTTTTGTTTTCAGATTAGGAAATACCTGTATATCATCAAAATATACCTTAGAACCTGCTTTCAGCATCAGGTTGCCTACTACGCCATTCCAGTTCCCCTGGGTGTGGTCGGAGATGCTGTGGGAATTTGTGCCCACATTCACATCTTCTGTAATGGTATTGTCTACCCGGAGGGTGATGGTGTGTTTGCCAGGTGCGAGCTTGCCTGTGAGGTCGTACAGGTGTGGTGCAACCAGGGAGTTTGCTTTCCCTATCTCCTGCTCATCAATCCAAAGGTGTGTGGCAATGTGCGCGCGCTCCAGCTCCAGTACTATCCGTTTGTCTTTCCAAGAGGCCGGAATGGTTACTTCTTTCTGATACCAGGCCGGTCCCACATAGTGCTTGGCAGGTGTAAGCCAGAAGGGTACTTTTATATTGCCTGGCTCGCGGTAGCGGGCCATCCGCGGATTGTAAAACCAGGAGCTGTCGTAAATGCTGGCGGTCCATTCCGTTTTCAGGGTAATGTCGTTCCCCTTCAAGTTTTCAGCCATAGAGCCCGGCAGCTTTACCTGCTCGGGGAAGCTCTGGGTGAACCATTTTTCAGTCAGCCCTTTGCCAGTCGGGTCAGTGGTGAATTTCCAGTCACCGGCCAGCGATATTTCCTTTTGCTGTGCTTTGGATCCTTGGCTTAAAAGCAGCAGACAGCATACAGTTACCAGAAATAGGCGAAAAATGGCAGGGCGATTCAGGTTCATAAAATTATAGTTATACCGCATCATATAAAGCTACTCTTATTTTGATATTTAACTCTTTAATTATTTGTTCTGCCCCTGCCATTTTCAATTTATGAACGCCTCCACTCACTGTTTCCGAGGGAGCGGCAAAAAGTATATTCCGCTCAGCACCGGGTACCATGGGCACCTCGAAAAACTAAAAGAACACCAAGTTTACAGGGCAAAATTTTCAAGATTATGGAGTAAGTCCAGTAAAATATGTATTGGGTTTAAAATGACTGGATACAATTTTTTAGTATATGCAAAATCATTAATCCATATCAGGATAAATCCAAAGTCACAGTTCTTATTTTTGTTTATAATAGTCAGCCAATATATACAAGGCTTTTTTCTTGAAGCCCTGATCGGAAAGTAATCCTTTCCGGTTCCATCCGTTCTGATAAGCTTGATGCATTCGCTTAGGCGATCTATAATCTACCAATAACCAGGCACATGTCCCGCGCAAAGCAGGCATTCTTTTAAACATCGTCACCTGATCCTGATACACTTTTTCCTGGTGTTCTTCGGTCCATAAACTGGCGATATCGGATGGCCCGTGGTTTCCATACAAGGTTTCGCTACCAAATTCAGAAATAACAATCAGTTTATTTAAGTTTGATATGCAGGTTTTTTCTTCTGGCTTTACAATCCAATGTTGGTACCAGCCAAGGTATTCGTTCACCGAAATTATATCCAGCGATTTAAAAATATTATCGTTAATTGTTATTGTACTGTCAGCATATTTCATGTTATCCAGTGCCACGGTTACGAGCCGGGCAGGATCCAGTTTATGGCATTCGTCTATTGCCTTTGCCAACACTCGGTTTCTGTCGCTATTGGCTTATGTCTCGTTTACCACACTCCATAGTACAACGCTGCAACGGTTCATATCACGTCCAATCATCTCATTAATCATAGAAAGAATGATAAAAACCTAACGTTATCTTCGGTCGTTACCAGATGATCACCTACCACTTTTCCGGCGGCATCAAGGCGTTCTGTTTTTACAAGGTATAATTGCGGGTTAGCGGCTGTCCAAAGCGCGGCATTTTCAATTACTAGTTTGCTTACATTAAGCTGATCAATTAGCATTACATCATATAACACCTCTTTACTGGCAATCACTGCTCCCTCTTTTGGGAACCAGGGCGATACACTAATCCGAAGCTTCCCCTTAAATTTACTTTCAGTCAGATTACGGTAATCTACCTTGATAACTTGTTCCGCACGTACTCCGGAAATGGATTCGGTGTACGTGAATACATCTTTAATATAGGCGGTCTTCAATAAATCAAGGTGAATTCTTCCCGCAAACCAGCCGGTATGCTTGTCGGTAGAAGTGTGTGTCATCACCTGTTCAGGTGCAACTTCATAAGAATCGACCTTTATAGCTACCAGGTTTTTACCCGGCTTTAAATATTTCCGGATATCGATAGTTACCGGGGCAGGGTTATGGATAACTTCAACGGTTTTGCCGTTCACATACAATATCCCGGATGGTGTTATGGATTCAATGTAGAGGTTAGCGGCTTTAAATTCTTTTATATCCTTGATTTCAAACTCTTTTCTCAAATAAAGATCTTCTTTTTTATAGCATTCGCCGCCATGCACAATCGGAAGTTTATCCGTTGCCCAATCCGAAGCATTGTAAGCAACTTCGCTCCATTCACCCAGCGGTTTGGCCGGAGAAAAGTCTTCATCAACAAACGTAGTGATATCGAAAGGATAATGAGCGTCAGCAGTTAACCTTTTATAACCCGTACCATGTAGATTGTCCAGTTTAAAACCTGCCGGGCCATTGATAACCAGCTTTGTAAAGGCTTTGCTGGTAGTGTCTGAAAAATAAGCATAGTCGCCGATTAACTGATCCTGTACATAAAAATTATAACGGCGGGTAGTAAAATCGAGATCAATTTTAATATTGACTAAGCCTTTCGGCTGGGCTTTAGGCTTATAAAAAACTTTTTTACCATTAACTGTGTAGTAAAACTTTCCCAACTGGTCTTTTCCGAACTCCGCGCAATTGTCTAATGAAATACTGAAGTTTTTTACCTCAAACAGGTTGATGTCTGTTTCTAATTTACATCGCCAGTTTTGAGCGTCAACATGGTTTATTAACTGCGTTTCCTTATTGAAAGAAAGTGCACCATTTTCAACCCGCACATCGCCGGATACTTTCCATTTATCAAGTTCAGCAGCATCAATGGCTTCTTTACCCGGCTTATAGCCCTTCCTTGACCATTCATCGGTGAGCATTCGGCTTCTTACCTGATGTTGGGGCTGTGACTTTATCTTTGCGGATAGATTAACTGCTTTTTCAAGCGGATACGCTTCTTTGTTAAGATTTGCATCTTTCCAAAAAATCATTCCATAAGTAGCGTAAGCATTTAAAAAATCTATCCGTTGCTGATCAGTGAAAACACTCGTCTTTCGTTTAAAATCGGTTTCGCCATTGGCATTGCTGTTGTTTGAAAAATGACGAATTTTAAAAGAATTAGAAATAGTTTGCCCCTGACACAAAATAGGCAGCAGGGGGAATACTAAAATAAAAAATCGGAACGCTCTGCTACTAATCATACAATCAGCGATTTTAGATAGTTAATATTGATAGCTTGAGGCTTAATGTACCAGGCTCTTAATTTTGTCGATAGTAACAGGTGTTTCCGGGTTAAAAGCAGGCGAAGTCATATACTGCTGTAAACTATGCAGCAATTGCCGTGCTTCCGGGCGGTCTTTTAAATTACCTGTAAAGTCAATTCCCGATACAATCATGCTTCCCTTACCAACTTTGCATTCGAAAATCAGACCCAATGAACGGGCAGTAACCCAATCATCAATTACACGAACTATTGGCTTTAAGCCTGTAGCTACAGAATCCAGCATGAT
>NZ_VRTY01000169.1 GCF_008017455.1 Pontibacter qinzhouensis | reverse complement strand
GGTCTTAACCGCCAGATCAGGAGAATGTGCTATAAGCTGGGTTACGAGGTGGTACAGCTGGTACGTGTACGAATAATAAACGTAACGCTGGGCACACTACCCGCCGGAGAATGGCGCTACCTCAGCTCCACCGAAATAGCGGAGCTTTTTAATACGGTGGAGTAAAACAGGTGCTTACGAGAGTGCCTGCGGTGGCGGACTTCCTGCTGGTTTAGACTTATCCTGCGGCAAAGGCACAAACTGCTCGTTATCGGTGGGTGGCAACAAGATGCGCCCTTCTTTCCAGTCGGCTTTGGCTTGCTCTATCCTTTCTCTTTTCGACGACACAAAATTCCACCAGATAAAGCGTTCGCCAAGTGGTTCGCCTCCGAGCAACATAAGCGTGGCAGGCGTTTTGGCCAGAATAACAGGGTCTACTCCTTTGTTAAACACCAGCATCTGTCCTTCAGAATAGGTGCGGCCAGCCACTTCAACAGAGCCCTTCGCAATGTAAAAACCACGCTCCGGGTGCTCTTTTGGCAAGCCAAAGCGAGCGCCCTGCTCCAGCACAACATGCAGGTAGAACAAAGGCGAATGCGTTTTCACGTTGCTCTGCAAACCAAATGCGTTACCGGCTATCAGGCGCATCCAAACGCCGGTATCCGTAAAAACAGGCAGCTGCTCAGGTTTATAATTATCAAAAGCGGGAGCAGCCTCTTCATCTTTCTCCGGTAAGGCTACCCAGGTCTGCAGCATCTCGAGCGAGCCACCTGCCAGCGCTGCAGGGTCTTCGAACCTTTCGGAATGTGCAATGCCACTACCGGCGGTCATCCAGTTTACCTCTCCCGGCCTGATTACCTGCTCAACGCCCAGGCTATCGCGATGCGTAACCTGCCCGCCAAACAAGTAGCTCACCGTAGACAAGCCAATGTGCGGATGCGGCAGAACATCCATAGACGGCAGCAGCTCCGGCTCCATGGCAATTGGTCCGGCATGATCCATAAAAATAAAGGGGCCTACCATGCGCCGCGACCGGAAAGGCAAAATGCGGCGTACTTCCATGCCAGGTCCTAAAGAAGCCTGACGGGCATCAATCACAATATCGAGCATAATTCTTGGTTAGTTTAAAGCCATTTTAGCTACAGCACATCATAAACTGCGTCTTCACATATCGGAATTCAAAATTGCACTGCCCGCTGTTACCTGATGCAAGACACAGGAAACAAGATCATTTTTTAATCCTGATAGAATGAGAGAAATCAAGGTTAATTCCCGATAAGTTGTGTCGTCATAGTTATAAAAAGCAGCACCTTGTATTCCATTTATTCATACTGAGAAGATAAGAGCCAGCAGGTTTGGTTCTATATAAGTATAGCAACCGGATTAAAATTAGTGCAACAGGTAAAACGAATGTATTTCAGGTAATATACACAGCACAGACCCTTGAGTAAAAATCTATTCATTTCTTTCTGAAGGCTTTTTTCATTAGAATAATTTAAATTTAAACAGGTCACCCTATCCACATACCCAGGCACTTCGTATTTTGTAAGACTATATTACAAAGTTTTTTTAAATAAAGCGCAGTAAATTTATCCCAGTTTACAGGATGGCTCATTTGCGACTTCAGCCATCCTTCTTTCAGATAACCATGACAAAAAAATTGCACGGGTAGCACGTAAAGCGGCCATAGGTAGTGAGGTAAAAAAGAAGTCAGGGTTGCTCAGGCTAAATTTCCAGGTTAATAAGGCTAGTAGCTTTACAACGCGTATAGGGCAGCTGCCTTTACACAAACTTAGGGCAAGTGTAGCGAAAAATTGCAGCGGCAATATTCTTTTGTTTTACCTAAAAGATATTTAAACTTGATGATGGAAATAGGAATAACCACTTTCGTAGAAAACACCCCTGACCCAGCCTCTGGCAAACTGCTGAGCCCGCGCGAACGGATGATGAACCTGATGGAAGAAATTGAACTGGCCGATCAGGTAGGCTTAGATGTGTTTTCCATTGGGGAGCACCACCGGCCCGATTTTGTGGTTTCTTCTCCGGCCGTTGTGCTGGCTGCTGCTGCAGTTAAAACAAAGCAGATAAAACTGTCGAGTGCTGTAACGGTGCTGAGTTCCGACGATCCGGTTCGTGTGTTCCAGGATTTTGCGCATGTCGATTTGTTATCGGGTGGCAGAGCCGAGATAATGGCCGGGCGTGGTTCCTTTATTGAGTCGTTTCCGCTGTTTGGCAACGACCTGAAAGACTACGACACACTTTTCGCTGAAAAACTCGACCTGCTGGTGGAGCTAAATAAAAGTGAAATGATAACCTGGAGTGGCAAGCACCGGCCCGCCATCGCGAACCGTGGCGTTTATCCGAGGCCTTACCAACCTGAACTACCCATCTGGGTGGCAGTAGGCGGAACCCCAGCTTCTGTGGTACGGGCAGCTACAAAAGGCTTACCCATGGCGCTGGCTATTATTGGAGGCGAGCCAGCCAGGTTCGTACCCTTCACCCAACTCTACAAGGAAACCTACGCCAAATCAGGGCACCCGGCAGCTAACCTGCAGCTGGCCATAAACTCGCACGGTTATATTGGAGAGAACTCACAGAAAGCAGCCGACGAATTTTATGGGCCCTATGCTTACCTGATGAGCAAGATTGGCAGAGAGCGTGGCTGGTCTGGCATGAACAGGCAGCAATACGACCTGATGCGCGCACCAGAAGGCTCCCTGCTGGTAGGTAGTCCGCAGCAGGTTATCGACAAAATACTGTACAATTTCGAGTTGTTTGGCAATACCCGTTTCCTGCTGCATATTAGTGTCGGCACTTTACCGCATGCCCAGGTGCTAAAAGCCATAGAACTGCTAGGTACTGTGGTAGCACCGGCGGTTAAAAAAGCTACAAAACCATGATATTGCCTCCTAAGGCCTCAGTCCACGTGCTACGGTCTTGGGAGGCAGTTTTCGGTTTACAGTGAATTAGGCTTTTCCAGAACAGCAGTATTTCGTTTTGCCTGCAGCACATGCCGGTCGTTGTGGGCTACCAGAAACTGCAGCACATCACCAGGTTTCATCGTGAGCCAGGCCATAACCGACACGGCTATTTTAGGACGATCCAGATCTGCTGTAAAAGCCTGGCGCAACAAAACCAACAATTCCTCCTGCTGCCTTATAAACTCGCTTACCGCCTCCTGCGCATCCGGCACCTGGGGCGGCAGGTGCTTTTTAGAGGCTTTATACTTTTTTCGGCCGGTTTCAGGTGCCATCATCTGAATAAACTTTTTACCAAGCCAGGTGCTGGTAAACGTAGCTGAAGGAGTAGCGACAGGCGCATTGGCAAAGGCTGTACGGAGGCGGGGCAGGTAGTAGCTGCCGTAGCTGTTCAGGTGCGCCAGGCACTGTGCTATGCTCCAGCCGCCATCGGCAGCTGGCTGTTGCAGCGTGTGGTCAGGCAGGTTCTGAAAAACCCGTACGGCCTCTTCTATGTGCTGCTCCACTTTGTTTTCTAAAGCGGTAAGCAATTGGGTTTTAAGGATGCCGCTCATATTAACGTGCCTGTTGCGTTACAACAAATTTTGCATGAGCCACCACCAGCACAAGCGCCAAAACAAATAACACCGCTTCAATCAGGAGCCACTGCGTACCGAAGTCGCCAAGTGCACCTTCGCTAAAGATGGTAATGGTTCGCGATAAGGCATAGAAACCCCAGAGCAGGCACAGCAAAGCCAGCCCTTTTCGTGTATCGTGCAGCAGCAGGTACATCAAAGTAATAAACAAAGTAAGGCCAACACCACCATACACGCCCCTGATAGAACTGAAGGCATCGGTATTTGGCAGCTGTACCTGCACCAAATCCATAACCGATTGCGGATTAGCAAAGGCCATGGCACTAACAGACAAAAGACTTAACCCTGACAAGAGTATAAATCCCTTCGACAAAACAGTTACAACTTTCTGATTTTTCATAACGATCTACTTTAAATGGAACGTTACAAAGTTGCCACGCTTCCCCATAAAAATTCTTGGTAAATACCAACATTCCTGGTTCGGCATCGCCAGGTCAGAAATTGTAGACGTTGTACCTATTCCAATTGTATGCGAATTGTAGTAGCGTTCGCTAACCCTGGTCAATATCCTGAAGTCAACCTTTTCACAAAGAGCAGTAAACAAAAGTCAATTAACTAACAATTTAGCAACTAGCAGCTAAATTATGCTAATGAAAATGGCCTTCCGAGAGCAAATGACCTGTGCTAGTGTCAAGGGCTGTGTCAGATCCTGACCTTATTTAACAGCTTACTGAAGTTTGTTGCATCAATGCCCAGGTAGTTGGCCAGGTACTTGTGCGGCACCAGTTGCAGAATATGCGGACTCCGCTTCAGCAAAACCCGAAACCGCTCCTCCGACGAATAACACTGCAACTCCACGAGCCGCTCCAACACCCCCGAAAGGCTATGGGTAATTCCTTCCCTGATCATGGTATCGATGCCGGGCTGCGTCTGCATGAGGTGCTGTACCTCGTTGCAGGAGGTACGCAAAAAGGAGGATGGCGAAAGCGTTTCGTAGAAGTAGCGCGATGGCTGCTGCAGCATAAAGGCATCGAGCACACCACCAAACGAAGGGGCATACGTGAAAACCAGCGTAGCCTCGCGATTCTGCTCATCGAAGTAAAAAACCCGCTGCACCCCCTCCACCACAAAATAAAGGTACTGCTCCCTCTCTCCTGCTACGGTTAAGGTTTCTTTTCGCTTTGCCGAAAATGGTTTCCAGATGGCTGCAAATTGCTGCCACTCCTGTTCCGGCAACGGCCTGATGGCTGTTACCACTTGTTTTAACTGCAGTAGTTTTTCTTCCATACTGGCGGATTATAGTAGGCGTCATACCTTACCGGAATTCGAAATTGCATACCTTCAAAAAGCAGGACCCAAGTATCAGGACTCAGGATTTTTTTTAATCTTTCTGTTGAATTTGAAAAAGTAAAGCTATGTATTCCTAGAGCTTATGTCGAAGTCTAAATATATGTGTAAACCGGCATCAAATATGAGACAAAGTTTGGTGGAAGAAAAACCAGATGGCAAGTATTATGTAGGTGGATTGAAAGTTCTTAATAGCAGGAGCATCTGCGGAAATGAGCCGAAGAAACTTACCAGCGCTAACTTCATTTTTAGCTCTCTACCTTACCTTTAGAGTTTGCCCACCCTTGGCGAAATTTTCCTTAAATTTCTTCTGAAGGCCTTTTTCATTTGAATAATTAGGCAGGTAAAGCCGACTGCGCACCAGTTAAAATTCTTCTAGGGTAAAGGCATTGCTGGCAGCAGCACCTGCCATGGTACCCGAAGCCACTGCAACCGAAACAGCACGCATATTGGAGGCATCGCCGCAGGCATAAACGCCTCCCGTTGTGGTTTCCTGCAATTCGGATACTTTTAGCAGCCCTTGCTGGGTTAGTTCGCACCCTAATGCTGCCGGAATGTTGCTGTTTTGCTCAAATGCCGGCCGGGCATACATTACTTTTACTGCAAACCCCGAAGCATCTTTAAAAGCCACCTGCTGCAGTTGTCCCTGCTCCTCCTGCAGGTAAGCAATTTCCTTCTCTATTACTCTGATGTTGTTTTTCCTGAATTTTTCAGTTTGCGCTTCCGTAAAGTCAGGTGCGCCATTGGTTAAAATCGTGAGGTCTTTCGTCCAGTTAAACAGCAACTGTGCATAATGATAAGCGGTGTCGCCGTTACCTAATATGGCTGTTGGCTGGCTCCTGACTTCGTAGCCATGGCAGTAAGGGCAGTGAATAACAGAGGTGCCCCAGCAGGCGGCAAAACCCTGAATATCGGGCATTAAGTCTTTTAAACCAGAGGCGAAAATCAGCTTCCTTGTTAAAAACTCATCTCCTGCCGCAGTCTTTATTTCGAAACCTGCTGTTGTCTTGGCTCCAGATGCAGCTACTCCTTCGTAAAAATGAACAGAAGAGTACTGCTCTACCTGCGCCCTGGCAAGCTGCGCTATTTGGTGAGGAGGCTTGCCATCGTGGGTAATAAAGTTGTGTGAGTGCGGTGCTTGCCTGTTGCAGGGCTTCCCGCCATCCAGCACCAGCACCTTTCGGAGCGCACGGCCCAAACTCATGGCAGCCGATAAGCCCGCAAAACTGCCGCCTATTATAATAACATCAAATTTATAAGGAATTTCCATGGCGTGTTCGTGTTTGTTTACAGCAAAGTTAGCAGTAGTTTCTATATTTGCAACAAAGTTGCAAATATAGAAACTACTGCTAAGAGAGAGCCTAAGAGTAGATAAACAATTTTTGTTTTGCTGCCTGTTTCAGTGCTAAACATGCTGTAGGATTTTGCTTGAGCAGCATCACAAGGTTAGAAGTCAGCACCAGAGGCTTCAGGCGGATTACTGTCTCAAAAATTAAAAAGTTGAAAACAAAAAGCTACCGGCACCTTGAGGTTTCAGCTTGTAAGGACAATTGGCTGTACGCTAACGCGGAAATACTATAGCCCAAGCGCTTTTGCGGAATTAGACCACGACCAGTTAAATTCGCTCAATTACGATATAACGGGCCGCATAGCCATTGCTTTTGTAGAGCAGTTGCAAGGCGGTAATAAACGACTTCCGGTAAGAGCGCAGCGTGTTGAGGTGACTGTTCGGCTCCAGGTAATTGATGTAACCTTGCCCACTAATGCGCCCCACAAACCTACGCACTTCCTGCTCCTGCACCTCCGCTAAACCACGCGCAAGTTCCACAGAACGCATGTAGCGAGTGGCCGTTTTCATGCTCTGGTAATCGGAAAAAGCATAGAGGCGGTAATAGGAACTGAGCTTAACTGATTTCATAACGCAAAAGTAAAGCAGGCTGCCGGTTTCTGCCAGCCCTTTGTCGCTTAAATGGTGGTTGAATCTTTGCTATGTTGTCATCGAGCAGCAGTAACAGATAGTACTTTTCGGCATGCATTTTGTATTTAATCTAATTTTAATGTAATTTTTTTTTGATCACATACTTGTGTTTGTTATAATTGCATTAAATGTTAAAACATTATTTTTCACTCGATCACACCAAATGAAATTAACCTTTCTACTAAAAATATGTTTTGCAGGTATGCTGGCAAGTTTAGCAGTTAGCAGTTGTGAAACAAAGCAAGTTATTGAGCCTATAGTAATTGAAGATCCGATCAGGACCAGAGCTGAGTTTTCCATCTTCGAGAATGTGAGCGACAGCCTTTTT
>NZ_VRTY01000168.1 GCF_008017455.1 Pontibacter qinzhouensis | reverse complement strand
TAAATAGCTCTATTTCAATCAATTTACAGCTTTCTTAGCCATTAAACAAGTGCCTAATTCAATGAAATAAAAACCAAATCAGTAGTTATTACGGGATCATTTAAGTTTAAGATGTTTAACTACTTAAATCGCTTAAAGATAGATAACCTATTGCAGGATTTGTAAGTTAATACAGCCTGTGACAAAATATTCTAAATCAGATGGGAATTACTAGAGCTATTGGAGCGGCATACACTGCCGAAAAAGGAACAACCTTCACTGTTTGGGCACCTGATGCGCAGCAGGTGGAAGTGATCATTTCAGCGCCGGAGACTACCAGCCTAACGCTTCAAAAAGAGGCTTTTGGGTACTGGACAGGCTCTTCAGACAAAGTGCTTCCGGGCGCCAGATACAAATACAGGCTTAATAACGAGACTGAACGCCCAGACCCTGCCTCACAATTCCAGCCTGATACCGTTCATGCTGCGTCAGAAGTTATAGACCATGGCAAATTTACCTGGACTGATGAGAACTGGAAAGGAATACCGCTGGAAAAATTTATTATCTACGAATTGCATGTCGGCACTTTTTCGGAGGAAGGTACTTTTGAAGGTATTATAAAAAAACTGCCGGAACTTCAGGAGCTTGGCATAACTGCCATTGAACTCATGCCCTTGGCACAGTTCCCCGGTGAGCGAAACTGGGGCTACGATGGGGTGTATCCCTTTGCCGTTCAAAATTCTTATGGCGGGCCTGAGGGGCTGAAAAACTTAGTGAACGCCTGCCACGAAAAAGGGATTGCTGTTATACTTGACGTAGTTTATAACCATATGGGGCCGGAAGGAAATTACCTGAATGACTATGGCCCTTATTTTACAAAAAAATATAACACTCCTTGGGGAGCCGCTCTTAATTTTGATGACGCACACTCCGACCATGTCCGGAATTTTTTCCTGCAGAACGCCCTTATGTGGCTTCGTGATTTCCATATAGATGCTCTTCGCCTCGATGCTGTACACGCCATACTTGACATGGGCTCCAAGCACTTTTTGCAAGAGCTTCAGGAGCATGTAAGCCAGCTTGGAGAGCAACTGGGCCGCGAATTTACTTTAATTGCAGAAAGCGACCTGAACGATGTACGCCTCCTAAACCCGATCGATAAAGGTGGCTACGGATTAGCGGGGCAGTGGATGGATGATTTTCACCATGCCGTGCATACTCTGGTAACTGGCGAACGGGAAGGCTACTACGAAGACTACGGAGACCCGGACCAGTTGGTAAAGACACTACAGCACGGGTTTATCTATAATGGCATCTACTCGGAGCATCGCAAAAAAACGCTTGGTACTGATGCTTCGGGCAATCCGGCAAAGCAGTTTGTTGTCTGCATTCAGAACCACGACCAGGTTGGCAACCGCATGTTAGGCGAACGCATTTCACAGCTGGTTTCTTTTGAAAAACTGAAGCTGGTGGCCGGGTTGGTTCTGCTATCTCCGTACACGCCTATGCTGTTTATGGGCGAAGAATATGGTGAGGACAACCCTTTTCTGTATTTTGTGAGCCACACCGACGAAAACCTGGTAGAGTTGGTTCGTAAAGGCAGAAAAGAAGAGTTTTCGGCCTTCAGCTGGAAAGGCGAAGCACCTGACCCGCAGGCGTTGGACACATTTCAGAAATCGAAACTGCAGCACAGCTATCATCAGCAGGAACAGCAAAAACAACTGCGGGAATATTATAAGGAACTAATCAAAATAAGAAAGGCCGCCGCTGTGTTTGCCCAACCTGACCATAGCAAGCTGCAGGCACATTTCGACAAGGCTACGCAGGTACTGCAGTTTACACATCTAAGCCCCACGCCTCACCTACACTGCCTGGTTAATTTCAGTGATCAGCCGCAACACGTAACTGTGCCTCAGCAGGCAGGCAGTGAATGGAATATTCTTTTAAATTCTTCTGACCAGCAGTGGGGAGGTAACGCCGCAGGATCGGAGGCAACAGAAAGTGAAACAAACTCTTTCTTGCTTCAGCCAGAATCTCTGCTTACTTTACAAAGCAAGAAATAAGTAACATGAAAGATAAATACATTTGCATACACGGGCACTTTTACCAACCGCCTCGTGAGAACCCTTGGTTAAACGAAGTAGAAATTCAGGAATCGGCCAGCCCCTTTCACGACTGGAATGAGCGCATCTCGAACGAATGTTATGCACGAAATTCTGCCTCCCGTATTCTGGGAGAGGGAGGCGCTATCGTAGATATCATGAACAATTATTCCCGCATCAGCTTTAATTTCGGCCCTACCCTGCTGGAATGGATGCAGAAAAAAGATCCGGAAACTTACCAGGCTATTCTGGATGCCGATAAAGAAAGCTGTGAACGCTTTTCGGGGCATGGTTCTGCACTGGCACAGGTGTATAACCACATGATTATGCCGCTGGCCAACTCCCGCGATAAGCACACACAGGTTATCTGGGGCAAGCATGATTTTAAGCAGCGTTTTGGACGCGATCCGGAAGGAATGTGGCTCGGTGAGACAGCTGCTAACACCGAAACCCTGGAGGTACTGGCCGAACACGGAATTAAATTTACCATTCTCTCGCCCTACCAGGCAAACAAATTCCGTAAAATCGGGGATAAAGAGTGGCATGATGGCGTTGGAGCTAAAATAGATCCGCGACGGGCATACCGCTGTAATTTACCTTCGGGCAGAAGCATCGCCTTGTTTTTCTACGACGGTCCTGTATCGCAGGGCATCGCTTTTGAAGGGCTGCTGAACAGTGGCGAACGATTTGCACACCGACTCGGCAGCACCCTCGACCAACAGGCAAAGGAGCCACAGCTAATGCACATCGCTACCGATGGCGAAACCTATGGCCACCACCACCGCTTTGGCGAAATGGCCTTATCGTATGCTATTCGGTTTATAGAGGAACAGCACCATGCAACCTTAACCGTTTATGGGGAGTTCCTGGAAAAACACCCTCCTGAATACGAGGCTAAAATTACCGAAGACACTTCCTGGAGCTGTGCACATGGCGTAGAACGCTGGCGAAGTAACTGTGGCTGCAACACGGGTGGCAACGGCAACTGGAACCAGGAGTGGCGAGGCCCCTTACGTGATGCCTTCGACTGGCTCCGCGACCAGCTGGCGCCTCTCTACGAAAAGGAGATGAAAAAGCTCACCGCCGACCCCTGGATAACCCGCAACGACTACATTGAGGTAATTATGGACCGGTCGGAGGAAAATGTGAAGCAATTCATAGCCTCCCATACAAGCCGCAATCTAAACAAGGAGGAAGAGTCAAGGTTTCTGAGCCTACTCGATATGCAGTACCACACCATGCTGATGTACACAAGCTGCGGCTGGTTTTTTGATGAAGTGACCGGAATAGAAACTGTTCAGGATATTTATTACGCTGCCAGAGCCCTGCAGTTAGCGTATGGCATCAATTCGCAGGACTACCGAACCGGATTCCTGAAACTTCTTGCCAAAGCAGAAAGCAATATACCTGACTATGGCAATGCGGCAGAAGTTTATAACAAACACGTTAAACCCACAATTATAAACCTATTGCGTGTAGGTGCACATTATGCGGTTGCCTCCTTGTTCTCTGACAAACCCGAGAACCTGAACCTCTACAGCTACAGTGCTACCTCCGAAAATTATGATCTGTTGGAAGCCGGCCGTTTGAAACTGGCTACCGGTCAGGCCAAAATACACTCGAACATAACCTGGAACGAAGATGTATTTACGTTTGCGGTACTGCACATGGGCGACCACCAGCTGTTCGGAGGAGTACGTAAATTTATAGACGACTCAACCTTTAAAGTCATGCACCTGGAGTTAAGCAATGCCTTTAACAGAGGCAACGTAAGCGAGGTCATTATGTTACTAGATAAATATTTTGAGTCTCACTACTACTCCTTCTGGCACTTGTTTAAAGATGACCAGAAAAAAATACTGGATCAGGTGCTGGAGCAAACTATGCATAACATCGAAAACGATTTCCTGAACGTTTATAACAATAATTACCCCCTCATGCAGGCCATGCGCCGTTTAGCCATGCCATTGCCACGCCCCCTGCTCACTACAGTAGAGTACATTGTAAATAACCGATTGCAGCAGGAAATAGCAAAGCCTGAAATTAACCCGCAGGAGGTACAGAAACTACTTAACGAGGCAGAGCGCATGAACGTGAAACTGAATGCCGAAACATTAAGTTTTGACATGGCAAAACGAGTGCAGGACCTGATGCAACAGTTAGGACAGTACCCCGACAATGTGAACCTGATGGACCTGCTGATAGATCTTATTAACCTTTTCCGCAAATCGCCCGTTGAGCCGGAATACTGGCACGCGCAGAACATAGCGTTTATGATGCGGAAAGAGATTTATGAGGACTACAAGCATTGGAGCGACAAAGGAGACGAAGGTGCTGCAGACTGGTGCCGTAAATTTGACCAGTTATATCAGAGTCTGAATTTAAAAGCATAAACATGTATGGTTTATATTCCTAAGGCCACTTACAGGCTACAGGTGTCGCCAGCCTTCACACTGAAGGATGTGCGCAAGATTATCCCTTACCTTCACGAACTTGGCATCAGCACCTTGTATGCGGCGCCTTTTTTTAAAGCTAAAACCGGAAGTGAACACGGCTACGATGTGGCTGAGGTAGAGCAGATCGGCCACAAGGTAGGTACAACAGAAGAGTTCGAAGAAATTACAAGGGAACTACAGGAGCGTGGCATGGGCTGGTTACAGGATATCGTGCCCAACCACATGGCTTACCACCCCGAAAACAGGTGGCTGATGGATGTTCTGGAGAAAGGGCAGAAATCGTACTACATCAATTTTTTCGATATAGACTTTGCTCACCCCGGATTTGGTGGCAAACTGATGGTGCCTTTTTTGGGCGACACACTCAAAAATGTTTTAAAAGAAAGACAGCTGAAGCTCACGTTTGGGGAGTCGGGCTTTAGTGTGAACTATTTTGAGACCTGCTACCCTGCCAGCCTCTCGGTTTATGAGCCGCTTATTTTGCAGATTCTGGAGGAAGCAGGCACAACAGCAGGCACGGAAGAGTTACGGCATAAGCTGGAACACCTGCAGCAAACAAGCAACTCCGACAAAATAGACATGGCACTGTGGCAACAGGTACTGCTAGACCTAAGCCACACCATCCAGCAAAACGAGGCTCTAAACCAGGCACTTGAAAAAGTGTTAGCAGGGGTTAATAACCACCCTGAAAGCTTTCAGCAGGTATTGGAGCAGCAGTATTACACTCTTTGCCATTGGCAACTGACGGAGCAGCAGATAAATTTCAGGCGTTTCTTTACTGTGAACGATCTGATCTGCCTCCGGATGGAACAAAAGGAGGTATTCGACAAGTACCATGAGTTTATAAAAAGATTAGTAGATACCGGTTTGGTGCAGGGACTGCGGGTAGACCATGTAGACGGACTCTTTGACCCTGACACGTACCTGGAGCGCCTGCGCCAAATGGCTGGTGAAGAGGTGTACCTGGTGGTGGAGAAAATTCTGGAAGGCCATGAAAACCTGCCGGAAGACTGGCCGATTCAAGGTAACAGCGGCTACGATTTCCTGGCCTGGATCAGCAACCTGTTTACCGACCCTACCGGCGAAAAGAAACTGACCTCGCTGTACAAGCAGTTGGTACCTGATGCCGCCACTGATTACGAAAAGCTGGTGTTTGAGAAAAAGATGTTTATTCTTAAAAACCAGATGCCTGGTGAGCTTGAAAACCTACTCCGCTACCTGGGGCAACACCAGTTGCTGACTCCAGAGTTTACAGAAGAGCAGTGGCGCAAAGCGTTGGGAGTTTTGTTAGCTTCTTTCCCGGTTTACCGAATTTACGCACGCTCCTTCCCGCTGTCGGAGTTGGCTGTTGAGGTAATTGATAAAGCCTTTGCCGAAGCCTTACACCGGGCACCAGATATAGAGGCACAACTGCTCCACTTGCGCTCACTATTTCAGCCAGGTGAGCAGGAACCGCAGGAGGTGCTGCAGCATAAACTCTATTTTGTTATGCGAAGCCAGCAGTTTACAGGTCCGTTGGCAGCTAAAGGCGTAGAAGATACTACCTTCTACAACTACAACCGCTTTATTTCGCTGAATGAGGTTGGTAACAGCCCTGATGTTTTCAACATCAGGCCCAATGAGTTTCATAAACTCATGAAGTACAAACTCAAAAGCTACCCGCACTCCCTGAACGCAACGGCTACCCACGACACCAAACGCGGCGAAGGTGCCCGTATGCGCTTAAATGTGTTAAGCGAACTTCCGGATGAGTGGGAAGTGCAGGTGCAGGACTGGCTGGCGATGATTCAGGAACATATTAAGCCTGGCTACCCGAAGCGTAACGATATTTATTTTCTGCTACAAACATTGCTGGGTGTATTGCCTGTAGATGGTGCCATAGACGAAAGTATTGTGGAGCGGGTACAGGAGTACCTCATAAAAGCATTCAGAGAGGCCAAGGTGAACACCAACTGGTCGGAGCCGAACGAGGAGTACGAAAGTGCTGTGAAAGAGCTGGTAGAGCACCTGCTGCTAAAGGATGAAAAGTTTATGCAGGCTTTCCGCCCGTTCTTCCTGAAGCTGGCGCATTACGGCTGGATTTATTCGCTCTGCCAGGCGCTATTAAAAGTCACCTGCCCGGGCGTACCCGATATTTACCAGGGCTGCGAACTCTGGGACTTTAGTTTGGTAGACCCTGATAACCGCCGACCTGTAGATTACGAACAACGGCAGCACTACCTGCAGGAAATGAAAGTGCAGGAGCAACAGGATGCTGATGGCCTGCTGGCCGACCTGCTGGCCAACCCGGCCGATGCCCGCGTTAAGCTGTACCTGCTTTACAAAGTACTGAACGTACGCAGAGACCTGCACGAACTCTTCAGCTTTGGTGATTACCAGCCGCTGAACGTTACCGGCAAACATAAAACACATATTCTTGCCTTTACACGTCGGTACGAAGGCCAATGGTGCATGGTGGTGGTACCGCGCCTGCTGGTGCCCGTGGTTTCTGAAGAGCAGTTGCCGCTGGGGCAGGTGTGGGAAGACACCACTATTGTTTTACCGCCTGATGCGCCTGCCGAATGGCAGCAGATTTTTGGTCAGCAGCAGCTTACCGTGCAGCCGGAAATTCCTGTGGCCGACATTTTAGACAAATTCCCTGTAGCATTTTTAACAGCAACAGCATCATGATCATAAAGAAACGGAGCAGCGGTTTGCTCTTACACATAACCTCTTTGCCATCGGCTTACGGCATTGGCGATTTGGGGCCTGAAGCTTACGAGTTTGCAG
>NZ_VRTY01000167.1 GCF_008017455.1 Pontibacter qinzhouensis | reverse complement strand
CTCCATAGTAACTGTGCTTAAGCTAAGTTAATAATTTTATAGCTTTGACACAGTTCCGTTTACAGTCTCGAGCACGACCGGTTTTTACTATATAATATGTGTTGGAACTGGCTGCTTATTTAGCCGGCCAAACTACTTCCAGGTTATCGTTTATAAACACACCGAAGTTCACGGCTATTAGTTGCTCGTCGTCGAAGTACAGGTCGATCATTTCTTTTTCGTAAGAAACGCGGGTCTCACCTGTCTCCATTTCTTCTTCTTCGATGTCAGTGATTTCGTTGTCAATAAAGAGCTGCTTTATCTGTTCCGGACTCATCTCAAAAATCCTGTCGCCCCAAAGTAGCACCTCGCGGTTTGCTACCTCTATGCAACTTAATTTGTAGTCGTCTTCTTTGTCGAAGTATAACGAGTAGCCTTCTTCCCAGTAGTTCCAGGCCTCGTGCTCAAACTCATCCTCCTCATCTGACTCCTCTACTTCTTCAGGTTCGCCTATCAGTTCTTTAACTTCTTCCATTGTCAGGCCAAACTTGATCTTACCAAGTCCTTTACCTAACCTGATGTCTTTATTAATCATGTTTTTATGTTGATTATCTTAATAGTGCAAAGATAAATGAAATACTCATTCCGCAGATTTTCAGTTCATTTGTTTTTAATAAAACTAAAAATTTTGTTTCTGCCCTGTTAATTTAAAGGTTCTTCTGATTTTTCTATTGCTCCTGAAGCTACTTTCTTCAATAATCTAACCTTTACATATCACACCCCTACTTCTCCAAACGTGCTACACGGTTTCATCTATTAAAACAGAAGGCAAAGAAACCTGAATTCTGTTACGCTGGTTCATTATTACGATGCTTGTTACTACATCCGAACTACTCTTGGTAGTGTTGTTAGTCTTCTGCTTCTAACCTGTTTTCGTGTTTGTGATGAGTTGTTTTAATCTGATTGTCCTGGTACATAACCGGGTGCTGCTCCGGATAAATTATGATAAAACTGTTCTCTTTGTAATTGCGCGAAAGGATGCGTGGAATATAATCCATTTTGTTATCGTAAGAAATAGTTCGGCTCCTGGCCGATACCACCACAATTAAATCGTCGGGAGCTATGTTGGCTTTTAGGTTTTCGACTTCTCCTAAATCGGCCATTATCTCGTACTTTGCCTCTACTGCCGGCTTCGATGTCTGGAGCGTATTTTTTATTTTGTTTAAGGTACGCTTTCTGCCTCTGAACACAAGTTTTGCACCCAATTGTGCCGACAGTAAGCGGAGGGTTCGCAGCCAGCGCAGGTATCCTACTTCTATGTCGGAGTTCAGGGGCACAAACACAACGATGTTTTTAATGGTGTTGAGGGGCTGAATAACTTTACACACCAGTATCATCTGTTCTGTGTTCTCGAGCAGACTGTCTAGCACGGTGCCAAATACGCGGTCGCGGGTCGTGATTTTTGCATTCCAACCGAGTACCACCTCCGTTATCATCATCTCCTTTATGGCACGCAAAATGCCGCTTGCCACGTTTATGTCTATTTTCGATACCAGTTGCACATCGTTATCGGTGGCAGAGGCATGTGTAATGGCCTCCTGCAGCATCTTATTCTTTTTGTAAATTTCTTCTTCTGCGTGCTCGTTATCTATAACTACAGCCAGCGGGTAAATGGGCTCTTTGTACTCCGGGTTCTTGAGCATAATGGCCAGGTCTATTAGCCGCTCTATGTTTGCCGGGTTAGCGATAGGTACTAATATCCGGTCTGGCTTTTCACTTAAGTTCGGTTTTTTGCGGCTTTCCACAATAGCCAGACTTCTTCCTGCCTTTTCGGTTATAAATGAGCTTACAAGGCACGTTACTAAAATAAGCACTATTGTACCGTTCAAAACATCTTCGTTGAGTATGCCCAGGTTAAAGCCCACCAGTACCACCGCCAGTGTTGCTGCTGCGTGTGCACTGCTCAAACCAAATATGAGGTTACGCTGCAAAATGCTGTAGCCAAATATTTTCTGAGTTACCAGCGCTGCCAAATATTTTGTTATGATGGCTACGACAACAATGGTGGCTGCAATAATTAAAGCCTCTGGTCCTCTAAACAGCACAGTTAAGTCTACAAGCATCCCTACACTTATCAGGAAGAACGGGATAAATAAGTTGTTGCCTACAAACTCTATCCGGTTCATGAGCGCTGATGTGTGCGGTATCAGCTGGTTCAGAGCCAGACCCGCCAGGAAGGCACCTATTATAGCTTCTACACCTGCCAGCTCGGCTATAAAGGCAGCAGCGAATACCATCGCGAGCACAAATATGAATTGTGCTCCTTTTTCACTTTCGATCTGCTTAAAGAACCAGCGCGCTATCATAGGGAATACATACATGACAATGGCAACAAACACAGCCAACGATCCTCCCAGCTTTATCCAGTACATGGCATCCAACTCCCCCTGCGACGATCCTGATATGATGGCCAGCACCAGCAGCACTGCCGTGTCGGTTACTATTGTTCCGCCTATGGTGATGGTTACTGCCTCGTTTTTGCTTAAGCCTAACCTGCTCGCAATGGGGTAAGCAATAAGTGTATGAGAAGAAAACATACTCGATAGCATAATAGCAGATAGCCACCTGAAATCCATCACATAATAAAAGATGATGGTGCCGATCGTTATTGGTATAAAAAAAGTGAGTGCTCCAAAAATGAGGCTTTTGTTTTTATTCCTCTTAAAGTCGATCATGTCGATTTCGAGGCCCGCCAGGAACATTATGTAGAGCAGGCCCACTGTCCCGAACAACACAATGCTGGCGTCGCGCTGCAGCAGGTTTAAACCATTGGGACCTACCAGCACGCCTGCCAATATTAGCCCTACTATGCCGGGTATTTTGATCTTGCTTAGTACAATGGGTGCCGCCAGTATTATGAGCAGCACCAGCGTAAATATCAGCACGGGGTCCTCAAACGGGAACGTCAGCTTAAGCAAATATATCATGTCGCTTTTTTTCGTTTTTTTTAAATATAGGTATTTTTTTTTACTGGTTTCTGATCCTTTTATGGCCAGCTTCCCGACTTTTCAACCTATCCACACACTTTAATTATTAATTATTTTTTTAAACTTAAAACTTAAATCTATTCTTCTTCCATTATTTAGGCTGTTAACAAGTTGATAACTCTGCCTCTTTTACTGCTTTGGTCATAACTTGTTTATTTAGTTTTAGTTCTTCACTTTTCTTCCCACACCAAGTCTTCTTCTACTTTTTTGTTTATCACTATGTTAGCCTGGTTGTCCACTATTTGTGCATATGTGTTAATTTCTTTTTGCACAGCACACATTTGGGTGGATAAGTGTAAATTCTGCTCATATTTGTGCACCACTATCCACTTTCTGCATGTGCAAGGCCTTGTTTTGGAGGTTTTGAGTAATGCAAGCTTTTTTATTACGCACCTTTATTAACGCTTATCCACAGTTATACCCACTTCTGTGTTAATTTCTTCTCTCTGTTTCCACGCGTGTAAATTAGTGCGCTTCCTGGCACAAAAAATGGCTCCTCCTGAGCCTTAGTTGCTCATTATATGCCTGCCGATTGTTTTAGCTGCACCAACTGTAGGCTACAATCGCTTAACCTTAAATCTGTAGGCAGTTGCGGTACAGTCAGGATACCTGTAGAAGAAAAAATGGATGTGCAGTGGCAGCTACCCTTGAAGCATTTTGACCAGTTTAGCTTTGGAAGGGCTGATTCATTTAAATAATTGTTGGTTGCTATATACCCATTAGTAAATGGCACAATGGCTTCAGGTTTAAACTGCATAAGCAGATAAGGGAGTCGGGCTATTGAAAAGCAATTAACTGCGGATACGATCAGGAGCATTATCAAACAGCCAAGACTTTAGACCTGCAACGGCCAAATGCTATTACAGAAGCTGGTGAAGGATGAGCCTGTGAAAAGATGTTGTTATTGATTTTTGATGTGAAGTAGCTGGAGATTTCGCTAAGATCGAATTTACAGGATCTGAAGTTGCACCGGATGCTATAACAATTCTACAACCAACTGTAACCTTACTCGCTGTTCATATATAGTTGTTCCTGATCTGGAGTTGATAATGATTGGTTTACCAGAAAATAGGCAAATATCCTTATGAGGACATACTACAAATTTTAGTGATGTTCGGGATTGCTACCTTTATCTGGAATTTTACATTTTAATTCGCTGATTTTTGTGAGGTTCCAGGTTCAGGAAATTTACCGGCCTGCAGAAGAATGCTTAAAGACTAAGTGTAACAAAAAGTGCTCATAAAGTTTCCTTCTGTTCACCGTCTTAATTAAAGAATTATAGAGTAAACTGCCGCTGATTCTATAAAGTGCTTTTTTCTCTAGCCTTTAAGTCTGAAGCAACAGGAGTATAAATAGCCATTGCTCCAGCCACTACTGTTTCAGCTTATTTTTCAGGTGTGCCACTTATTTGTCCTGAAAGCCAGATCGCCTTATGAACTTTTAAAATCCGGGTTAAGCAGTCAACTCAAGCTGAAATTATTCTAATGGTTTTACCCTTCCAAAGCTTTACAGTATGAAATCTGGTCAAGGGTAATTTGTTTTAATAATGCTGTACCCTATGCAGCTAACTTCACGGATATTCTTCTATTTCTCGGGCAGTACAGTTACAAAAACTGATCATGCTGCTGTGGACAGTATAATATAAATATCTGCTACAGCTCACGTATTGGGCATTTTTGCTATAGCTTTCCACATCGCTGTTTAGAGCTCTGAAACAAAAAAGGAGGCAATGCTGCCTCCTCTCCTTTTCATTTTTATCAATTTTAGAACTCTAGTTTTAACGCTTCGAGTTCCCAGTTTGCTCTCACTTCTATTGGTTTTGGATAGATGTAAACCTTCTCTGGTAATCGTTGCAGGTCCGGGTCTCCGGTATACCACTTAGAATCATTGTCTTCATCAATCAGCACCCTAATAATATAGCTGCCTGGTTCCAGGTTTTTAAAATCGAAATTCCTGACATTTTTGACTTCTCTCACAAACTTAAATTCTTTGGTAAGAATCTGGATGAAGTAAGAAGTATAGTCGCTAATAACAGATCCTTTAAAGCTGCCAGTTCCTTTATCATCTGCCTTAGGCAACGTTACCGGCTGAAATGAAATTGGATCTCCTTTCAGAGGAACTATGGCAGTGCTATCGAAGGAGGCAATTAGTTGGGTTATGCGTTTATCGCTGGCAGGCATGGCAAAGCTTAGTTCAGTAGCAGTCTTATCTAAGGTAATCTGATCGGCCGCTATGGTGCTATGCTCCACTGAATCTACTAATAATGTGATGGGGGTGCCAGTTAACCTTACCTGTGTCTCCAGTTCCAGTGTTACTTGTTGGCCAGCTCTAAAAGCTTTACCAGAGCCTCCTCCTATTCCGCCTTCCTTAAGTTGTGCTCCTTTTATGCGTTGCGATCTTTTACCTTCGAACTTAATTGCCACCGTGTCTATTCGTAGGTTACCGGCTGAGTCTGCTGCAGTTAATATGGCTCTGCCACCCGTAAATCCGTTTCCTTCAAAAATTTCGATTAACTTACCCTGCGGACCAATTTTGTACACCATAGTATCGGTAGCGCTGGCTTCTGGTCTGGCAGAGAACTGAGAGATGCCCTCATTATAATTTAGCACAAATCGGTCTAAATAAGTTTCGCGGCTTGGCGTTTGTGGCTTTTTGGTATCTATCCGGATGGTCTGTAGCCGCACCGAATCGGTAGTTGGTGTTACCCTTATTGGCTCTGGCAAATAAGCAATGCGCTCGTTCTCGTTATCGTAAATGTTGTTGTTGTTCTTATCTAAAACGGCAAATATTTTATATTCCCCTTCCTTCACATTCTCAAACATAAACTCACCGGCCGCATTTGTCTGAGCCTGGTAGTAAGGCCTGTTTTTCCGGATGTTCAGCGAGTCTGTTAGCGGGTACAAAGCTACTATAATTTCTTTTTCGGGCAGTTGTGTCAGGTGCTCCACCACTATGCCGCTAACCTTACTCGAGTCTATAAAGGTGCCGGTACTAAAAGTAAGTTTAAGTCCTTTGGCTACGTTCTTTTCAGTTATATCCTGTATTCCGTTCCTGAAGTTAAAGGTATAAGTCGAATTCACTTCCAATGGTTTTTCGAACTCCAGCTCCATCAGGTTCTTTTTGGTCTTAACCGTGTACTTGTTTTCTGTGTTGGGAGTAATCAGGAGTTCTGTGGTTAGTTTGTTTGCTTGTACCTCCTCATCAAATTCCAGGCTAATGATTCTGGTCGATACATTTAACTCTCCGTTTTTAGGGTTACTGTTGGTAAGTGTTGGTGCCACTTCATCTTTCGGCCCTCCTTCCGGATTTCCTACGGTTGCACATGCTGTTAGAATGCCGGCCACAATGGCCACTAAGATCAGGTTTAAAAACTTCATGGAGGTTGTTGGTATCATTATAAAGCAAAAGAGGCAAACTTGCGCCTGCCTTTTACTTTTAACTTAATTAGGTGTACTTAATTGTGCTTATTTTCTTTTCGCTACAAAAATTAAGCTCGAGTAATCGTTGCCGTTCTTCTCGGCGTAGCTGTTAGATTTAAATCCATTTAGCACGCTGTTCAGCATTTTAGTTTTCCCATCTTTCTGCTTTTCGCTTAACATGCTTACGTAATAAGCATCAAACTTCATAGGCAATACCTCTTCCAGCTTCATTTTATGCTTCTTCAGAAAGCGCTTCATGGTTTGTTGGGTAAAGTGGTACAGGTGGCGGGGCACATCGTAAGCGGCCCAGTTTTCTTTGTACTGTTGCGCATCGTGCGAGTCCGCATTAGGTACGGCTATAATCAAGGTGCCATCCTCCTGCAGCAGCGACAGTATCTGGTCCATGGTCTCGTTTAGTTTATGGATGTGTTCCAGCACATGCCAGAGCGTTATTACCTCGTACTTCTCTCCTTCTATTTCGGTAAGCGATGGCGCTATAATGCTGGCCGTACTCTTAGTTGCAATTTCCCGGGCTTTTTCGTTAGGCTCTACGCCGCGTATTTCCCAACCGTCTTTTTTGCAAGCTGTCAGGAAAACTCCTGTGCCGCAGCCATAGTCCAGGATGCTGCCTTTTGCTGTGGCGTATCTGTTAATAAGTTCTACTTTTTGCCGGGTAGTAATAGAGCGTACCACATGGTACGCCCTGTTAATAATTCCAGTCTTAATGTTGCTATGCGATATGTATTCCTCAGATTCGTAGTACTTACCAATGTGCTCTTCTGATGGTCTTGGGTTCGTAAACTTAAACGTACAGTTTTCACATTCCACAATCACAAAACTCTCTTTCGAGACTGCATTATCGGTTACTACCAAAAAGTTTTTAAATTCTTGTTTGCCGCAGACAGGGCAT
>NZ_VRTY01000166.1 GCF_008017455.1 Pontibacter qinzhouensis | reverse complement strand
CCGTTCGGCAGTGTTTTTTTTAATGGTAATCAGGTTGGGCAGCGAGATAACTGCTTTTACTCCTTCCATTGTCAGAAGCTCATCCGAAAGCACCTTCAGTTCCCGGAAGTTCTGGAGCTGGAAAATGCTTTTGTCCTGCATTCCGGTTACCAGCACATTGCCGTCTTTGCTGAAGGTCTGTTTAAAGCGCTGGGAGTACACCATGCCCGGATCGTCCTGCGACACTACATTAGCAAAATCATACGACATTTCCACGTCTTTGGCGTGGTAGGCCATAAAAGATGGCAGAATGGCTAACAGGATGATCAGCCGCAGCCTGTTCTTAATTATAAATAGTGCTATTCTATTCCACATAATCCGCTACAATTCGGCAAAGGTAGCGAATTAGATTGTTTTATGTTTGGTAGTTTAGCACGAAGGCACTTAGGGCATAAAAGAAGCCTCAGCTGTGGCCGAGGCTTTAGTGGTGTTCTACTTATTTTTACTTGATGAACTTGATTTGGAGGAATCGTTTTTGGGAACACAGTTAGGTACTTCTTTCCCGTTTTTCTCCTTCATACCCACCGGCTCATAGCCTTTCCAGCAAGGGTTATTCTCTTTCAGGTTATTTTTATCTTTTGATGCTGCCATAGTTTCCATCGTTAAAATCTTCTCTTTTACGGATGGCAACTACTTTTAGCTTAAACTACCTTACTCTTTCTATCAACGAAAAATTATATAATTCATATATTCCTATAATCTTAGGAACAGTGGATAAATAGTTAGCTTACAGCCTTCATCTTATTATAACAGCATTTCAGGTTCTTTATGCTAACATAATCAATTACACTCTTCAGCCTTAGCTACTATAGATAAAGTTTAATTTTTGTCCAATAGAATTGCTACTTTAGTTATCTGAATCCTTATGTACTCCATTAATGGTGGCTTTACCCTTGAGCGATTTTGATAAAATTCTCTTTGGAAGGCTGTTTTGATTTAAATAATTACGAAAAGTAGCTGTTTATAATAATTACCCATACTAGCTTTAATTACTTGGAAGGGGATTTCTATAACTTTTATTCACAACAGCGCCTTGCTCCTCTTTATGGTATAAGGTCCTTAATGTAAGATATTTTTTACTTAACATAATATTTAAACTTAATGAATTAAAATATTCTGTTTTTCCGGTTTCTAAAGTTAAAAGGAGATAGCAGGTGTTTCCATAGGATCGGCATTGGCAGTATCAATAGAGTGCTGTTCCGGGTAAATCATAACGAAGCTGTTCTGCAGGAAGTGCTTCGAAAGCATTTTCGGAATGTTGTGCAGCATAGTGTTGTATGATACACTCCCGGATCGGGCACTGATTACAATAAACAGCTCATCTTGCTCAACCTCCCGACCTAGAATCAGGAACTCCTCCAGGTCTTCGAATAACACATACTTTACGTTTATACTGGCCTTGGTTTCTTTAAAAACCGTAGCAATGCGCTTGTTTGTGAAATCTGAACCATAAAAAACAAGCGGTGCGCCCAGTTGTTGGGCTATGGTACGAACAGTATTTACCCAATGCACAAAGCCAGGCTCAAACTCTGCTTTGGGAGGCACAAGCACTTTTATTCTTTTGATTGTATTAATAGGTTGAATGAACTTTGCTACCAGCACCATCTCTCCTGTTTTGCGCAGCAGCTTGTCGAGCAGCCCTCCAAAGATTCTGTCTTTTGTGGATACCTTCTCGTTCCAGCCAATCACAACCTCTGTGATCATCAGGTCTTTAATGGCCCGCACAATACCGTTTGTAATACTGATATCCACACGCGTAAGTACGGCTACCTCGGTATCGGTGGCGGCGGCGTAGTTCTTGGCTTTTTTGAGCAGCTTGTTACTTTCCAGCAGATTCTCCTTTGTTTGCTCATCGTCTTTGATCAGGGCCAGCGGGTAAATGGGCTCAATGGATTTGGGATTTTTCATGAGCACGGCAAAATCGATGAGCCGCTCCATGGTTTGGGCATTCGCAATGGGCACGAGTATGCGCTCCGGAATTTCAGATACGTCAGGGGTTTGGCTGCTCTCGATCATGGCCTGTTTTACAGCAGCTTTTTCGGTGGCAAAGGAGCTGATGATGCAAGTGACCAAAATCATGAGGATGGTACCGTTCAGTACATTCTCGTTCAGCAGGCCCAGCCGGAAACCAACCAGCACGGCAGCCAGTGTAGCCGCAGCCTGGGAGTTGCTCAGGCCAAACATAAGCAACCCTTCGGTGCTGGAGAAGCGGAAGATCTTCTGGCTCAACCAGGCCGCCAGCCATTTGGCCGTAACAGCAACAGCAATCATGGCACCAGCTACTATCAGTGCCTCCGGGCCACGCACCAGCACCCGCAGGTCTACGAGCATACCCACGCCAATCAGGAAGAACGGTATAAAAAGCGCACTGCCTACAAACTCGATCCGGTTCATGAGCGGAGACGAATGTGGGATGAGCCTGTTCAGTGCCAGCCCCGCCAGGAAGGCCCCGATGATAGGTTCTACACCCGCTATCTCGGCTAAAAAGGCAGCCAGAAACACCATTGCCAGCACAAATATATACTGCGATACGCCATCTGTTTCGTAATTCTTAAAGAACCAACGCGTAAACCGGGGGAAGCCGAACCACACTATAGCTGAGAATATAAGGAGCGAGATGGTGAGCCTGATCCAAAATTGCGTATTGAGTTCTCCGGCTGTTGCCCCAGCTATAACTGCCAGCACTAAAAGGGCTGCGGTATCGGTAATGATGGTTCCGCCTACAGTAATGTTTATTGCCCGGTTTTTGGTAATGCCAAGGCGACTCACGATGGGGTACGTGAGGAGCGTGTGCGATGCAAACATACTGGCCAGCAACACCGACGAGAGCCAGTTAAAATGCAGCACGTACAACGACACCAGTGTTCCCAGCGTCATCGGGATAAAGAACGTCAGGCTGCCAAACACCAGGCTTTTCCCTCTGTTCTTCCTGAAGTCGTTCATGTCGATTTCGAGGCCGGCGAGGAACATGATGTACAGCAGCCCAACTGTACCGAACAGCACAATGCCCTGGTCGCGCAGCAGCATGTTAAACCCATTCGGCCCGATAGCCACGCCTGCCAGAATCAGTCCGATAATGCTGGGAATTTTGATCTGTTTGAGAAGCACTGGCGCGAGCAGAATGATAAAAAGCACCAGTGAAAAGATCAGCACCGGATCTTTTATAGGGAAATAATCAGGAAAGTAATTTTCTAGATTCAGAGTCATAGAATTTATGGAGCGGCTGTAGGTTTCCAACTAACAAGATACGCAATTATAAGATTGCTTCTACTCCTACAGATTCTGCAAATGATGGGCAAAGAATGAGATTTCGTGTGGAAGTGCTTCAGAAAATTAGCTACTGATAGTCAGCTTCAGAAACCACACCCTTGTGGATAAACAGCTTTAAAAGCACTATAAAGTATTCTGAAGGGCATTTTCATTCTAATAATTTAATGGAAGTACTATTGGTTTGATGTGCTGGTTTCCAGCTTGGAAATATATAGATTTAAAGCAGGAGAAGAGAAATTGAGAATAGGTAAAAAAGTAAATTACACCACATAACTAAACAAGGACTAGTAGCTAAAGAAGCTTAGCGCCTGCTTCGCCAGCTATCTGCTATGATGGTGGCGGCAATTGGTGCTTAGGAAGCAAGGCTCAACTCAAGCGTTCTATAAAAGCAACAGCCCATGACTTTACGCCACGGGCTGTTACTTTTGAATAAGTTTTAGTACTACTATTATTTTTCAAGTGTCTCGAAGATGCTCTTAAACGAAACTGCTTTTTCTATATAAGCTTTTAGCTCGCTGATTGGTAAACGCACTTGCTCACGAGAATCGCGGTCGCGTACGGTAATGGTGTTGTCTTCCAGCGTCTGGTGATCTACGGCAATACAGAACGGCGTTCCGATCAGGTCCTGGCGGGTATAGCGTTTGCCTATGCTGTCGCGCTCTTCGTAAATCAGGTTGAAATCGTATTTCAGGTCGTTGTAGATCTCAGTAGCTTTTTCTGGCAATCCGTCTTTTTTGGTAAGCGGAAGTATGGCAGCTTTAACAGGAGCCAGTGCCGGGTGCAGCTTCAGGAAGGTACGTGTTTTGGTAGCGTCTCCTTCTGTTATTTCTTCTTCCTGGTAAGCGTTGCAGAGCGTCATCAGGAATAGGCGGTCAGCTCCTGCTGATGTCTCGATTACGTATGGTATATAGTTACCGAATGGTTTACCAGCTTCGTTCAGGTCGTTGTCGAAGTACTGCATTTTCTTTTTGCTCAGCTCCTGGTGCTGGCTCAGGTCAAAGTCGGTGCGGGAGTGGATACCTTCTATCTCTTTAAATCCGAACGGAAACTGGTACTCTATATCCACTGCGGCATTGGCGTAGTGCGCCAGCTTGTCGTGGTCGTGGAAACGTAGCTTGTCAGATGGGATTCCGATAGCCTCGTGCCACTTTTTACGGGTATTTTTCCACTGCTCGTACCACTCCATTTCGGTGCCAGGGCGCACAAAAAATTGCATTTCCATCTGCTCAAACTCACGCATTCTGAAGATGAATTGGCGGGCCACAATCTCGTTACGGAAGGCTTTACCGATTTGTGCAATACCGAAAGGCACTTTCATACGGCCGGTTTTCTGCACGTTCAGAAAGTTCACAAATATACCCTGAGCTGTTTCGGGGCGCAGGTAAATAGTGCTCGACTCTTCGGCCACAGAACCAACCTGTGTGGAGAACATCAGGTTAAACTGGCGTACCTCGGTCCAGTTAGTAGTACCGGAAATCGGGCATTTAATGTCTTCTCTGATGATTAATTCGCGTACGCCGTCCAGATTTTCCACTTCCAGCAACTTGCCCATTTCAGCAGTCAGAGCCCTGGCTCTTTCCATATCGCCGGCGTTTTCGTATTGGGCAGCTTTCTCCTCTATCAGCACATCGGCACGGTAGCGTTTCTTAGAGTCTTTGTTATCGATCATCGGATCGTTAAAGCTGTCTACGTGGCCTGATGCTTTCCAAGTAAGCGGGTGCATAAAAATGGCAGCATCCAGGCCTACCACATTTTGGTTTAGCTGGGTCATGCATTTCCACCACAGGGTCTTGATGTTGTTTTTCAACTCCACCCCCATTTGCCCATAATCGTAAACGGCTTGCAGGCCATCGTACACCTCGCTCGATGGGAATACAAACCCATACTCTTTCGCGTGCGAGATAATATCTTTTAGTTGTGTGTTTTCTACTGGTGTTTTCTCTTGTGTCGCCATGTCGCAAAGATAGTTGATTCAATACTGATTAAGGAGCATCGTCAAATTAAAAATTAGAAATTAAAAAATTTGAAATATTGAAAAATGTGGTGTCCTAGCTCCTTTAGAAGCATTTCTATCAGTTTTTCATTTGGAAGTCGCCGATTTATTATCACAGCTTTATTATGCCAAACGTACTTTACAGTTTTAGCCGCTAAGCTACGTATTTCCTTTATTTTGAATTTCAAATATGATAATTTCTGATATCACTTATTTCCTGCTATAGACTGCATCTTAACTTATCGGAATCAGAAATTATATCACCTTTAGAAAAACGATACACTACTTTTTATAATTTATTTAAAAAGTGAAGCAAATTCCGATAAGTTGTGTCGCTGTCTATAATCCACATTTAAGGCAATGGCTTAATTATTTCTGATAAGGCGTGCTCGTTCGCAACGCAATTTATTCTAACTTGCACGGTTTTTACTAATTGAACAATTAAATACAAAATGGCTAAGCGTAAAAAAGGAAGAAATAAGCCCGTTGTACCTAACCAACCTCACAAGTTCACAAAGCGACTCGGCCTGTTTGACGTTGTTTTCCAGAAGGAAAAGAAGTTTCTTTACTTCATCGCTTTCTCGTTTATTATTGCAGGCCTGGTATATCCTTATGCCTCCGTTGCTATGTGGATAGGGTTTGCTTTTGCGGGCTACTCTGCTATTGCTAACGACAGTATACAGACCATCGGAACGTTTATAGGTTCTAATGAAGACAAGAAGTGGTACTGGCAATGGCTGTTTATGGGCCTTATCTTTGTAGCTACCATAACCTACAGCTGGGTTGTTTTTGATGGCGATGTGTCTTACCAGCGCCTTGCCACACCAGGTCTTGACAAAACACCCACCAATTTTGTATTTCTGCAGCTTGCGGCTCCTATCATTCTTTTGCTGCTGACCAGGTTCCGGATCCCGGTTTCTACCACGTTTATGCTCCTGAGCGTTTTTACCGCTACTTCGGGCACCATACTCAGCATGATCAATAAAAGCATTGCCGGTTATGTATTGGCTTTTATATCTGCCTTAATCATTTACCTGCTGCTTACCAAAGTAATTAAACGCTTTATAAAGGGTGAAGCGCACGGTGCCTGGGTGGTGGCCCAATGGCTGATCAGTGGGTTTCTGTGGTATATCTGGCTAGCACAGGATTTGGCTAACATTGCCGTTTACCTGCCGCGCCAACTAAATGTATATGAGTTCCTGATCTTCACGCTGTTCATCTTCCTGGGGCTTGGCTTCCTTTTCTACAAGAAAGGCGACAGGATCCAGAACATCATCAACGAGAAATCGGAAGTACGCGACGTAAGAAGCGCCACCATTATTGACCTGGTCTACTCGCTTATCCTTTTCTATTTTAAGGAAGTTAACAATGTTCCGATGAGTACCACTTGGGTGTTTATCGGTTTGCTGGCCGGCCGTGAGCTTGGAATGCGCCTACGTGCCCATGACAACAGCGAAAAGTTTACTAAAACGTTTCGTCTTATTGGTAAGGACATTCTTTCTGTTACCATTGGCCTTATTATTTCTGTTATTCTGGCAGTGGCCATTAACCCGGTTATTCAGGAAGAAATTAAAGCTTACCTGTTTAAATAAGAAGCAGTATGTACAACAACAGAAAGGCCGGTTTATCCGGCCTTTTTTGTTTTGTGCCGGAGCAACAGCTTGTGTATAATTTTTTGCCTATCTGACTTTATTGCAGCTTTACGCACGAATCCGATTGATTTTTCAACAAGTCGAACTGCTACATTATAGTTAGCAGTAACTACTTTGTACAAGCTGCTTTTCCTTATGCTGCCTTATATCGGGAATAAATCAGGCTTGTATCTTTTTATTTTAATTTACTTATCTACTCCTTCCTCTCCTGCTTATTCAGGTTTCATACCATAAGAGAAACAATTTAATAATGCAGCTATTAAACAATCATTAACAAACAAGCAGCAATCAAATTATTCAAATGGAAATGACCTTCCGAAGACTTTTTGGCTCCAGATGTGTCAAGGGTCGGGCATAAAAAAACCGGCCGTGGCTAGAGCACGAGGGAGTGTAAACAGAACTGTGTCACTCGTTTTTTTAGTGGCTTTTTAGATGTTACGGCTTTAGCCTAACA
>NZ_VRTY01000165.1 GCF_008017455.1 Pontibacter qinzhouensis | reverse complement strand
CAATCCTTGTTATGCTGGATAAGCTGCTGGAAGTCCTACTCTTAGCCCGGCCCATGCAGTAGCTTGCATGTTTCAATCCTTGTTATGCTGGATAAGCTGCTGGAAGAAATGTGTAGCCCTGCCGGCCCTTGCTAACAACCTTGTTTCAATCCTTGTTATGCTGGATAAGCTGCTGGAAGTGCCTGGTGCCAGCCCCTGGTAATTGCCCTGGTCAGGTTTCAATCCTTGTTATGCTGGATAAGCTGCTGGAAGGCTTCAGGCTTGGCAAAGCGGCAGGCTGCTTCTCTTGTTTCAATCCTTGTTATGCTGGATAAGCTGCTGGAAGGCTGGATGGGGAGAGCGGTACATACAACCAGTTTCTGTTTCAATCCTTGTTATGCTGGATAAGCTGCTGGAAGCCGCTAATTTTTTCGGTAATGGTGGCCACTACAGGTTTCAATCCTTGTTATGCTGGATAAGCTGCTGGAAGAGTGTTAACCAGGCACCAACAGTGCCGACACAGTGTGTTTCAATCCTTGTTATGCTGGATAAGCTGCTGGAAGAGTACGTCACAAATATAAGGTTATTATTTTGTACTAGTTTCAATCCTTGTTATGCTGGATAAGCTGCTGGAAGCATGCTCTTCTACGTTCCAAATCTGATGAACAGAATGTTTCAATCCTTGTTATGCTGGATAAGCTGCTGGAAGAAACAAACGATATTTAGCCGTATTGTACTGATTATGTTTCAATCCTTGTTATGCTGGATAAGCTGCTGGAAGATAATTCTTCTGATGAAAAGATTGTTAAGTCAGTCAAGTTTCAATCCTTGTTATGCTGGATAAGCTGCTGGAAGTTTAGGATATTTCAGAAAGTAGGTATTTTCAGGAGGTTTCAATCCTTGTTATGCTGGATAAGCTGCTGGAAGATAATCAACTCCTCCCCTACCCTACTGCCCAGGCTGTTTCAATCCTTGTTATGCTGGATAAGCTGCTGGAAGAAAAGACGTTTCAACAGTATTACCCATTATTCTTAGAGTTTCAATCCTTGTTATGCTGGATAAGCTGCTGGAAGTATTTTTTGTGTTATCTGTTTTAAGATTTGTTAGTGTGTTTCAATCCTTGTTATGCTGGATAAGCTGCTGGAAGATAGCTTAAATCTTCTGATATCAGTACGCTCATCTAGTTTCAATCCTTGTTATGCTGGATAAGCTGCTGGAAGGCGGCGAGTGCAGATACTTTTACAGCTGTCATCTATGTTTCAATCCTTGTTATGCTGGATAAGCTGCTGGAAGGGTCCCAGCGCCATTTGTCCGGAGCCTTGCGGCCCAGTTTCAATCCTTGTTATGCTGGATAAGCTGCTGGAAGATTTTTTTTGATTCTAACTTGCATGACTTTTGATGTTGTTTCAATCCTTGTTATGCTGGATAAGCTGCTGGAAGTTTTCTAAACACGATCTGCCATAAACTTCAAATCCGGGTTTCAATCCTTGTTATGCTGGATAAGCTGCTGGAAGAAGAATACAGAAACTATTACAAGACAGACCATGAAAAGTTTCAATCCTTGTTATGCTGGATAAGCTGCTGGAAGGAGAAACCTTTTTAGATTGGGCGTTTCCAAGTGGTGGTTTCAATCCTTGTTATGCTGGATAAGCTGCTGGAAGAGTGGACCGTAAACCAGAGCGGCCCGTCGGAGATCAGTTTCAATCCTTGTTATGCTGGATAAGCTGCTGGAAGTTTTTTTTGATTCTAACTTGCATGACTTTTGATGTTGTTTCAATCCTTGTTATGCTGGATAAGCTGCTGGAAGTTAAACGTGGTGTTATCTCAGTATCTAATCAGTGCCGTTTCAATCCTTGTTATGCTGGATAAGCTGCTGGAAGGCCATTGGCAATGTCAAGCACTGTTACGCCTTGCAAGTTTCAATCCTTGTTATGCTGGATAAGCTGCTGGAAGCAGAAAACGATCCGGAGGCATAACCCATGAGCATTGTTTCAATCCTTGTTATGCTGGATAAGCTGCTGGAAGTCATCCGAAAGACCTTTGGATAAAGGAATTGCTATCGTTTCAATCCTTGTTATGCTGGATAAGCTGCTGGAAGAACGCGGGCACTATTACCGTAGCCAGATTCAAAGATGTTTCAATCCTTGTTATGCTGGATAAGCTGCTGGAAGGTAGGCGGTGATATCCTTTACAATATCTTCTATGAGGTTTCAATCCTTGTTATGCTGGATAAGCTGCTGGAAGTATTATCATCATAGACAGATGCTAGACTTACTAGATTGTTTCAATCCTTGTTATGCTGGATAAGCTGCTGGAAGTTACCAGTACAAAGCCGGTACCGTTGAAGAAGTGAAGTTTCAATCCTTGTTATGCTGGATAAGCTGCTGGAAGCTTGCTCCTTGACGTATTTCTCGTCCAGGTTCAGCGGTTTCAATCCTTGTTATGCTGGATAAGCTGCTGGAAGCGGCTGCCGTGTCCGGCATAGCTCTCTCCATGTGTGTTTCAATCCTTGTTATGCTGGATAAGCTGCTGGAAGCGGCCAATGCTTTAGCGGTTCGTAGTGCTGATCTGCGTTTCAATCCTTGTTATGCTGGATAAGCTGCTGGAAGTTCACTTAGTGTACACCGATGCGGAAGGCGAAGTATGTTTCAATCCTTGTTATGCTGGATAAGCTGCTGGAAGCGCCAGCTGTTTTCTCAACATTCCGTAAGCCTGAATGTTTCAATCCTTGTTATGCTGGATAAGCTGCTGGAAGCGGCACAAGGGATTCCAGGTAAGCGATGTAGCTCTGTTTCAATCCTTGTTATGCTGGATAAGCTGCTGGAAGAGATTAAGCTTTAACCTGTAGCTTACCCTTTACTATCTCGTTTCAATCCTTGTTATGCTGGATAAGCTGCTGGAAGTCACTTACGAGGGAGTACATAGGTCAGAAGCTATATGTTTCAATCCTTGTTATGCTGGATAAGCTGCTGGAAGGAATTTAACACGATACACGCATAACCGGGATTTCCTGTTTCAATCCTTGTTATGCTGGATAAGCTGCTGGAAGTTAATATGCTCCAGAACCTTTGCTCCGGTCACATACTGTTTCAATCCTTGTTATGCTGGATAAGCTGCTGGAAGTGCCTTTGTACGGCAACCCGTTAAAGGTGCAATTAAGTTTCAATCCTTGTTATGCTGGATAAGCTGCTGGAAGTTACCCTATTCCGAACACCAGAGGGCGGCAACTGCCGTTTCAATCCTTGTTATGCTGGATAAGCTGCTGGAAGTGCTAAACCGTGGTGGATGGGAATAGAGAATGCAATGTTTCAATCCTTGTTATGCTGGATAAGCTGCTGGAAGTTATGACCCGAGCCAACAGTTTAACGCCAAAGAAAAGTTTCAATCCTTGTTATGCTGGATAAGCTGCTGGAAGTTAACGCATTGCTTGAAGGAACCAAATGGCCTGACAGTTTCAATCCTTGTTATGCTGGATAAGCTGCTGGAAGACCAGCATATTCCCATTCCATAAGTACCCTGAAGGGATGTTTCAATCCTTGTTATGCTGGATAAGCTGCTGGAAGCCAAGATCATGGTGTGCTTTACCCAGCCTTGTTTCAGTTTCAATCCTTGTTATGCTGGATAAGCTGCTGGAAGTAGGAAGTGTGTAACATATAAGGAGTTAGGGTCTAAGTTTCAATCCTTGTTATGCTGGATAAGCTGCTGGAAGTTAGAGTTCTATCAAGCAAGCTTTTATAACACCTATTGTTTCAATCCTTGTTATGCTGGATAAGCTGCTGGAAGTATGAAGAGTTGGAAAAGCTGTATGCCCAAGGCCAGCGTTTCAATCCTTGTTATGCTGGATAAGCTGCTGGAAGTTTCAAAGCTTAATATTGATGACTGCAGGATTGAATAGTTTCAATCCTTGTTATGCTGGATAAGCTGCTGGAAGATTTCCACAAGTGTTTCGGTAAGTCTAATGAGCAAAGTTTCAATCCTTGTTATGCTGGATAAGCTGCTGGAAGCTCTAGTCAGATTGTAGCACAAGCCTTAGTCAGAAAGTTTCAATCCTTGTTATGCTGGATAAGCTGCTGGAAGATTTCACGCTGCAGTATCTGAATCAGTCTTGCGGCAGTTTCAATCCTTGTTATGCTGGATAAGCTGCTGGAAGCAGCCTTACGCGGCACCTGGTCCATCACAGAGGATTTGTTTCAATCCTTGTTATGCTGGATAAGCTGCTGGAAGTTCACCAGTCAGCGCAGATATGATTCTCAGAGCCTTGTTTCAATCCTTGTTATGCTGGATAAGCTGCTGGAAGACAGGGGCGGGGGCGTTACGTGTGCCATCGTAGTTCGTTTCAATCCTTGTTATGCTGGATAAGCTGCTGGAAGAGTTAGCAGCCACCTCGAAAGCCGCCATCTGCTCATCGTGTTTCAATCCTTGTTATGCTGGATAAGCTGCTGGAAGTTAATTGGCTAGATCAATACGTTGATAAGCTGAGCCGTTTCAATCCTTGTTATGCTGGATAAGCTGCTGGAAGAAGGGGAATACTACAGAAGGCTGGATGCCCCGATTCGTTTCAATCCTTGTTATGCTGGATAAGCTGCTGGAAGATTATGAAATTCGCAAAACGGGCCGTTGGCTAAAAGTGTTTCAATCCTTGTTATGCTGGATAAGCTGCTGGAAGAATTGTAATTCTGCCATATAATGAACTCACAAAAATCGTTTCAATCCTTGTTATGCTGGATAAGCTGCTGGAAGACTTTGAGGAATTAGAGTTAATCGGAATAATCGAAAGTTTCAATCCTTGTTATGCTGGATAAGCTGCTGGAAGGGTATATGTGGATGGTAAAAAGCCTAGAATAGAGTAGTTTCAATCCTTGTTATGCTGGATAAGCTGCTGGAAGCAGTTCCTATTACCACGTATGGGTAGCCAAAATTAAGTTTCAATCCTTGTTATGCTGGATAAGCTGCTGGAAGCTTGGCTCATCCAATACCTGCACAGAGGTAATGATAGTTTCAATCCTTGTTATGCTGGATAAGCTGCTGGAAGTGTCACAACTTACCAGGTGAATGCGTCCGGCGTAGTGGTTTCAATCCTTGTTATGCTGGATAAGCTGCTGGAAGGGTCTACTGCATCGGCTGCGGTCTGCTGCAACTCTGGTTTCAATCCTTGTTATGCTGGATAAGCTGCTGGAAGCCACCACCTTACGACAGACCCTTTCACGTTACCCTCGTTTCAATCCTTGTTATGCTGGATAAGCTGCTGGAAGACAGAAACCAGCTTAGTTTCCCCCACCACGAAATCGTTTCAATCCTTGTTATGCTGGATAAGCTGCTGGAAGAGGCTACCAAAAACAGTAAAAACGAAGAGCTTCGGAGTTTCAATCCTTGTTATGCTGGATAAGCTGCTGGAAGCACCTATGCGCTGCAGTCTATAATGGCCTTTTACAGGTTTCAATCCTTGTTATGCTGGATAAGCTGCTGGAAGTTCAGAAAAAAGGACTAGTACCTATTTACACTACAGAGTTTCAATCCTTGTTATGCTGGATAAGCTGCTGGAAGCGTTGTTTTCAACGCTCCCGGTATCGGCCCGCAAAAGTTTCAATCCTTGTTATGCTGGATAAGCTGCTGGAAGTTTTACGCACAAGAACCGACAGAATAATGGACACACGTTTCAATCCTTGTTATGCTGGATAAGCTGCTGGAAGTCAAAGTTCTTAGAAAGATACAGCTTAACAGGTTTGTGTTTCAATCCTTGTTATGCTGGATAAGCTGCTGGAAGAAACAACTTGCTTTGTTTCGCAAAAATGTATGAAAAGTTTCAATCCTTGTTATGCTGGATAAGCTGCTGGAAGCAGATTTCCAAAGGGCATATAGACCAATAGGAAAAAGTTTCAATCCTTGTTATGCTGGATAAGCTGCTGGAAGAACAAAAAGGTTTGCCGCGTCTGCAGAGTCGATAATGTTTCAATCCTTGTTATGCTGGATAAGCTGCTGGAAGAGCTGTATTCCATATAGCTATAGCCAACACAACGGCGTTTCAATCCTTGTTATGCTGGATAAGCTGCTGGAAGATACCCGAAGAAGAGCTAGTTGAAAGTGGAGTGTTAGGTTTCAATCCTTGTTATGCTGGATAAGCTGCTGGAAGTTATATGCCCGTTAACTTAGCAGTTCCAAATAACCAATTGTTTCAATCCTTGTTATGCTGGATAAGCTGCTGGAAGAGGCGAATGGATGTTGAAGCTACTTATAGTAATAGCGTTTCAATCCTTGTTATGCTGGATAAGCTGCTGGAAGTTAAAGCTTCATCGTATTTTAAACGTTACAATACCTAGTTTCAATCCTTGTTATGCTGGATAAGCTGCTGGAAGATTACTTCTTAATACTATGGGACACTATTAAATTTGCGTTTCAATCCTTGTTATGCTGGATAAGCTGCTGGAAGATAAGGTCGCTTGCGACGCCATACGTTGCGACATATCGTGTTTCAATCCTTGTTATGCTGGATAAGCTGCTGGAAGCTTCTTTTATCGCCCACGGCGTACCCTTGTACCGGTGGTTTCAATCCTTGTTATGCTGGATAAGCTGCTGGAAGTGGGGGTAAGTATCTGATAAGCCTAGTACAACATTGGGTTTCAATCCTTGTTATGCTGGATAAGCTGCTGGAAGACACTTATAGCGAATTGGGAGAATGCGGAGATCCGCAGTTTCAATCCTTGTTATGCTGGATAAGCTGCTGGAAGCTCCTTATTGCTGGGAGAGTACCAGTAACCGAAATCGTTTCAATCCTTGTTATGCTGGATAAGCTGCTGGAAGGCAGAACTTCAAAAGGGTTACCATGTACACAGGCTTGTTTCAATCCTTGTTATGCTGGATAAGCTGCTGGAAGCACATCCAGTAGCCTTGCCACGTCGATCACCATCTCGTTTCAATCCTTGTTATGCTGGATAAGCTGCTGGAAGAATCCTAAATCCGCAACACAGGGCGTATCTTTCTGTGTTTCAATCCTTGTTATGCTGGATAAGCTGCTGGAAGTGTATGTATGCCGATGTTGTCATTATTAATCTGCTCGTTTCAATCCTTGTTATGCTGGATAAGCTGCTGGAAGCAGGCAATACAAAAGTAAATACCGTTACCCTATTGGGTTTCAATCCTTGTTATGCTGGATAAGCTGCTGGAAGCATGCATCTTGCGTCCTGTGGCATAATCTGAAAGAAGTTTCAATCCTTGTTATGCTGGATAAGCTGCTGGAAGTACCGCCCATTACCGTAACCTCTCCCCGCTTCCAGGGTTTCAATCCTTGTTATGCTGGATAAGCTGCTGGAAGCACAGCTAAGGGCAGAGGCTATCTCTTCCACAGTAGGTTTCAATCCTTGTTATGCTGGATAAGCTGCTGGAAGAATTGCATACGGATTACAACATAAGAAGTAAGACTTGTTTCAATCCTTGTTATGCTGGATAAGCTGCTGGAAGGCAAATACACCATTACACCTCCGAAAGAGCGT
>NZ_VRTY01000164.1 GCF_008017455.1 Pontibacter qinzhouensis | reverse complement strand
CAAAGTTCTGCTTTCCTGTTCTTTTTTAAAACCCTCAATCTCAAACCTCAATTTTTAGTTGGGTAGAGTACTTAAAATCGATTCTGTAAACAATGTTTCGGCTGCCACGCCTGAATCAATATTAAAATTTTAAGGCTCATATTTAGTTTCAAGTTGCTATAAGTAATGCGATTAGAGCAGCCAAGACTTGGTCTCCTCTTTTCCTGATGTTGTGCAGAAACTCGAAGAAGCCCAGATAGTAGGGCAACTGCTCCTGTGAGATACCGCGGTGCGGCCGCAGCCAGGGCCTTAGCAAAGACCAGAAGCACTCCATCGTGTTTACATGCACCTCGCACTTACCGTCTCCATCCTCATCCCGTGCGTACTCCCCCCGCCTGTGGTTGACCTGCTTGTGCTCATAGCCTGCCGCCAGCCAGTGGTAGATGCTGTACTCATCGGTGTAGACCTTGCTGCCCGCCTTCACCACTCGCTCAATGATGGGTCTGATGGTCTATTGCTGCACATCATCCAGCATTTTGATCACAACGCAGCCGCCCCGCTGGAGCATGCCCAGCACCGGTGGCTTGTCCTCTGCGGCTGTGCCGCGCCCGCGCCTGCCCCTCAGGCGCCTCCTCCTGGGCGGGCGCCCTTTTTTTTAACAGCCTCCGGGTGTCCCTTATGCCCTGCCACCACATAGAGCTCATCGAACTCCACTTCCCCCTCCAGCACCTCCTGCGGGCGCTTCTCGTAGACACCCTCCCGCGGAAGGCTCGTAATGGCCTGGCTTACGCTCTGGCTAATACCCAGTTCTTTGGCTATCTGGGCGTTGGACAGGTTCATGCTCATCAGGTAGAGGCAAAATATCCACACCTTCAGCGGCTGGTGATGGCCTTGGAAAACTGTGTGCGTCAGATCGTCGAAATACTTCTGCCCCCCTTGCACTGGTAGCGATAACGGGACGTACTGCTGTTATGGTATCCATGACGTTTATGGTGGGGGCTGCGGCAGTAAGGGCATTTTACACCCGCTGCCAAACGAAACTCCCTTACCTTCTCATAGCACAAGCGGTCGTCAACAATTTCATGGAGAGGAACTGCTAGATTCATGGCCAAATTAATAATGGTTTATAGCTAATTTATACGTAGCAACTTGAAACCGTAGATGAGCCAAATTTAATTAACATTGATTTCTTCTTTATAATTCTGTATTTTATTTTTACCTTATCAAGAAGGATCCCGGCTCTCGTTCCTTTTGAGTAGCAAAAATTGGGCATTTACTTTCAAATTCTTGTCTATAATTATGTGCCAAAAAGGTTAGTGCCCCTATGATCTTAAACTCTGAATTGAATGTAAGAAAGGCTTCTAATAAATATTGTTCATTCCACAGTTAATGTCTGTTGTAGACCCATTCATTTAAATAGTCTTTGGGTGTAAATATATCGTGTACATGTACGATAACTCCTGACTTCAGTGTTGGGAGAACCTCTAGGTATTCAAAAAGTACATCACCTTGAGGTCTTATGATGTGAGATGAATCTATGAATAATATGTCATTAGCTTCTAATTGCTGGAATATTGCTTTATTAATGCATTCAACTTTTTCCTTATAAGTTCAATATTTAATTTCTCAATCCATGGTTGTTCATATGGCTCTATACATATATGTGTACAATCATATTCAGAATCCTCAAACTTGTTTTTATCAACAGCATTTCTAACCATTAAAGTAGAGTCATCGCTTCCAATTTCAATTATATGTTTCGGCTTCAAATACCTGATAATACTATATAACTATTCTGCATCTCCAGACTCATACGATTCATTAATATAATGATAGTCAATATTGTTGCTCTTGTGTAATGGGAAATTTAAAAGTTCTCCATTATAATTAAATTTTGATAGTAAACTTAATTGCTCTTTTATATTTATATCAATTCCAGGCAACTCTCTATCTTCTCTTAAGATTTTGAAAGATGCTTTTCGGGATTTATCAATGGATTATAGTAATGATCAAGCACTGGTAAAACACCAATTTGCATGAATATTTTATTGCTAATATTCCTTGTTCCTGCTATTCTTGAAAATTTTGCCATAAAGAAGAAAGTACAATTAATGGCGCCCCAAATTCAGCAATGACTACTATGGTTTTTTTGGTAGTGTTAAAGAAGTAATGCTGGTTTGAAAATTCATCCGGAATATTGAGTCGGAATCTGCCTAAATTCGCAAGAAAGAGAGATATTTCTTGGCTCAATTTCAAAGATTTTTTTTCAGCATTACTTCTTTAACACTACCGTTTTTTTTATCAAACGTTTCATAAATTATTATTTTCACTTAAAATCAATTGAGTGCATAACATAATAAGGGGTATTGATATAGCAATTATTTGTTATACAGGGCTATGGCACGGCATCAGAGTTGGCTATGGAACAAATCCCAGTCCTTGGCTTGAGGCCTCGCGGCCTTGAGCGCTCGGAGCCAAGACTATGCAATAAAACAGCAGAAGGGCACCGAGTCGAGCAGCCGTTAAGCCAGATAGAACCTTCTCTTTAGAAGTATTAATATATCAATACCCCTTAATATGTTATACACTCAAATCAATTGTATCACTTAAAAATGATTTGACGCCATTAGATAAATATAAATTAAGTTATATTGGCATTAGTCCGTTAAGATTTTAACTGAAAATTCAGAAGGTTAAACATTTGACTATCTGATATTTGTATTTTACTTTTTGGTGCTTTCATCTTTATTAAAGCATTTATTGCTAAGTACGGACTGACTGCAGACTTGCAAAAAAATATTACCAACCGCTTTCAAACTAGATGACTACATCAGGAGAAAATTAAATTACTTGATTATAAACGATTTACAAATATTTAGAATACATCAAGAATTATTCTCTTTGTGGATCTACTTTTTGCATATATACATTGCCTTAAATTCTTAATGGACTATTGAAATTTAATACCTGAATATAAACAGCTTTAGAACCTGCCAGTATTTAATCTTGAGCTTGGTCTGTTTTAACAGCATATTAAAAAAACCTTATGTTTTATGTTCTGCGTCTTTTATTCTAGAACAGGCAGCAGTACAAATTCGATTTATGAGAAATTAAGTCGCTGTCTATAAATTACCTTTATCAAGATTCAAGATCAGTTTTGGAGTTATTTAGAAAATAAGCCTATAGCTGTATTATTAATAATTTTGTTTAACTGAATTGGTAAAGCAACACTACATGGCAATAAGCATACAATATTTGCAATAATAATACCTTCTAAACCTGATTTAAATGTAGATGTTGACATATATGATAATGGTATAATTAGAAATGCACCTATTAAGTAGCTGTAAAGTTGAACTCGAATTTTACCAACTCCAAAAAGCAAATACCCAAAGAGGTTATTCCACATATGTACAATTACAAAAACACCAATTAGCATTGTAACTGAAAGAGGAACGATAATTTTATTTGATATCCATATAGTAAATATTAATGGTGAAACAATTACAAACACTACAGTTAGAAAAGAAAGCCCAAGCCATACAAAAAGTAAATGTTTAGAGGTTTTCTTAAACCATGCTGTATCTCCGTTGTTATATGCGAAAGTTGCCGCTGATAAATAGGGGTTGTAAATTAAGATGGATAATGTGATGGGAATGCTAAGAAATTTATAAGGTATATTGAAGACGGTTACATCTTCAGGGCCAAGTAGAGCACTAATTATAAAGTTGCTACCGAAATAAAGGAGGAGTAACGACAATTGCAAAAAGAAAAAATGGCTACTTAACTTTAACAAGTTACCGCTAGATTGAACATCTACAAAGCGCCATCTGGGATAATAGGCACGGTAAGCACCTGTAAAGCTCCAAACATTAGCAACTAAAGGCACAATTACTAATATTAATCCATATAATAATCCTGCAAGAAATAAAGAATTATATGAAAATTGTTTCAATACCACAATTGTAAGCAAAACCAGTAATGTGGTTGAAAACTCTAATAAACTGGAGAGGCTAAATTTATTATTAGCGGAATAAACGGTATTTATAAGGCCAAAAATGAGTCTTAGGCAGAAGAGAAGGGAGAGTATCGAAAATAAGGTAAGTAATTCATTATACAAAGCTGCCGGATAATTAAATAAACTTATCCAGTTAACAGTATGAAGCGCTAAATAACAAACTCCTGCCAATAAGACTGCAATACAAGAGATAGTAAAATAGGAGGTGCTAACATAGATTTTGGCTGCATCCCAATTTTTTGTAGCCAATGCCTCAGCATACTTATTACGAAATGCACCTGAAATGCCAAAGTCAAATAAAATTAACCAGTAGAGAAACGAACTTAGCGTTAGCCAAATACCATAATTAAGAGGGGTAAAATAGTCTAATGTTAGAGGTACAAGTAATAAATTAAAAAACATCCCCAAGCCCCTGAAAATAACAGAATACAGCACATTTTTTCTTGCAATATTGGTAAGTTCGTCCTGTTGATTAAAGAACTTGTTTCTTAAGAAATTGGATTTAATAAAACTTTTTGTTTTCAAAATACTAAAATTTAAACACAAATATAAATGTAATTTTCATCATTAGCTCGACATTAACATTTTACTGAAAGAAAGAGAACTTACCAGTTCGTGCTACAGTTAGGAATGTGACCAAACAATTCCTGCCATGTATAGCCTCTCAGATGAGTTCCTTTCGGTAATGATAGCTTATTCGAGCCTATTTTCCAAACCTGTTTTTACCTATGCGCGCCGTCTTTTAGCGGGAGCCATCCTGGCCCTAGGCAAGCGTACCGTGACCTCAGTGCTGCGGGTGCTGGGGGTTATTCCACAAGTACCACCGAATGCTGAGCATTGCCCGCTGGTCAGCCCTGGTGGGGGGCGCATACAGCGGAAGGCCGTGCTGTCACTGCTGTAATTCGTTCAAGGCCTCCATATGCAGGGGAATGCCGCTGTAGTGGTCCCTGATAAGCTGCAAGGCAACCTGTGGCAGATCAGGGCGATGGTCTTTGCTGTGGCCATGGGTCAGGTGGAGCACCGTCTCTGCCCCTTTATCACTGTTGTAGCTGCCGTGGACAAGAAAGGTGGTCGAGTCCAGGTGCGCATCCTTGGGCTGCTTGCCCAGTTGCTGCATCGTCTGGGAAGCAATAGAGGCAAACAGGGTTGACACACCATGGGCGTATAAAGCGTCCAGCGCCCTTCCCAGCCGGTCGTCGTTGAGGTGTGAAGCCGCTATGCCCGGCGTCAGGAGCCTGTCGAGCGGCTTGTCCTCGAAGAATTTGCTCACCAGATAGAGCCGCTGGTTGACAAAGCCCAGACCGTTGAGCAACATGGCCACCACTGCCTGGCCTGTGGTGACATGCTGCTCTTGGCTCTGTGGTGGAATAAGCTTGTCTATCTGACCGGCAATATCAAATTCGCGGCAAACCCTGCTCAGTAGACCAAGATGGTCAAGTGTTTTACTGCTATACCCCTCGCCCATAATCAATAGTATAATGCGTATCAGCAGAAAACAGTATTATCAGTTTTTTAGTTTAGGGGTGCGGAAGGTGAGGTAAAACAGCTGCGCCTCGAGAAGTCTCTGCCTCTGCTCAACCAGATGGGCAAGTGGCTCGTGGAGGAGGTGAAGCACACGCTGCCCAAGAGCCCCATGAGCTATAGCATCGCCCGCTGGGATGCCCTCTCGGCCTACCTCTATGACGGAGAGCTGCAGATAGACAACAACCTGGTGGAGAACGCTATCCGGCCCGTGGCCCTGGGCAGGAAGAACTACCTCTTTGCAGGAAGCCATGAGGCGGCAAAGAGAGCCGGAATGATCTACTCCTTCTTCGCCAGCTGCAAAAAGCACGAGGTCAATCCTTACCAGTGGCTCAGGCACACGCAGGAGAAAATCATGACCATCAACCACAAAAGTATCAAAGACCTTTACCCCCAGAACTTCAAAACAAAATCAAACATGTAGTTCGTCTGGCGGATACGTTATTAAGGGTGTAAGACAAAGTGCACTAAACCATATCTAATCTAGCCTTACTGGTTCAGAAGCAATAATTCTAATGAAAACAGCCTTCCAAAGTCATTTCTCTGTTTCGGATGCTGTTACCTGATGAACGCATCCAGAACCGGTGTAGATAAAAGTTGTGCACTTTGTCATACACCCGTTATTAATATGTTCAGCCACCTCTCAAAAGTGTATTTTGGGCTTTTGAAAAGCTCACACAAAGTTGAAGGTAAATTTTCTAGTGGGCTAGGTTGATGCATATCTCCACTTTGTTAAATATTTCCTTAATTTTGGTATCTAAAGGACTTCTTTATGATAGGTAAGAGTATTTTGTTGTTTGGTCACTATGGAGGCCAGCTTTCTTAGGCTTTTCTTTAACCTGGAATTTTAAAACCTACATTTTTATTAGATAAAGTGTTTTTGTACAATTAGAAAAAGTAATTAACAATAAAAAATTAATGAGCAGATTAATAAAAAAGGTATCACATTTGATAAACGACTCTATTTCAAAACTTAACCGCGCAAATAATGAAGCAACCTTATTGGCAATTGGAGCAATGTTGTCTAAACAGCAATGCCTACTAAATTCTAATGATATTAATGATTATGAATTTAAAATATTTAGTCAATTCGGTGATGACGGAATTATTCAATATCTAATTAAAAATATAGAAATCAAGAATGAAATCTTCATAGAATTTGGTGTTGAAAATTATTTAGAATCAAACACAAGATTCTTGATGATGAATAACAATTGGACTGGATTTGTTATGGATGGCTCGGATAAGGCAATGAAAAGTCTTGAAAATCAAAGTTGGTATTGGCAATATAATCTAACTCAAAAAGCCGTTTTTATTGACAAAGCTAATATCAATGCATTATTGGAAAGTACAGGTTTCTCAGATATAGGGTTACTCCATATAGATCTTGATGGAAATGATTACCATATATTAAAGGAAATTGAAATGTCAAGATTAAATCCATCAATCATTATTATGGAATATAATAGTGTTTTCGGAAAAGATAGACAGATTACAGTTCCTTATGATAAACATTTTGATAGGACAAAAGCACATTTTAGTAATTTATTTTTTGGTGCTTCGTTGCCAGCCCTGAACAATGCTGCAGTAGAATTAGGATATATTCTAGTTTGCTGTAATCTAGCAGGAAACAATGCTTATTTTGTCAGAAAAGATTTGTTGAATGAAAAGATAAAGGAAGAATCCGTAGAGAAAGCATATAAAGAAAGTAAATTTAGGGAAAGTCGAAATAAAGATTATTCTCTTTCCTATATTGCTGGAAGTAAAAGACTCGAGGCTATCAGAGGACTTAAGGTTTTGAATATAGAAACAAATCAACTAGAATTATTATGAAAACCATTGCACATCTAATAGCCTCGCCAGCAGCAAAATTGCTAATGGTGAGGCACTAAGTCGAGTAGCTAAGGGAGTGTAAACAGAACTGTGTCACTCGTTTTTTTAGTGGCTTTTTAGATGTTACGGCTTTAGCCTAACA
>NZ_VRTY01000163.1 GCF_008017455.1 Pontibacter qinzhouensis | reverse complement strand
ACAAAAAATAAACACCGCCGACATCAGCTACTCTCCACAGCTTCAGTTGCTGTTAGTGCCTACCTTTCTGGATAACAGAGTAATTGCCTACACCGTGCGCTACTAAAGCTACCCTTGGCAGTAAAAACTCAAATTTGCTTTTGAAGGGCAATTTAATGTAAATAATTTAATGCTGGATTCTTTTGCTATTGCCTTCTCTGGTGCTTGCCGAGTAGAGTGCAGGTAGCGCTATTGCCTCTAAACCACCTAGTCAGAAAAATGAATAGAATGCTGCACATCATTAACGGAGACGCCTCTCTTTCTTCTTTTGAGGCGGCTAACCTGCCCGGCCAGGTGCTTGTGTGGCGCGAGGTTATGTCGGAGGGACCTGTCGTGCCACAGTTCCGGGAAGATAGCTTCTGGGAAACCAGGCAAACCTACATTTGTGAGTTTTACGAGGAGCAACCATCCGCTTACAAAGAAAAGGTGCTCGATGTGTTACAGGAGCTCAGGCATGTGCATGGTTATGAAGAACTGGTGCTGTGGTTCGACTCAGACCTAATGTGCCAGGTAAACCTGTTGTTCCTCCTGAATTTTTTTAAGCCCTTGCACCACCAGAAACTGCAGCTAGCCACACCAGAAGCAGGTTGCATCAGTCAACTTACTTCGCAGCAACTGCAGGAGGTGTTTGAGCAGCGCCTCACGTTGCGGCCCGATGATCTGAACCTGGCGCAGCAGGTCTGGCAAGGCTACGCCGATGAGTCGCCTTTGCTACTGCAGGAGCTCATACAGGGCGATTTACACCCGTTCCGTCACCTGAAGCAGGCCTTAACCTTACATTTTACACGCTTCCCGGATTGCGCAACTGGTTTAAACCGCCCGGAAATGCTTATGCTGGAAATACTGCACACGCAGGGCCCGTTAACCAGGCACGCTTTTCAGCAAGCCTTCTGGGAGGCTGCACCCGGCTACGGTTTCGGCGATAAACAAATCGATCTGCTGATGCAGCAACTACAGCCGTTGCTGGTAGACTTTGTAAATGGCCTTTTTCAATTAACGGCAGCAGGTGAGAAAGCAGTGCAGCAGCAAGATCAGGTGCCAGCGCTCAGAGAAGGTATACAATACATTGGAGGTGTGAGAATGAGTGCAACTTCCATCAACTGGTGTCTCGATGTAAATGAAAGTAAAATAAAACCGGCCATAAAAAGCGGCCCTAACGTACCCTAACCCAAAAGCTGGCCTGAATTCTGTAATATACTTACACAACCGAGCTGAGAAAGACATGAAGAGAAAACACTATATTTTTGCCTTAACCTTACCACTGGCTTTTGTAGTCGGGCAAGCCTGGGCACAGGAAGCGACCACCCAGCTCCCAAGCCTGCAACAAGAGCATATACTGGTTAAAGCAGATACCACTGCCCGGTTAGCTACCCTTTCGGGCATACACCTGCAAACCGGCAAAAACGGAACGTTTCTGCTCGATTTTGAACAGGAGCTGGAGGAGAATGCTACGCTACATATTACAAATAAAGCCGGAAAACTTGTTTATAAAAAGCCGGTAAGTATGGTCGCTAATAAAAATACCTGGCGCTACAATGTCGGCAAACTTCGCCCCGACACCTATTTAATAGAGGTTAAGACTTCTGACACTACCTACTGGACGCGCTTCAAGATTAGCAAATAATAAAAGTTCTTTTTGTTTAGAAAATGGGTGTAGTAGAGTTTCTACACTTATATAGAAATTCGCAAGGCCCTTGGCAATATTTCAATGTAAAGTCTTTTAGAGGCTATTTCTATTAGAATAATTGGAGTGTATAACTTATAAAGGGGTAGTAATACCTATCTATATAGTTAACTATGCCGCAAGTTTAGCGCAGCGTAACTTGTGGTTATGTTAAACCATTAATTGCGGCTACGCCTAAACTAGCAGTATACACAAATTACTAGCCATAGAAATTGCTGCTGGATCTTCAACTAATTTTTACTCCTTCAGCGGTGAGAATAGGTTAAGCTCCGGATTTAAGGTAATTTTGCGATACGCCTGTATTAGGTGGCGTTTAGAGCAGCGAGGCAGCCAGTCGTGGCAAGGCGTCGTATTTTACTTATATGGAACCAAAGAGATTAAATAAATTTATTAGCGACAGCGGCATGTGCTCCCGCCGGGAAGCCGACAAACTACTGGAGCAAGGGCGTGTAACTGTTAACGGTAAGCTGCCAAAGCCTGGCACCATGGTCACCGCCAAAGACAAAGTTCGCGTAGACGATCAGCTGCTGAATGTGCGCGAGGAGGAGCCTGTAATGCTTGCTTTTCATAAACCTGCTGGCATAGCCGTAACCACCGATCTTTCTGTCAGAAACAACATTATCAGGGCGCTTAATTACCCAGCCTCTATCCTACCGATTGGCCACCTGGACCGCGACGAGGAAGGACTCATTTTCCTGAGCAACGACAGTGAGGTGGTGCGCAAAATGACCAAAGCTGACAACAGGTTCCAGAAGGAGTATGTGGTGCACGTAGATAAACCTATTACTTCTGAGTTTCTGACAAAGTTGGGTAGCAGTGGCGAGAACACGGAACCAGGTGAAGAGCAAAAGCATGCTACAGTTACAAAAGAAGCCACCACCCGCTTTAGAATAGTACTGGAACCAGGCACCAACCACCATGTTAAAAGGATGTGCGAAGCCCTTGGCTATAAGGTGCAGCACTTACAGCGGGTACGCATTGAGTCTATAAAACTGGCTAAACTACCTGGCGGGCACTGGCGCGCCATGACGGAGTCCGAAATAGCCCAGATCACCAGCATTCTTGCTCAAAAATACTCAAAACCAACTGCTGCCGCAAAAGGCCGTGGAGGAGCCAAAACCTATAGCAAAACCCGAACGGAGGCCACCGGAAGCTCACGCACCCGCGAAACATCAGCACTAGTAAGACCAGCTGCCAGACCAGAAGCACCTGCCAGACGGGGTGCTGCAAAACCAGCCGCAGAGCGGGGCACCAGAGGAGCGGCAAAGTCTGCCCCCCGACCAACAGACAGGAAAAGCAGCAGTGGTCCTAAAAGCAACACGGGTAGGGGCAGTTCAGCAAAAGGAGCCCCGAAACGCGGCCGCTGACCTGAAATTAACAGCTTAAACCCTAAGCCCTTCTGGCAGAAAAAACTGTTGGAAGGGCTTTTTCATTAGAATAATTGCTTTACTTTTTTTGGTAAGCTCTCCTGAATTCCAGCAAAACCAAGATGCCGTTCTTGTGGCTGAGTAAGATACAACCGGCTTTTTTTTACAGGAGATATAAGAATTACGTAATAAGTATTGGCAGGAATATAAGCTTTTTCGAAAGCGTAGTCATCAATCCTTAAGCAGGAATATAAGCTTTTGGTTTATTTTAATATTTATTTATACTATTTGTTTTTAAGATCAAGTAGGGTGCAGAAAAAATTAATCTAAATTTAACACTACTTCATTGAAATTCTAATGTTCTACTTAATCAATTAAGCACAGAAATAGCTGGTAATTGCATAGGTTAACATAGGGCATATCTTAACAAACGTTCATTTTGCTAAATCCGGAAGATGGCTAAATGGCTGAACTAGTGCTTAAAAAGCTTGTTTTATTGCGTAATCTGTTGCAACTTATAGTATCAGAAAACAGAATTTTTCACAAGTAAACAGCATTTTTGCTGGCTAACTTATGCTATTTAATCCTGCCATTGAAACGCTCCCTTTGCCAAAGCTGCGTAAACTGCAAAACGAGCGGCTCCGCAACCTGGTGAACTATGTGTACGATAGAGTTCCTTTTTACCGCCAGCAGTTTGATGAGGTAGGGCTGCAGCCATCTCAGATTAAAGGAATCGATGATCTTCCTTTACTGCCTTTTACAAACAAGCAGGATCTCCGCAACAACTACCCTTTTGGCCTGCTGGCAGTACCGCGTGCGGAGATTTCCAGAATTCACTGCTCAAGTGGCACCACAGGCAAGCCAACTGTAGTAGGCTATACTGCTGGCGACATCGATATTTTTTCGGAAGTGGTGGCTCGCTCGCTGGCGGCAGGTGGTTGTAAACCCGGCATGATGCTGCAAAACGGCTATGGCTACGGGCTTTTTACAGGTGGGCTTGGCCTGCACTATGGCGCCGAGAAATTAGGCATGACGATAGTTCCTGTTTCCGGAGGTATGACCGAGCGGCAACTCATGCTGCTGCAGGACTTTAAACCCGATGTGCTCTGCTGTACCCCCTCCTATGCTCAAACGCTTGCAGAGGAATTGCAGAAGCGCGAAATTCCGTTAGAGAGCCTGAACCTCCGATATGCCTTGCTCGGTGCAGAACCCTGGACAGAGACCATACGACAGCACGTGCAGAACGGACTTGGCCTGCAGGCAACGAACATTTATGGCTTAAGCGAAATTATCGGACCTGGCGTGTCGCAGGAAGATGTGGAGGAGCCTGGTTCAGGCAGCTATGTTTGGGAAGACCACTTTTACCCCGAGATAGTAGATAAAGATACAGGCGAGGTACTGCCCGAAGGCGAGCTGGGCGTATTGGTCCTCACTACGCTCACCAAAAGAGGAATGCCACTTATCAGGTATCGCACCAACGACATTACAAACCTGTTCTACGACCAGTGCGGGAAGCGCACCCATATTAAAATGGGCCCCATAAAAGGTCGAGCCGATGGTATGCTGATAATACGAGGTGTTAATTTGTTTTACACGCAGGTAGAGGAAGTGTTGCAAATGTTCGAGCATCTAACTCCTCATTACCAGCTTATTGTTTCAAGAGAGGGAACCATGGATGAGGTGGAGGTACATGTAGAGGTAAGCGAAAAGCTACTACGAGCGCTCGATCTGCAGCATATTTCTATTGTAGAGCTGTGTCGCTTCCCGGTGCTCTCGGAGTTAAGCGCTACGTTTGGCAAAAGGCTGAAAGAAAACACTGGCCTTACCATGAAAGTGACCCTGAAAGTTACAGGAGAAATACCTCGCAGCGAGGGCGGCAAACTAAACCGCGTCGTAGACAACCGACAAGTATATGCTTAGAATAAAGCAGCGGCCTTGCCTGAACTTATATAGCAGACAAGGCCGCTGCTTGTGCAAATTTTAAGATCAGCCTTCCCAGCTGCCCATCTTTCCTAACTGATAATCGCGGTAAGCTTCTCTTATCTCTTCTTCGGAGTTCATTACAAAAGGCCCCTGCGACACCACCGGTTCGTTAAAAGGTTGTGCATGACCCAACAGGAGGTACGCATCTTCCAGGGCTTCTACCTGCAGCTCCTCTCCTTCATTCTGGAACTCAACCAGGTTCAGCTTCTGTACCGTTTCGCCATTTACAAGAATTGCGCCTCTTACCACATAAAAGAAAATATTTTGTGCTGAAGCCACATGTTTGGTAAACCGTCCTCCTTTGTCTAGTGCTATACTGTTCATCGAAATATCACTTAAAGAATCTATCGGGCCTTTCACATCTCCCCAGGTGCCGGATATAACCGTAATCCTTACTTTGCCTTCATCTTCGGTTACAACAGGCAATTCATTTTTCTGGAGGCCAATGTAATTGGGAGCCACCATTTTATATTTGGCTGGCAGGTTAAACCAAAGCTGCAGAATTTCCAGTGGGCCACCCTCGCGTTTAAATTTGTCGGATGAAATCTCTGCATGGATAAGTCCTCGTCCTGCTGTCATCCATTGCACACCTCCTGCCTCTATCACACTTTGTCCGCCGCCAGTGTCCTGGTGCATAATGTCACCCTCCAGAATAAAAGTAAGCGTCTCGAAACCTCGGTGCGGATGCGGCCCGAATGGTAGCCCCCGGTTACCTGGTTTATAGGTTTGCGGCCCATGATGGTTCAGGAACAGGAACGGATCGATATAGCTCACCTCCTGTGTCGGCAGTGCCCTGTAGGTTATAAGATCAGCAATGGGCGCAGGTACTGCGTTATATACATCCTTGATTTTTCTCATGACTATAAGTACGTTTAAAATTTAAATGTAGGTACATTTAAATTAACATATCAAATTTTAATACATGAATTTATTTGCTGGCTAAAGCAGATAGAGAATCCAAAGCGACAGACCCTTGGCAAAATTTTAATAGTAAGCCTTCTGAAGGCCATTTTCATTAGGATAATTTATGCCGAACAGTACGATAGTTAAATCCCCTTTGGTAGATATATGTATGTCTTGTTGAGCATTTCTTTTAATTTTTATTTAAGCACCTCACACCGCAGTTGTCATTTTTTTCTGCCATAAAACAAAAGCCAACTGCTGCTGGTATGGCTATACCGGCAGCAGTTGGCTTTTTGTACTTAGTAGCATAATATATGGGAACATTTAATGACTTTAACCTTTTCATCTTTGCATGAGAAAGCACGACCTTATTTCATGCAGGCTGTTTTGGCTACAAGGTAGGTGTTAGTTGGCTTAGAAATTTGCTTCCAAGGCTGGTACATCTACTAAAATAAAGGTAGCATCAGCTGAGGCATGAATCTGGATAACCTCCTGGCTCTCAAGCCTGGCATGATCACATTTATCTACTTCTGCGCCATTAATTTCAACAGTACCGGTCAGGATATACAGCAGCGATTTCCTGATTTTAAAGGTTCTGAATTCTATACTTTCTCCTTGGGTGGCAGACCCAAAATAAACGGTAGAGTTAGAGTTGAGGTAAACCAGGTCTTCCAGCACTTTTTGTCCGGTTACCAAAGGCATCAGCTTGTTACTGGTGGTCAGGAACTCTACATCCATATATTCATAGGAAGGTGCCAGGCCTGTTTTGTTCGGTAGAAACCACATCTGGATTAAATGCAGTTCATCTTCTTCCGACTCGTTGCTGAGGGTGTAGGTTATACCGGTGCCAGCCGTTATACGTTGTACGCCACCTGCCTGTATCTTAGTCTCCTTGCCAAGATTATCGCGGTAGGTGAGCTCACCACTGAGAATCAGGGTAACAATCTCCATTTCGGTGTTCGGAGCCGCCGGGAAACTACTTTTAGGCGCTACATATTCATGGTTAAATACACGCAAGGGCCCGAACTGAACATTAGAGGGATCATAGAAGTCCGCAAACGAAAAAAGGTAATTCGAAATAAGCCAGTCTCCTATTTTGGCTTCGTGACGTTCTGAAGCAGTAATTAGTTTTATCATTGCGCTTTATGGTAAGTGTGTGCAGTAGCAAGTAAAGTTTTAATGCTATATATTGCTTAGGCTTTACGCATAAAGCGCAATCTTGTTAAAGAAAGGCTGTGGGCTTGCCGGTTTCCATAGAAATTTAAAAGCTTCTGAACCCTATTTGCCAGCTAAAACGCTAGTTAATCCAGCCGCTGGCAATCATCCAGTGGCGGCAGCGCTCCAGCCAGTTATCTTTGGGAGCACCTCTGGAGAAGCCATGCTCACCTGTTGGGTAGATGTGCAGCTCTGCCGGTACCTGGTGCCGCAGCAGCGCCTCATAGAACCGCAGGCTGTTTTGGACCGGCACCTTGGTATCGTCGCCAGGGTGAATTAAAAAGGCAGGAGGCGTAGTTGCGGTTACCTGCAGTTCGTTTGA
>NZ_VRTY01000162.1 GCF_008017455.1 Pontibacter qinzhouensis | reverse complement strand
CTCCATGTAAATAGCTCTATTTCAATCAATTTACAGCTTTCTTAGCCATTAAACAAGTGCCTAATTCAATAGAATAATTCAGGATAGTCAGCTGCCGGCCTGGTAACTGCACTAAAATTATTACACTGTAGTAGGTACCCGTATTCCGGCTGAAGCAACAGACCAATGCCTCCTGCATAACAATAGATATGTTATGCAGCTATCTGGGGTTGGTTACTGATCTAATTGTTTTTGCTGCTGTAAGTCAAGCTGCCTGGTTAAGGCTGGTTTTTTATGTTTCAAAGTTAGAACATTTATATTTTTAGTTAAATTATTGCTTAAATCTGCGATTGAACGTATAGATAAAGTACTGTGTTAGCTAAATAACGCATGTTAGTTATCTTCAGAATTTCTAGTGTTTGATCATGACAAAAAAAGGTCTTTTCACTTTAGTTTGTCTTTCGCTCTTCCTGCTGTTAGAGGTAGAGAGCCATGCTCAAAAATTAGCTGCCCACGATACCGTTGCTTTCTCTTCAAACCGAAACAGTGTTATTCTACCGTTTCATTTTATTCATAACCTGATCATTATTCCCGTTCAGATAAACGATTCTCCACCGCTTAACTTCATTCTTGATACCGGTGTAAAAAATATCCTGATTACGCACCTCTACTACACCGACTCTCTTAATCTGAATAATACGACCGAAATTGAGATTAAGGGGCTAGGTACAGGCGACACGCTGAAGGCTTTTTACTCACAAGGCAATTCGCTAAAGATGAAAGGTATTGCAGGCGAGAACCAGGATGTGTATGTGCTGAAAGAAGATATTTTTCATCTGTCGTCCAGAATGGGGATGCCGGTTCATGGCATAATCGGCTACGACATCTTCAAGAATTTTATTGTTAAAATTAATTACAGCTCCAAGCACCTAACTTTGTTGCGCCCCGATGTTAAGCTTAAGCCGCCGAAACGCGGAGAGGTTTACCCGCTGCACCTGGAGCGCGACAAAGCTTATATTTTTGCGCATGTGCGGCAGCATAATGGCGATACCATTCGGGTTAAACTGGTGGTCGATACAGGTGCCAGCCATTCGCTCTCGCTGTACCTGCCGAGCAATTCGCAACTGGCATTGCCACCAAAGGTCATGGAAGCCTACCTGGGCCGTGGCCTGAGTGGCGATATAAACGGCAAAATAGGGCGCATCAACAGCTTTTCTATTGGCAGGCATGAGCTTCAGAACTTACCGGCTTCCTACCCAGACGAAGCCTCCATTCAGGCAGCCATGAACATTTCAGACCGTAACGGCAACCTGGGTTCAGATATCCTGAAGCGGTTTACTGTTATTTTCGATTACCCGCACAGCCAGATGACCTTAATTCCAAACAAGCGTTACAAAGAACCATTTAACTACAACCTGGCTGGTTTTGAAGTAGGTGCCCCCGTTATCGGCATGAAATTTTATGAGGTAGCGCATGTGGTGGATGGATCTCCTGCCCATGCTGTAGGCCTTATGCGCGGCGACCAGATTCTGAGCATTAATGGCCAGAGTTGTTTTGAAATGTCGCTATCCGACATTTTGGGGTATTTAGAGAAAGGCCCAGGTAAAAAACTTAAACTGAGGCTTTACCGCGAGAATGAAGTGAAGTATGTGGTGCTAACGCTCCAAAACCGCATTTAATGATTGCTTAGCCATCCGTCGCACTCACGCGTACAGCTGCAAATCAATTCGTCTGAATTATTCAAATCAAAATGCCCTTCAGAAGAAAAAAGCATGATTTTAATCTAAGGGTGCGGCTTTTTTTACTGGCCTCTAATTTTTTTAGAACTAGATTTAAGGCTTTACCTCCTGTATATCAAGCACAATTTGCAGGAAAAGCAGCAGAACAGCTAGCGCAATCAGGAACAGGCCGGCATAGAATCTGGCTTTAGGTACAGGTTGCAGGTAAGGATTGCCTTGTGCATCTAGTTTGGTCAGTTTATAATCGGTGAGCAGGAGCCCGTTGCCGAAGCTCAACCAGATGGCAGATAGCAGAACGTCGCGGTAAAACAGCAGCGATACCGTACCGATAGCAGAAAACAATAGTCCAAAAAATACGCGTAGCGTCAGGTTTTTCATAAACAGGTGCAGAACTGAGCGGCAAGTTAGGCTTTTACATTAAAATAATCTGCCACTTAAAGGCACTTAATCTCTGCACCTGCTGTTTCTGGCATTAGAGTTGTAAGAAACTTCTTAGGGTTCTTAGCCTGCAAAGCGCTAAAGCCATTTATAGAAAGTTTTTTGCTGTAAGATTTAAAAAAATCGTTTTAACATTTGTATTTCCCAAAAATTATAAGAAACATTTGTGCTTATAATTGGTATAATCAAAACAAATACCACTACTTAAATCAAAAAATGAAAAAAAAGCCGGTTTTATCATCTTATATGATAAATCATTCCTCTAACAGGAATGCGTCTTTTTCTATCCTATCAAGTAGGGTAGTTTTTAGGGCACCGCAAATGCTGTTTTGCTACAGGCCCTAGGCCGATGCGCTTTCCGATTACCTACGCAGTAATCATTCCTCCATCTACTTCTATTACATCGTTTTAATAATTGCGCTGGAAAGTGCAATTATTCGATTCGTATTATTCGTACTATCTTTTTTGGTTCATCAGCTGTGTAAGGCACAGTCATTTTATATTTCACGATTATGAGCAACCAGTCAGGTTTCATTATCACCGTTGCCGATGGGCAACATATCTCATACGCACAACAGATCTGCGATGAGATGGAATCGTCTGCAAAAGCAAGAGGTACCGGCATTGCCAAGCGTTCACCTGAGTATCTGACTCAGAAGATGCTTGAAGGCAAAGCCGTGATCGCGCTGGAGGAAAATGGCAAGTGGGCAGGATTTTGTTATATAGAAACCTGGGGCCATGGGGAGTATGTGGCTAACTCAGGCCTGATTGTGTCGCCTGACTTACGCAAAAGCGGTTTGGCTAAACAAATTAAAAAGAAGATATTTGAACTTTCGCGCACTAAGTACCCCAAGGCCAAAATCTTTGGTCTTACCACTGCGCTTGCCGTTATGCGGATTAACTCTGAGCTTGGTTACACACCTGTTACCTACTCGGAGCTGACCGACGATGAAGCATTCTGGCAGGGTTGCAAAAGCTGCGTGAACTTTGAGATTCTGACCATGAAAGGGCGTAGCAACTGCCTGTGCACGGCCATGCTCTTCGACCCGGCAAGAGAAAAAAAGCCTAGTGCCGCTATTGAACAGAAGGCTCCCATAGCGGTAAACCAGAACGTGGAGCACGTAAGAAGCTCAGACCTTGAACTCGTATATCAATAAACCCTAAGAATGAAAGATAAAGTAGTATTAGCCTTTAGTGGCGGACTAGACACATCGTATTGCGTGAAGTACCTGAAAGAAGAAAAAGGGCTTGAAGTGTATTCGGTGTTAGTAAATACAGGCGGTTTTTCAGAAGAAGAGCTGAAAGAGGTAGAGGAAAGAGCTTACTCTCTTGGCGTGAAAGAACACACCACCCTCGACGAAACTGCATACTACTATCAGAGCTGCATTAAATACCTTATTTTCGGTAACGTTCTTAAGAATGGCACATATCCTCTATCTGTTAGCGCTGAGCGCGTGACGCAGGCCATTGCGGTGGCCCGGCATGCCCAGCAGGTAGGTGCTTCTTTTGTGGCGCACGGTAGCACGGGAGCTGGCAACGACCAGGTTCGCTTCGATATGATTTTCCAGATGATGATACCGGATGTGGAGATTCTAACCCCGATCCGCGATAACAGATTATCCAGAGAAGAAGAAATAGAGTTTCTGAAGAAATACGGCGTAGAATACGATTATAAAAAAGCGCAGTACTCCATCAACAAAGGTATCTGGGGAACATCAGTAGGCGGGAAGGAAACCCTGACCTCGCACCTGCCATTACCCGAAGAGGCTTACCCGACGCAGCTGACAAAGCAGGAGCCGGAGCGTGTTTCGCTTCATTTTGAAAAAGGCGAACTGGTTGGTCTGAACAACAAAACCTACGCCAGCCCGGTAGAGGCCATTCAGGCGCTGCAGGAACTGGCCGGGCCTTTTGCGATTGGCCGCGACATACACGTAGGCGACACAATTATTGGTATTAAAGGCCGTGTTGGATTTGAAGCAGCCGCACCACTTATAATTATAAAAGCGCACCACACCCTCGAAAAGCATGTGCTGACCAAATGGCAGCTATACTGGAAAGACCAGCTGTCGGCCTGGTATGGTAACTGGCTGCACGAAGGCCAGATTCTGGACCCGACCATGCGCAACATCGAAGCTTTTCTGCAGGATACGCAGCAAAACGTAACGGGCAAAGTAGATGTGCTGCTGGCACCTTACCGTTTCCAGGTAGAAGGTATTGAGTCGGGGCATGACCTGATGTCGAGCAAGTTTGGCAGCTACGGTGAAATGAACAACACCTGGAGCGGCGAAGATGTAAAAGGCTTCTCTAAAATATTCGGAAACCAGTCCGTGATGTACCATAAAATCAACGGATCGACACTAAAATGACAGATAAGATAAAGGCAGGCATTGTGGGTGGAGCAGGATACGCAGGCGGAGAGTTACTTCGCCTGCTCTTACTCCACCCACAAGTGTCTTTAGCGTATGTGCAAAGCCGCAGCCAGGCAGGCAAACCTGTTTCAGAAACACACCCTGACCTGCTAGGCGAAACTGATATGGTTTTCTCAGCTGAAGCTGATGGCGACGTGGATGTACTTTTCCTGTGCACCGGCCATGGCGAGGCAAAGAAATTCCTGGCGTCGGCCACTGTTCCTGCTTCAACTAAAATCGTGGACCTGAGCCAGGATTTCCGCTGGAACGAAGGCACGGAGACGGCTGCCGTAGAGGCAGAAGAAAGAACATTTACGTATGGCTTACCCGAACTTCAGCGCGAACAGATTCAGCAGGCACAGCACATTGCTAACCCCGGCTGCTTTGCTACTGCCATACAGCTTGGTTTGTTGCCATTAGCTTCTGCAGGCCATTTAACTGCCGATGTGCATGTGAGCGGTATTACCGGCTCTACCGGTGCCGGCCAGAGCCTGAGCCCGACTTCTCATTTTAGCTGGCGCACCGAAAACGTGAGCACGTATAAAGTAATGAGCCACCAGCACCTCCGCGAAATTAAGCGCAGCCTGCGGCATTTGCAGCCGGAGCAGGAGGTGGCTATCCATTTTGTTCCGTATAGGGGGCCATTCTCCCGTGGCATTTTCATTACCTCTTACCTGCCAACGCAGCTTAGCCTGGAGGAGGCGCAGCAACTTTATAGGCGGTTCTACGAGTTGCACCCGTTTACGTTTGTAACCGAGCATAACCCTGATCTGAAGCAGGTGGTGAATACAAACAAATGCGTGGTGCACCTCCAGAAGCACGGCGATATGCTCGTGATTACAAGCATGATCGACAACCTGCTGAAAGGAGCCGCCGGTCAAGCAGTGCAGAACATGAACCTGCTTTTTGGCCTCGACGAAACTGCTGGGCTTAAACTAAAACCAGCCGCTTTTTAAATTAATTGTATTTGTTTTTTGTTGATTTTCTTTTGGTCGAATGTCGGCCAAAGGCTTACAGTTTATTGGGCCACGGAAAAAGTATGCAGCTGTTAATGTTGCTTGGAAGATAGGAGCAGTTGGAGTAGCGGAAGGAGCGTACCGAAATCAACCATCTAACCATTTAACAATTAAACTATCTAACAATTAACAACCACCAAACAGCCATCAAAAGATGAATCTTTTTGACGTATATCCTCTTTTCGATATTGAACCTGTTAAAGCTTCCGGACTGAAGGTTTGGGACAAGAACGGGGTGGAGTATCTTGATTTATACGGTGGCCATGCCGTTATTTCTATCGGCCACAGCCATCCTGCTTATATTAAACGCATACAGGACCAACTGCACCAGATCGGGTTTTACTCGAACGCTGTAAAAATGCCGCTGCAGGAAGAGTTAGCTGAAAAGCTCGGCCAGATGAGTGGCTACGAGAGCTATAGCCTTTTCCTGTGCAATTCGGGAGCAGAAGCCAACGAAAATGCCCTTAAACTTGCTTCGTTCCAGACGGGCCGCAAGCGCGTAATTTCCTTTACAAACTCGTTCCACGGGCGTACATCAGCTGCAGTTGCCGCTACCGATAACCTGAGCATAATTGCGCCGATAAACGAAACCGATAACTTCCTGTTTCTGCCATTCAACAATTTAGCCTCAGTACAAGAAGCTTTTGCGAAAGAGGCTTTTGCTGCTGTTATTATAGAAGGCATCCAGGGAATTGGTGGCGTTTACATTCCGGACACAGGGTTCCTGGAAGCTGTAGCCTCGCTTTGCAAAGAAAATGGTGCTCTGCTGATTTTAGACGAAGTACAATCGGGCTACGGACGCTCGGGCAAATTCTTCGCTCACCAGTATGCGAACGTATCCCCCGATATTATTACAACAGCCAAAGGCATGGGCAATGGCTACCCGATTGGTGGCGTGTTGATCGCTCCACACATTCAGGCAAAACATGGCATGTTGGGTACAACTTTCGGAGGAAATTACCTGGCTTGCGCTGCTGGTCTGGCAGTGCTGGAGGTGATGGAGCAGGAAGATTTGATGAACAATGCCATCGCTATCGGCAATTACCTGATGGAGGAGCTTCAGAAGCTGGAGGGCGTGAAGGAAGTGCGCGGGCAGGGACTGATGATAGGTGTGGAACTGCCGGAGCCATGCGGCCCGGTTAGAAGCAAACTGCTGCACGAGCACAAGATTTTTACTGGTTCTGCAAACAATAAAAATACCTTACGCCTGCTGCCGGCGCTATCTGTAACCAAAGCGGATGCAGATCAATTTCTGGAAGCCTTTAGAAACTTACTTTCTTAACTCGTAGCACTATGAAAAATTTTACTTCTGTGTACGATGTAGCCGATGTAGCCGCACTCGTAAACGAAGCACTTGAACTGAAGAAAAACCCATTAGCCTATAAAGAACTAGGAGCCGGCAAAACGTTGGGTCTCATATTTCTGAACCCAAGCCTGCGCACCCGCCTGAGTACCCAAAAGGCGGCGCTAAACCTGGGTATGAACGTGATGGTGATGAACCTCGATAAAGAAGGCTGGGCACTGGAGACGCAGGAGGGAGTAGTAATGAACGGTACTACAGTAGAGCATATTAAAGAAGCTGCTGCCGTTATGGGCCAGTATTGCGATATTCTGGGGCTGCGCTCATTTCCGAAGCTGCAAAGCAAAGAGGAAGACTACAGCGAAGACATCCTGAACAAGTTTATAAAATACACCGGCATTCCGATTCTGAGCCTGGAGTCGGCTACGCGGCACCCACTGCAGAGCCTAGCCGATTTGGTTACAATATCGGAGCAGAAACCTACAGGTCGCAAACCTAAAGTGGTGCTTACCTGGGCGCCTCATGTGAAGGCGCTGCCACAGGCGGTACCAAACTCTTTTGCCGAATGGATGTGTGCTGCCGATGTCGATTTTGTGATCACGCACCCCGAAGGCTATGAACTGGAAAGCAGTTTTACAGCAGGCGCAACAATAGAGTACGATCAGGAGAAGGCGCTGCAGGATGCTGATTTTGTTTACGTGAAGAACTGGTCGTCTTACAAAGAGTATGGCAAGGTGCTGTCGGAAGGAGAGGGCTGGATGATGACGAACGAAAAACTGGCGCTTACGAATAATGCTGGCGTTATG
>NZ_VRTY01000161.1 GCF_008017455.1 Pontibacter qinzhouensis | reverse complement strand
CACATCAGCATATTAATAGCAGCCCGCAACGAGGCGCATACTATTACTCGCTGTCTTCAGGCAATTGAGCAACTGCACTATCCAAAAGAAAAAATTGAAGTACTTATAGGAGATGATGCCTCCACAGATGCTACCCGTGCCATTATAGATGATTTTATACAAGATAAGCCGAATTACAGGTGCATCTCCATTAATTCTGCCATGGGGCTGGCCAAAGGTAAAGCCAATGTTTTGGCGCAGCTCTCCCGCCTTGCCACTTCCGACTATTTTTTTTACACCGATGCCGACATAGCCGTTCCGCCGCAATGGGTAACTGCTATGCTAGCCAGCCTTGATCCAGGTACAGGTGTTGTAACCGGCACTACCACCATTGCCGGAAAAAGCCTTTTTGCACGCCTGCAGGCTATGGATTGGGTGTATGCGCTGGGGCTGATGCAGGTGTTAACCGACCTGGGTTTGCCAGTTTCTACTATGGGCAACAACATGCTCCTGACGCGCCAGGCCTATGAGGCAACAGGTGGTTATGAGCAAATCAGGTTTTCGGTAACCGAAGATGTGGCCATATTTAATCAGGTAATAAAGCGCGGTTTTGGCTTCCGGAACCTGTTCCACAACTCCGTGCTGGCCTTTTCGGAGCCTGCTGCCACACTACCCGATTTGCTGCGCCAGCGCCGGCGATGGATGCGCGGCTCCATGCACCTTCCGTTTTACATGGTCCTGATTCTGGTGCTGCACGCTGCGTATTACCCCGTGTGGCTGCCCTTTTTTGTGCACACTTCTTTTGCTATCATGATGGGTGTTTTTGCCCTTAAACTACTGCTTCAAAGTATTTACCTCCGCATTTGCCTCAAGCGCCTGCATTTGCCTTTGCCGTCGTGGTGGCTGTACTTTCTTTTTGAGCTTTACCTGGTCTTCACTTCCGTGCTGCTCATCCTGTTCTTTTTTATGCCCTCTGGCGTTAGCTGGAAGGGGAGGAAGTACTAACAGACCCTGACTACCTGAGCCCACTGCCAGCTACCCTTGGCACTTTTAAAGCAAAACTCCTTCTGGAGGCCATTTTCATTTAAATAATTTAACCGGTAATTGTTAAATGGCTGACCTATACCAGCAATTTTATAACCTGTTTTTGAACTATCCCGGCATAGAATTCAACTGGTAAGATTAGATCGTGAATGACAGTTTTAAAAACAGAGAGCGGTTAATTCACTTATTTAAAGGAGTGCCTTCAAAATACTAACAGATTTAAATATTTGTTATGATCGTTTCGTCTGAAAATGTATATTTGAAATCTGCTTTAGGTGAAGATGCTCCTGCTATCAGGAATCGACATGGATCTGTGATAACACGAATTGACATACGCTCTGTTTCATCACTTGAAATAAAAACCAAATTTTTCGCAGCAATGCCGGCTACCTCTTCAGATAACCGGTATTCTTAAATACTTTATCTTTTATGTTCTTAATTGATTCGCACGCCCATATTTATGCAGAGGCCTTTCGGCAGGACCAGGCGGAGGTGCTGGCAAAAGCAGAGGCTGAAGGAGTGCAGAAAATTTATATGCCAAACATCGATCATACCTCGATTGATGTGATGCTGGAAACAGAGGCTCGTCACCCGGAACTTTGCCTGCCCATGATGGGGCTTCACCCGACATCTGTTCAGAAGGAATTCGAAAAAGAGCTGTACCTGGTGGAGGAGTGGCTAAGCAAGCGCAAGTTTGCGGCAGTAGGAGAGTGCGGCATCGATTTGTACTGGGATAAAACGTTTCTGCCGCAGCAGCAGGAAGCACTGCGGGTGCAGGTGGCCCTTGCGAAAAAATACCACCTGCCCCTGGTACTGCACACCCGCGATTCTTTTGAGGAAGCTTACGAAATTGTTGCCGCCGAACAAGATGGCACCTTAACAGGTGTTTTCCATTGTTTTACGGGTTCTGTAGAGCAGGCCGTAAAAGTAACGGAACTAGGCTTTATGATAGGAATAGGAGGTGTGGCCACTTTTAAAAACGGAGGCCTCGATTTGTTGTTGCCTCATGTAAAGCTGGAAGATCTTCTGCTGGAAACTGACTGCCCCTACCTGGCGCCAGTACCCTTCAGAGGGAAACGCAACCAGCCAGCCTATCTTTCTTTTGTAGCCAGTCGGGTGGCAGAGCTTATGCAAAAGCCCCTGGAAGAAGTTGCAGCCATTACAACCCGAAACGCTCTCCGGCTCTTTAAATCTGTGTCATGAAAATAGAAAAAGTAGAAATTGATACCGCAGCACCGCTCGATCCGGAAGCTTCTATTTTAATTATATACACAGGTGGAACTATCGGGATGGTTTTTGACGAAAAAGCCAAACACCTGGTGCCTTTCAACTTCAGCCTGATTCTGGAGAAAGTGCCGGAACTACAGCAGTTTAAGTATTTGCTCACGGTAATCAGCATAGAGCCGCCCATCGATTCTTCGAATATGAACATTGCGGAGTGGGCAATGCTGGCACGACTAATATCGGAGCATTACGATAGTTACGATGGCTTTGTAATTTTACACGGAACAGATACCATGGCATACAGTGCCTCGGCTATCAGCTACCTGTTGGAAAACCTGCAAAAGCCTGTCATATTTACCGGAGCCCAGGTACCTATTGGCCGCGTACGTACAGATGCCCGGGAAAACCTGATTACAGCGCTACAGATTGCCGCCACCAAAATTGATGGCAAAGGCCTTGTGCCGGAAGTGTGCATATATTTTCATAATTTGCTTCTGCGTGGCAATAGGGCTAAAAAAGTGGAGAGCCGTCACTTTAACGCCTTCAAGTCAGAAAACCATCCGCTGCTGGCTAAGGCTGGCGTAGACATAGACTATTACTGGGGAGCTATCCGTCCGCATGCCCGCGAGCCCTTTAAGGCGCACTTTCACATGGAGGACCGGGTAGCCATCTTAAAGCTTTTTCCGGGTATAACAGCCAGCGTGGTACGTAGCATTTTAGAAACTCCCGAACTGCGCGGTGTAGTGCTGGAGACGTTTGGTGCAGGCAACGCGCCAACTTCTTCATGGCTCCTGCAACTGCTGCGCGAAGCCATCGGCAGAGGTATCTATATACTGAATGTGTCGCAATGCGATGAGGGCAGGGTGCAGCAGGGACGTTACGAAACAAGTAAGTACCTGCTCGACATGGGCGTTATCGGCGGTATGGACATTACTACCGAAGCAGCCATCACAAAAATGATGTATGTGCTCGGTTTTAACTTAAGCCGCGAAGAAACAACCTACTGGCTGGGTGCTAACATCAGGGGAGAGATTACGCTATAATATAAACTATAGGCAGGTTTAGTTTGCAAAGATGAAAGTAAATACCTTATCTTTGCACCACCAAAAAACAGAGAGTTGTCCGAGTGGTTGAAGGAGCACGCCTGGAAAGTGTGTATACCTCAAAAGGGTATCGAGGGTTCGAATCCCTCACTCTCTGCTGATTATCATATCAAAAACAACTAAAAGCCTGCAAATCAAATGATTGCAGGCTTTTTTGTTTTCAGAACTCTACCAAATTATTCAGTTTTTCGCAAAGAAAAGGTGAGTGATTCGGTGAGTCATTTTAGAGAAGTTCTTTACTCACCAGATTCTACATAACCAGTTGATATACAAGCTGTACGATATCTGTACATCTTGACTACAGGTGACTGCAAAGCTACATTTGTTTAACTTTTAAAGGTCACTATTATGAGAGTCAATTTCAATCTTCTCTTCTACCTGAAGAAGCCCAAAAACTATCAAACAGGCCCAGTACCTGTTTATCTGAGAATTACAGTTGCCGGAAAGCGTGCCGAAGTGGCAACCGGAAGAGAATGTGAGCCGAGCAGGTGGAATACCGCTGCCGGACGTGCTTCCGGTACAAAAGAAGCAGTTAAATTATTGAATGCCTTCCTGGATAACCTCCAAGCAAAGGTTTATGAAGCCCATCGCCAAATGATGGAGGAAAGTGCTGATGTTACTGCTGAAAGCCTGAAGTACAGGCTAACCGGAAAAGCAGAGCGGGTAAGGTATCTGATGGAGATATTTGAAGACCACAACCGTAAGATGGCGGCCCTGGTCGGCGATGAATTCGCTCCAGGAACATTAGAGCGTTATATAACCTCCCTAAGTCACACAAGGGACTTCCTGCAATGGAAGTTTCAGATTAATGACATTGACATCCGTAAAATAGATCACGCCTTCATCACGGAATATGAGTTCTACCTACGGAGTGTGCGGAAGTGTGCAAACAACACCGCAGTTAAATACATCAAGAACTTTGGTAAAATTATTCGGATCTGCCTGGCCAATGGTTGGCTAATAGCTAATCCGTTTATCAACTACAAAGCTAAAGTTAAAAAAGTAGACAGGGTATTCCTTACGGAGGAGGAGATAGGGGTGATGGCAGCCAAAGAGTTTGCAATGGATCGACTGGGGCAGGTGCGGGATGTTTTCCTGTTCAGTTGCTTTACGGGACTGGCGTATGTAGACGTGCAGAAACTGAAGCGGTCAAACATTGCCATAGGCATCGACGGGGAGAAATGGATATACAAGAACAGGCAGAAAACAGATACTTCTTCCAGAATCCCACTCCTGCCAACTGCATTAAAAATACTAGAAAAGTATCAGGAACATCCACAGTGCTTAAATCAGGATAGATTGCTGCCCGTGCTGAGTAACCAGAAAATGAATGCTTATTTAAAAGAAATAGCTTCTCTCTGTGGTATAGACAAAGAGCTAACCTTTCATATTGCTCGACACACGTTTGCTACTACTGTTACGTTGCTAAACGGGGTTCCGATTGAGAGTGTTTCGAAAATGCTTGGACATACTAATATCAAAACAACGCAGCACTATGCCAAGATCCTGGATGTAAAGGTAAGTGAAGATATGAAGTTGCTGCGACAGAAGTTTGTGTAGATATCGATAAATACGATACAAGTACTTTAAAAGGATTGCTCAGGAATTGTGGGCAGTCCTTTTGTTCTATAGAAAGCAATTTAACAATTGCTTCCGACACGATCTTACTATCCATACAAAGGGTGCAAGGGCTGTGGTGACAGGTAAAGAATGATTTGGTTTTCCAGGTTTAGCTTCAATCTTATATTTTAAGATTTCTCCTTTATTTATGGATAAAATACTATATATTTAAGCACATTAATGTGATAACACAATTTTTCCCTGACTCCCGTTGTACCTATGAACCAAAATCCCGAACAGATTGCCCGCGACCACATCGATAAACTGTTAGTGTCTTCGGGCTGGCTGATTCAGGACAAAAAGAAAATAAACCTGAGCGCTGCTACAGGCATTGCCATACAGGAGTACCAGACTGATGTAGGTCCGGCCGATTATGTGCTGTTTGTGGATAAGAAGCCGGTAGGCATTATAGAGGCCAAGCGTGAGGAAGAGGGCGTAAAGCTGACGGTACACGAAGACCAGTCTACAGATTATGCCACCGCCAAGCTGAAGTACATCAACAACGGACCGCTGCCGTTTGTGTATGAGAGCACCGGCAACGTCACCCGATTTACCGATTACCGCGACCCTAAACCCCGTTCCCGACCTGTTTTTACCTTTCACCGGCCCGAAACGTTTCAGAAGTGGCTGAAGGAGGAGAAAACTCTGCGCGGCCGCTTCTGCGATATTCCGGAGCTGCCGGAAACGGGCCTGCGCGAGTGCCAGGTACAGGCCATCACCAACCTCGAAAAGTCGTTCCGGGAATTCCGGCCTAAGGCGCTGATACAGATGGCCACCGGTTCGGGCAAAACCTTTACGGCCATCACGGCTATTTACCGACTCCTGAAATTTGCCAAAGCCAAACGTATCCTGTTCCTGGTCGATACCAAGAACCTGGGCGAGCAGGCCGAGCAGGAGTTTAAAAGATACGAGCCGCAGGATGACAACCGCCTCTTCCCGGAGCTCTACGGCGTTACCCGCCTGAGCAGCTCGTTCGTACCCACCGACAGCGAGGTATACATCAGCACGATACAGCGGCTGTATTCCATCCTGAAAGGTACGCCGCTCGACGAGCGCGACGAGGAAGAGAACCCCAACGAAGGAAAATGGCAACCGAAGGAGCCGCTGCCGGTGGTGTACAACGAGAAGGTTCCGATGGAGTTCTTCGACTTTATCGTGATAGACGAGTGCCACCGCAGCATCTACAACCTCTGGAAACAGGTGCTCGATTATTTCGATGCCTTCCAGGTAGGCCTCACCGCCACGCCCGACAACCGCACCTTCGGCTACTTTAACCAGAACCTGGTGTGCGACTATGGCTACCAGCGGGCGGTGGAAGACGGGGTGCTGGTGCCCTATAATGTGTTTGAAATTGTAACCAAAGTAACACAGGGCGGCGCAAAGCTGGAGCTGGGCGAATACGTGGGCACGCGCGAAAAACTAACCCGCAAACAATTCTGGAATACGCTGGACGAGGAGGTGGAGTACAAGGCCACGCAGCTCGACGACAAGGTGGTAAACGTAAACCAGATTCGGCTCATCGCTAAAGCAGTGCGCGACAACCTGCCGCACATGTTCCCCGACCGCCTCGATAAGGACAGCAAATTTGAAGTGCCCAAAATGCTCATCTTCGCCAAAAGCGACAGCCACGCCGACGACATCATCAACATTGTGCGGGAAGAGTTTGCCGAGGAAAACAAGTTCTGCAAAAAGATAACCTACCGCTCCGACGAAGACCCGAAAAGCGTGCTGCAGCAGTTCCGCAATAGCTACTACCCGCGTGTGGCCGTAACGGTAGACATGATTGCCACCGGCACCGACATCCGGCCGCTGGAGGTGCTGCTCTTTATGCGCGACGTGAAAAGCCGCAGCTATTACGAGCAGATGAAAGGCCGCGGCACCCGCACCTGCAGCCTCGAAGAACTCAAAGCCACCGGCACCCCTTCCGCCCGCTTTACCAAAGACCATTTCGTGATCATCGATGCCATTGGCGTGGAGAAGAGCCGCAAAACCGACAGCCGCCCCCTGGAGAAAAAGCCGGGCCTGTCGCTCAAGGAGGTGCTGGATGGCATTGCCATGGGAAACACCGAAGAGGCTATGCTCAGCACACTGGCCAACCGCCTCATCCGGCTCGACAAGCAGCTGAACGAAAAGGAGAAAACAACTTTTGCCGAAAGAGCAGGCGGCCAGTCCATCAACCAGGTGGTGAAGAAGCTCCTGCACGCCCACGACCCGGACACGGTACAGGCCATCACGCTGCAGGTAAAAGCCGAAAACCCTGGTGCTGCACCTGCCACCATTGCCGCGCAGGCAGCAGAGCGGCACCAGGAACTGGTGGAGCAGGCCGTGGCGGTGTTCCACGATTACGAGCTGCGCGACTTTATCATCGACATCCGCAAAAAGTACGACCAGATCATCGACCACATCAACCCCGATGAGCTGGTGACCATTGGCTGGGTGAAAGACAACAAAGCGGACGCCGAAAACCTGGTAGCCGATTTCCAGAGCTGGATAGAAACTCATAAAAACGAAATCGTAGCTTTGCAGCTCTTTTACGGGCAGCCCTACCAGCGGCGCGCCCTGACCTTCCGGATGCTGAAGGACCTGGTGGAGACGATAAAAAACGCCAAACCCACCCTGGCGCCGCTCCACGTCTGGCGGGCTTACGAGCAGCTGGAGAAAGTAAACGGCCAGCCCAAAAATGAACTGATGGCCCTGGTAGCGCTCATCCGGCGGGTAAGCGGCCTAGACGATACCCTGAC
>NZ_VRTY01000160.1 GCF_008017455.1 Pontibacter qinzhouensis | reverse complement strand
GCGGGAACACCAGAAAACACAGCGGCATATCCGTGCTGCCCGCTTCCGCTACCAGGCCAGCCTGGAAGAGCTGGATTATTCGGCAGGCAGAAGCCTGGACAAGAACCAGGTGATGCGGCTGGCCGACTGTAGCTTTATTGATCGGAAAGAGAACCTGCTCGTCACAGGCCCGACCGGGGTAGGCAAAAGCTACCTGGCCTCAGCGATCGGCTATCAGGCCTGCCACTTGGGCTTTAAGGTCCGCTACTTTAACATGGCCAAACTCTTCAGCTGGATGACCATGTCCAAGGCCGACAACTCCTACCTGCGAGAGCTCACCAGGCTGGAGAAAACAGACCTGCTCATCATAGATGACTTTGGCTTGCAGCCTATCGATGGCAGCAACAGGATGATGCTCATGGAGGTGATAGAAGACCGCCACGGCAAGCATTCCACGCTCATTGCCTCTCAGCTTCCGCAGGAGAAGTGGTATGAGCTCTTTGATGAGAGTACCATTGCAGATGCCATCCTGGACCGGCTAACTCATAACGCCCATAAAATAGTACTCAAGGGAGAATCAATGCGTAAGCTCAAATCCGGTATTAGAAATAACCAGTAAATAAATGTAGTTTAATAGAAGCTTTGAATGACCATACCTGGGGATGTTCAGTTTGCCCGGAATAAAGTGTTCAGTTTTACCGGAATATGCACATGATTTTGAGCAATTTCATTCTTAAGCTACTCGGCTACGCATACAAACTGCGACATATCCTTGCTTAATTCAATGCTTTATTTTTCCAGTTTTCAACCGAAAAAATATAAAAAGTCCTGCTACTTGTGTACGGGTTCCCGTTGCTTTATAAATCTGAATTACGGAAAGTTATGACGGATTACCCCTTGGCGGTTTTAAGACAAAAATGCTTCTGAAGGGTAATTTGATTTGAATAATTGGCTATGGCAGCTACGTGCAAAACAGAACAACAGGCACACATCACTATAATTTTGTAGAGGTTGTGCACCAGGTAAAGTTCAAGTACTGCCACCATCTCTGATTTATTGTCTGCCTGCAAAACAGGCATGAAGAGTAACTTTGATCGTTGAGGATAGAATAAATTAGCTTAGGAGGCAAAAAAAGATTTAGAGCATGCTTACTATTCTTGATAGAGTACGACAATCTTACCCGAAAAGTAGGAATATGATTTTTGCTGATGTTACTCCTGTGCGTGTTTCGATTAGGAGAACAGCTACAGAGCCCTTAGGCGCTGGCAGTAACTGCGCACGCCTAAGGGCTCTGTAGCTGTTATTTCCTTTTAAAATGTTAGTATAATGGTTTCTCCTGAGGCTCTGCTGCCAGGTAAGTTTTATCGGATAAATTAACCTGTTTCAGTATCTCAATTATCAGAATGAAAACAGCCTCCAAAAGGTTTTTAACCAGATTTTTGTCAAGGGTCTGAGCAACCTGTTTTAGTTGGATATCCTTTGTGCACCGTCAGGTTTATTTCTAACAGATGTTATAGAATACGACATACCTTATCGGAACCTGTTTCACCAATATATTATGTAAGATCGTTTATCGTGATACGTGGTACCTGTGTCGTTTTTCTTAACGCGATGCCGTTTCTAATTCCTTTAAGTTAAGAAGCAGTTTATATCTCAATCCTGTTAAAATTAAAAAAATTAATTGGTAATTTCCGATACTTAGTATAGCTACAACGCATAGCGTAAGGTGATGCCGTAGGTGCGCGGGTCTCCTAAAACACCAGCATAATGTCCGGCATTGCCTGCTGCAGGTAGCAACTGCTCAAAGTAGTCTTTGTTCAGCAGGTTACGTCCCCAGAAAAAAACAGATAAGCCATCTGCTGCCCTAAAACCAACTCGCCCGTTCACGAGTGCATACCCATCTATATTCAGGTACTGCGACGGCGAGGAACTTGATGAGAAGGAAGAGCGGTAATAGGTGTCGAAGGCTACGAATAATCTGCCGTTAAGCCCCAGAACCTTGGCGGCACCAGACACAGCCTCACCACCCAGAGAGCCCGCCCACTTCGATATACCAGGCAACTGGCCACCCGAAATATCTTTAAAGGCAGATGTACCTCCTGTTTCCTCGAGCGGCACCGGCGCGTTGGTAAACGACACGTATTTACCATCAGTATATGCTACTGCACCATATAAAGAGAAATGACTATTAAATTTCACGTTACCGTCTAACTCAGCACCCACTACACGCACTTTTTCAGCATTGGCCAGGTAGCCGCGGTTAACACCTACCTCGGCGGTTTGCACCTGCGCCTGGTAATCTTTAATATCGGTGTTGTGAATCACCAGATTCAGCGTGGAGTTTCGGGTTGGAGTTGTTTTAATGCCAACTTCCACATGGCTCACATACTCCGGTTTTATCCGGGCCAGATCAGTCAGAATCTCACCATTGGCAGTAGGTAGCCCACCAAGGTTAACGCCAACAGGTTTATAGCTGGTGGAGTAAGTGGCAAATGTGTTAAAAGCATCCGCTGCTTTATAGGCAATCGTTAACTGGCCAGAGAAATTATTCTCTTCAGCATTTGCCTGAAAGGCCTGGTCCGTGTAAACAGATCGTTTGAGGGCAATCAGAGCAGGATCATCGGTTTGTAAGCCTCCGTACGTCTGCCGGTTAAAGTCTACTTCCTTCTGGTCGTAGTTAAAGCGCAGGCCGGGCAACAGGCGAAGGCGGTCCGATAAAGCCCAGTCGAGCTGACCAAATACTGCTCCTCCAAAAGACTTCAGCCTGGAGGTAGTTTTAATTCCATAGCCATCGAAAAGGCCCGGGGTTCTCCAAAGCTCGCTCGTGGAGCTCTGTGAAAAACGCCACTGCGCCGCCCCTGATTCTTCGGTATGCACCGGATCAGTTTTAAGATCCTGGCCAATAGCAAACACACCGATTACACCACTCAGGCTGGTGGTCAGGTTTCCGGCATATCTTATTTCCTGGGTCCATTGCTGATGTGTAGAGGTAGCAGCCGATTTAGAAAGCACCGGTAACCCTGTAAAGTCACGGTCGTTTGAGGGGTCCCAGTTCCAGTAGCGCCAGGCGGTAGTAGCGGTAAGGGTACCCTGCCCGATGTTAGCATCTACGTTAACCGAGGCACCGCCAAGTTCATTGCCCGAGCGCCACGGCGAGTCATGGTCTACTACCCGATCGAACGGGTTGCGGCTGGGCAATTGGTAGTTCAGGTCAGCTATAATCTGGTCGAACTGGCGGTAGGCTGGTCGTTGTGTGGGCACCACACCTGCTACCACCTGTGCATAACCATCGGGGTTCTGGCTTGAGGCATCGCCAGCTAAGGTTACCTTTACATTGTCGTTTGGCTTATACAGCAGTTGCGCCCGGAAGCCCAGGTTATTTAAGTCGTTTAACGATTTCTCTGTGGCCACATTGTACAACACGCCATCTCGTTGTGTGCCAGAAAATGAAAGTCGCCCGGCAAATTTCTTACTGATTGGCCCTGTAATAGAGCTTTTCGCCTGAATAAAACCATAGTTGCCGTAGCTTACCTCAAAATTGGCACCGGGTGTAAAGCTGGCTGCTCGCGTGGTAACGTTAAAAGCACCTGCTGTGGTATTTTTTCCGAAAAGTGTTCCCTGAGGGCCACGTAACACTTCTATCTGATCTATGTCTACAAAATCGAGGGTGGTAGCGGCCGGTCTTGCATAGTAAACTCCATCTACATAAAAGCCGACACCAGGGTCTATGCCATCGTTTGTGAGGCCGAAGGTAGAGCCCAGGCCCCTGATATTGAGAGTCGTGTTTCTGGGGTTGGAGGAGTACAGCTGCACGGTCGGCACCAGCTCCTTCACGCGGTTTACGTTAAAGGCTCCGGCCTCTTCTACCAGCGTGCCGCCAATAACAGAAATAGGAATGGGAACCTCCTGCGCCGACTCAATACGCCGTCTGGCCGTAACTGTTACCTCGTTGAGCTGGTTATCGGGCAGCAGTGTAATTGTTAGCGCTGAAGTTGGAAATCCCTGCACAGGCACATCCTGTGGTTTGTAACCTACTGCACTTACACGCAAGGTATAGGGCGGCTCTTTTTTTACTTCTAATGTAAACTTGCCATTCGCATCTGCTACGGCATGCACACTAGTTCCTTTTAGCACAACTGTAGCTGCTACAACCGGCAGTCCTTCCCCATCACTTACGGTTCCTGTAAGTAGTGCCTGCCCAACAGCCGCCTGGCTTAAGAAGAAAAGGGGCAGTAATAACAGATAATATTTTTTCATGTTAAACTTAGTATAGGTTTAGAATAGGTGAGATATTGATTTTATTGGAAAATAAACAAGAAGCCAGTGCATGAAAACTAGTTATAAGTGATTATTATATTAAGTCTACAGAAATAATAGACAAATAGAATAATTAATTATTGAATCAGCAACTTTTAGGTCATATTTTTTTTCTAATATTTCTTCAAAGTAGCAGCTGCGCTTGCTTTTGAGATATTAATCCCTAAGCTACATTTCTATTTAACACACTATTAGTCAGAACTTAACCTTGAATTACATATTACCTCATGCTCAAAAATGCATAAAGTTTCAAGCCCTTATTTAAAATTAATCCTCTTTTGACATGGAAGAGAAATCTTTAATCTGGATCTCTTAAAATTTGAGCCAAAGCTTCTATCTTAGGTGTTTATGACTTAGCCACTCGTAACATCAGCATGTAATTGTTTTGAAATGGCCGGAGCACCAGCTATATTTCAGTAGAACTGCTCTGTTCGCGGCTTCCCTCCTACCTATAACTCTATGACAGAGACAAAGAACTTATTTGCCAACGTGGCCGCAAAAACTGCCCTTCTCTTTCTATTTACCTGCCTGATTTCGTGCACGTTAAAGCCGACGGTACAGAACACCGCAGCAGAGGCCAGTATACATTTAGCTGACCCCACTGTGTTTTACCATGGGGGCCTGTACTATTTATATGGCACCGTAGAGGGAAAAACGGCAGAAGGTTTTGAGGTCTACACTTCCCCGGATATGCGAACCTGGGAAGGCCCTAAAGGAGCTCGCGGGGGTTTGGCGCTAAAGCAAGGAGACAGCTACGGCACCAAGGGCTTTTGGGCTCCACAGGTATTTTTTGCCGATGGCAGGTTTTACATGGCTTACACCGCAAACGAGCAAATTGCCATCGCAGAAAGCGACAGTCCGCTGGGGCCATTTACGCATAAAGCACTCGTACCTCTGGCTGCTCCGGTAAAGCAAATAGACCCGTTTGTTTTTAGAGATGAGGATGGCAAACTATACCTGTACCATGTGCGACTGCAAGAAGGCAACCGTATTTTCGTGGCCGAAATGCACCCCGATTTTTCAGGTATAAAAGAGGAAACCCTGCAGGAATGCATCGCAGCAGAAGAACCCTGGGAGAACACGGCCAATGCTGCCTGGCCGGTAGCAGAAGGCCCGACCGTATTGAAAGCAGATGGTTTGTATTACCTGATTTACTCAGCTAATGATTTCAGAAACCCGGATTATGCAGTAGGTTATGCCACCAGCCAAAGCCCCACCGGCCCCTGGCTAAAGCATCCGAAGAGTCCTTTTTTAAGCAAGGCCAATACAGGCAGAAACGGTTCCGGACACGGCGATATTATAAAAGACCACAATGGTAACATGCTATACGTTTTCCATACCCACGAAACAGATAGTACCGTTGCCCCCCGAAAAACAGCTTTTGTGAAACTAAGCATCAGCAAGAGCCAACATACTAATGTTCAGGAAATCAAAATTGATTCTAGCTCTTTTTTCTATCCTGCCTTACAGCACTGATAAACCTTGTAAGACAACAGCCGGAACTACCTATAACTTTAAGCTGCGTAAGCTTCAATGCTGGTAACTCGGAATACTGATGCACAACCAGCTGCTACTGCTGTTACTACAGCCTGGCAGTGGCTGTTTTGTCGGGGTTCGTATTTTTGCTGGCAGTAAGCTGTTTGGGTTGTGCAGGATATAAAACCTTTCTCACATCTTTGAGATAGTTAAGGCTGCCATTGGTTAAGTTGCTTAGCACGATTAAGGAGCTATGGTCTTTCTTGTTCCGGAGCAGGTAGGTGTTAAACCCATGCCACAAGCCGCCATGATACACCGCCGTATCGCCACTCTCAATTTCCCGGATGCGCCAGCCAAAGCCGTAGTCCTCCGCTTTTTTCTTTTCGGTACGGGAGCCGGCAAATGCTTCTTCCAGGGTTTTCCACTTCACCAGCTTCTGGGTGTACAGCGCCTGGTCCCATTTGTGCAAATCTTCTATGGTTGAGTACATGCCTTTGTCGCCTAGCACCGAATCCAGGTAATCGTGGCTCCTTTTGCGCTTGCCCATCGTGTAGCCTGTGGCGATTTTACCTGAGAGCACCATAAAATCTTTGCTGTACATAAAGGTGTTCTTCATGTCGAGCGGCTTAAAAATATACTTTTGCATGTATACCTCAAACGGCATATCGGCCACTTTTTCTACTATAGAGGCCAGTACACTATAGCCCGTGTTGCTGTACTCGAAGTGCGTATCTGGTTTATAATGAATTTTTGGCTGATGCAGGACCATCAGGTTGAGTACATCCTGGTTCGTGATGGGTTCTTTGCGGTCGGGCCAGAGCTTGTCGCTGAAATAGGTATAGTTCGGTAGACCGGAGCGGTGCGTCAGGAGCTGCCGAATGGTTATTCCTTTGTAAGGAAAGTCAGGAATATATTGCTGCACACTGTCTTCGTAGCTCAGCTCGCCCTGCTCCTGCAGCATCATTACAGCCATAGCCGTAAACTGCTTCGAAACCGAAGCCAGCTGGAAGGCAGTTTCGGTGGTTAAGGTATCTTTGCGGCCAAAGTCGGCATAGCCAAATGCGCCTTTATAAATTACCTTGTCGTATTTTGTAACCAATACAGTGCCGTTAAACCCTCTTTTCTTTTGCAACACCTTAAATATGGAATCTACCTGGTGGCCAAGCAGCCGGGCACTGTCTTCGGTAAAAGAGGCTGGCACTTCTATGGTTTCCGGAGTATCTCTATCCAGGAAAAAATCTGACAACAAATTGTCTGTGTTCGATTCCTGGCAAGAAAGCAGAAAAAAGCTAGCCAGGGTAGCTGCTAAACAGCCCTTTAAAAAATATGATCGAAGAAAAGCCATACCAAAAGTCAGCGAAGTAAAACCGGGTTATAAATATAAGCTCTCTGGCCGATAGTTGAGGTGTTTTGGCTTGTAATTCTTTCCACATTTACGATATTCATCATCAGGAACAAAAATGCCTCTGCTACACCTCCTGAAGCATTTGTAATTGTTCTCTTACATTTGTGGTGTTAAGCTAATTACCAGTCAGATTGCCTTCATGAAAAGCCTTACTTCTTCGCTCAAACACTTTTTGGTTCAGAAACTTCGGATTTCAAATAAAGAAGCCATAGACCTTGTAATAGGCGGAAAAGTTTTGGTAAACGGCTCAAAAGGCGCTTTAACGCAAGCACTTCAGCCCGAAGATACCGTGGAACTGGCGGGCCAGGTGCTTAAGCAAGCTGATAAACTCATTTACCTGGCCTACCATAAACCACGTGGAATAGAATCGACACTCAACCCGCAAATACCAGACAACCTGGCCGAGGCTATAAACCTGGACCAGCATGTTTTTCCGGTTGGGCGCCTCGACAAGGAGTCGGAAGGACTGATGCTGCTGACAAACAACGGTAAAATTTTTGATCGGATTATACACGCCGAAAGCCACCAGGAAAAAGAATATAAGGTGACTGTAGATAAACCTTTGACTCCGGAAGCCATTGCTCACCTGGCTGCAGGCGTTGTAATAATGGGCGAAAAAACAAGGCCTGCGCTTGTACAGCAACTAGATGCTACAACTTTTGCCATAACCCTAACGCAA
>NZ_VRTY01000016.1 GCF_008017455.1 Pontibacter qinzhouensis | reverse complement strand
AGCCGGAGGCCTGATGGTTCCACTGAACAAGCGCTACCTGGTTATTGACCTGGTGCAGCAGCTGGGGCTGGAGGTAGTGCTGGTGTCGCGCAATTACCTGGGCAGCATTAACCACACCCTGCTCACCGCCGAGGTACTGCGCTACCGTAAAATTCCGGTGGCCGGCATTATTTTCAACGGCGAAGAAAATGCTTCTTCCGAAGACTTTATTGTGAAGTACACGGGCCTGCGCCGCCTGCCCTCCATCAGGCAGGAAGCTGATTTCTGTAAAGACACTGTAGCAGCTTATGCAGAGCAGTTTAAAGGCCACCTGTAGTATTTCCGTTTCACCCTTATTTCATTTTCTATTTGAGAAAACAGATACAAAAAGACACCTCCAGCAGGTACTAAAGCAGCGGCTACCCTTGGCAACATTTTCTTAAAAAAGCTTCGGAAGGCCCTTTTTATTAGAAAAATTGCTCCTCAAACGCCATCGTAAAAAGGCAGCACCAAAAAAATAAGACATGACACTAGCCGCGCGCGACCAACAGGTAATCTGGCACCCGTACACACAGATGAAAACGGCTGCACCGCCCATACCTATTGTGCGCGGAGAAGGTGCCTTACTCTTTTCTGAAAACGGAGAAGTTTACATCGATGCGGTGTCGTCGTGGTGGGTAAACCTACACGGGCACGCCCACCCCTACATAGCAGAGAAGGTAGCAGAACAGCTGAGAACGCTGGAGCACGTTATTTTTGCCGGCTTCACGCACCCTGCCGCCGTGGAGCTGGCCGAGCGGCTGCTGCAAGTGCTTCCCGACAGCCAAAGCCGTATTTTCTACTCCGACAATGGCTCCACAGCTGTAGAAGTCGCCTTAAAAATGGCCATCCAATACTGGCACAACCAGGGCGTTGCGAAAACCCGAATCATTGCCTTCCGCGACAGTTACCACGGCGATACCTTCGGAGCTATGGCTGTTAGCGCCCGCAGCACCTTTACAGCACCTTTCCAGCAGTATCTTTTTGAAGTCGATTTTATTGATGTGCCTGTGCCGGGGCGTGAGCAGGAAACACTGGCGCAGTTGGAAACCCTGCTACAGGAAAACAATAAAGCTGCTTTTATTTACGAGCCGCTGGTGTTAGGCACAGCCGGTATGGTGATGTACGCACCCGATATTCTGGATAAACTCGTGGCGCTCTGTCAGCAGCACCAGGTGCTGACGATTGCAGATGAGGTGATGACCGGCTTTGGCCGTACCGGCAGAACTTTCGCCAGCCACTACCTCTCCCACACACCCGACATAGTGTGCCTCTCGAAGGGGTTAACAGGAGGCACTATGGCATTGGGTGTAACCAGTTGCAGCAGGCAGTTGTACGAAGCATTTCTGCACGACGATAAAACCAAAACCTTTTTCCATGGGCATAGCTACACCGCCAATCCTATAGCCTGTGCCGCAGGCCTGGCCAGCCTCGATCTGCTTCTGCAACCAGAAACACAACGCCAGATCAGCCGCATCTGTAGCAGCCATGGGGCGTTCGCCGCGCGAATAAAAACTCTGCCCTATGTAAAAGAGGTACGGCAGCAAGGCACCATTCTGGCCATTGAGTTCGAGACAGCCACTACTTCCTACTTCAACAACCTCCGCGACACACTTTACAACTACGCCTTGCAGCAAGGGGTAGTTCTGCGCCCACTTGGTAATATTATCTATTGTATTCCGCCCTATTGCATCACCACTGAGCAGCTCACCCGGGTTTATGAAACCATGGAAGGTATGCACAGTTTAGTATCCTCACACTCAGCACAGTAGGTTTTGGATCAACGTAAACCCGTTTAATCTTAGGGCATAGGTGCTTAATCTTCAGAAATTTGTCGCAGTGCGCTACAAGTTATTTAGCAGTCATACTTCAGAAATTTTGAGGTTCAGTAAAGTTTAATTCACCTGAAAAAAGTCCGGCTTTCTGAAGCTTTGCAAAGCAGAATCCTGAAAAGGAAAGTCTTGTCTTACGTTGGCCAGGATTATTGGAAGTAGAAATGAGATGTTGAAAAAATTAACCATTACCACACCTGTTCCACTTGTAGGTGGCCAAAAGCAGTAAAGCCAAATGATGCGATGCTTGCTTTTAGCACTGCATCATTCACTTCATTATAAGTACCTAAAAGAATAAGTAGGGCCTCTTACTGAATATTAGCATGTTAAGTTAGGTAGGCTAGTTACATGCACAGAATATATTTTTGTTTCTCTGCCCTCTCCTGCTTCTCATTTAGCAAGCGCATAATTAAGGATTGTTTGCAATCTTGGATTCTGGATTATATTAAATCGCTATTTGCAAATTTAAAATATGCCGTGGCGGTCTGCCGTTACCTGCTAAATCAGTTTCAGGCGTAATCATATTTTTTCAGTTCTAAAAAAGTGCATACATGATAACAGCAATCACTGGTTTCCTCTTGCTAAGCCTACCCATACTACTGAATTGTATTTTTAGCAGTGTCTATAAAGTTTTTCCAAAATTTGGAATTTAAATTTCAGTTAACTATCCTGCTATCAATGAATTAGCCTTAAATTTCAGGTTTTTACCCTCTTAGAATTATTCAAACTTAGCTATAAAAGTGATTTTGAAAAATATTCAACAAAACCTATATAAACACCCATCTAGTTTATATTTTTTTATCAGTATCCTGAAAAAAAATATTTATACGACCTACATTTCATTATTTATTATGGGACAACCGTCAGATTTAATTATTGGCCTTAAAAGAGCTTGAATTAAAATATTAGAATGATTAAATAAAGATATATTGGTGAAATCTTTATGAGAAGCCTTTAACTACTACTTATCTATAACAATAATTATAATTAATTTAATTTTTTCCAAATTATGGAAATAGCATTCTATAAAGTGGACTTATACGTTAATTAAAATAAATAGTTTTATAATTGTCTATATTTATTACATACGTTTTTTACTATATCGCAACCGCAATACTACTCATATTTCTCTTTTTTACTAAAAATAATCATATTTTATATATTTGTAATTTAATATTAGGCATCAAATTTATTCATTGGCTGACCTGGAGATACATGAAATCAGGTGAAAAAATATTTCTCCAAAAAATCATTATTATTTCAGCCAACCTATGATGCAAATTTTACTTAGCAAGAATGTTATTAGGTTATACATAGGTATAACTTTCCTCTTGAATATCACATTGTTTACTCAAACTGTATCTTTAGCACAAACCTGTTCAAACCCGGGGCGGGATGGTGCTTTAAGCGGGGTTACCACTATAGTTAATACGTATTATCCTGCTGCAAGCTCAGTTACTGCAGGTGCCAACAGAACAATAATATTAGGAGCATCAGTTGGAAATACTTCACCAATAGCCTCCGGAGATTTGCTCCTAATAATACAGATGCAAGGTTTAAATATTACATCTGAGAATAACAGCACATATGGCACCCAATCGAATAACACTGCGGGAACATATGAATATGCTCTGGCTGCCTCAAACGTATCTGCTGGTGGTGGCACACTTACTGTAGCCAACCTGGTAAATTCCTACTCAAATGAAAACTTTGGTACGCAAGGTCAGAAAAGGTATCAGGTAATCCAGGTTCCTCAATATATTGCTGCTACGCTTGGTGCCACTATTACTGCGCCGGCCTGGAATGGTGCTACTGGTGGTATAGTAGTACTTGATGTAGCCGGAAATCTGAACTTCAACGGAAACGGCATTAATGTAAACGGCCTTGGCTTTAGAGGTGGTGCAGGCCGCAACCTAACTGGGGGCTCAGGAATAACAAACAGCGATTACAGAAGTCTCTCAACTGTTGGAGGCCATGCTCAAAAAGGAGAGGGTATAGCCGGAACGCCAGCTTTTGTATATACTGCAGGGGCTACTTCACCAACCAGTACAGGGTTTGAAGGCTACCCCGGTGGCAGCATGGCGCGTGGTGCAGCTGGTAATGCAGGCGGCGGCGGCACCGATGGCAACCCTTCGGCTAACGATCAGAACTCTGGAGGTGGAGGTGGTGCAAACTACGGCGCCGGTGGACGAGGAGGCAACTCCTGGAGCTCCAATTTATCAATAGGCGGCTTTGGCGGCAACTTATTTGCGCCTGTAGCAACATCACGTTTGGTAATGGGTGGCGGCGGAGGTGCCGGTACTACCAATAACTCTACCGGAACTCCTTCAGGCGGTTTAGCCAGCAGTGGAGCCGCCGGTGGAGGTATTATCTTTGTAAGGGCTGGAAGTGTATCAGGAACCGGAGCGCTATCGGCAAACGGATCAAATGCAATAAGCACTGCCACAAATGACGGAACCGGCGGTGGTGGTGCAGGAGGAAGCGTATTAATCACCACACTCACGCAGGCATCGACTACTATTTCTGTAACTGCTAATGGCGGAACCGGAGGCTCAAATACGGGTGGAGGTACAGCTCACGGTCCGGGCGGCGGCGGTGGCGGCGGAGTTATATATTCAAACAGCCCCTTAGTAGCAGCTACGGCGGCTTTAGGAGTAGCTGGCACAACAGCAGGAAATACTACCTATAACGCTACAAACGGAGCAGTTGGTTTCGTTAATCAAGCTATTGCAAGACCTGCATTAATTGCTTCTAATGGCACAAATTGCCCTCCTGTAGCACTAGATATTACAACAGGCTCTGTTACAGCGGCAGCTACTCCCATACTACCATTGCTGGCTTACGACACTGATGGCAGCATTGCCAGTTATAGAATTACCAGTTTACCAAGTGCCGCCCAAGGCATTCTGTATATGAATGGCACTGTAGCGAACTCAACCACAAGCTACACACAGGCGCAGGCAGGCCATTTAACCTTTACACCTGCTGCTGGTTATTCAGGAAATGCCACATTCCAATATACAGCGATCGATAATGCTGGAGCTCAAGATGCTACGCCAGCTACTTACACTATACCAGTGGTAACTGTTACCAATGCTGCTCCGACTGCGAACAACATTATAGCGGCATCTATTTCTAATAATGCCGGAGCAACCGCCATACCGGCATTATCAGCAACAGACACTGATGGCACTATTGCCTCTTTCACCATACTCACTTTACCAACGGCTGCACAAGGTGTTTTAAATGTAAATGGCACAGCCGCAACAGCAGGTCAGCTAATTACCCCTGCACAAGCCTCTCTACTTACCTTTGCCCCGAACAGCTCTTTTGTTGGAAATGCTACCTTTACATTTACAGCTACGGATAACCAAGGAGCTACAGCAGCCGCTTCTGCCACTTATACAATTCCTGTAACAGCACCTGTGGTAAGCAATATTGCTCCTATTGCGTATGATGTTAGATCTCTTAATATTAGTAGAGGAAGTAATATTGTTCAGATAGCAAGCTTAAATGCAATTGATATAGACGGAACTATTCAATCGTACACAATAATATCATTGCCACAGGCTGGAACAATTCACTCCTCACTAAATGGTCCTGCACTTGTCGTAGGATCAGTAATAACAACCTCCCAAGTATTCTTTGATCCCGGAGGCAACGGTAACAACAATCCAAGTCGCTCATTTACTTATTCTGCAACTGATAATGCAGGAGCAATATCTAATATCGCTACTTACACCATTTATGTAAACCAGCCTCCTGCAACAAACGCAGCTCCAACAGTAAGCAACATCACCACAGCAAGTGTTACTAACGTTGGCACCGCTACTATTACTCCGTTAACAGCTACAGACAGTGATGGCACCATTTACACTTATAGAATTGCAACCTTACCTACGGCTGCACAAGGTACTTTATACGTAAATGGTGTGGCGGCAACCGCAAACCAGGTAATCACACCCACACAGGCAGCACAGTTATCTTTTAAACCAGCCAACGGCTATACTGGCACTGCCAGCTTCACCTTCAGCGCAACCGACAACTTTGGAGCTTCGTCCGGTACTGCTACTTACAACATACCCGTAACAACTGGCATTGATTTAACTATTTCTGCTTCCGTGCTTACAACCGGCCCTTACTATATCGGCCAAAACGTTACCATCCGGTACACGGCTACCAATATTGGTACGGTAGATGCCTGGAATGGTGTTCAGGTATCAAATATGCTACCTGCTACTTTAACCCATATCAGCAACACATCTGGGGGCATGTACACTACAGGCACAGGCATCTGGCAACCGAACTGGGGTGGCATTGCCATAGGAGCTACTTATTCTATGGACATTGTTGCAAAAATTGGTTCTACAGGCACTATCTCTCAGGGTGTAACTATTAGCGGCAACACTACTGATGGCAACCCAAGCAACAATACCAGCACTTATAGCCTTACCTCATTAAACAACGAGGCCCCGGTTGTGAACGATGTTACCACAGCCGCCATTACCACTAAGCAAATCGCACAGGCAATTAGCCCTTTGGCTGGCACAGATGCGGATGGTTCTGTTTTTAGCTACACCATTCTCACCATACCAAATACTCAGACTGGGCGTATACTTGTGAATGGTGTAGCAGCATCAGCAGGCCAGGTTATTACGCCGCAACAAGCAACGCAACTGGCCTGGCTATCTGCCACTACCAACACTGGTACTCTTACTTTCACTTACATTGCCACCGACGACAAAGGAGCACAATCTTTAACTCCTGCTACCTATACTATTCCTGTGGTGGCCGATGTAGATATTGCTTTAGCTACCAGTGTGGTAACAGCAGGGCCTTTTGAACAGGGGCAAGTTATTACCCTGCGTTACACTGTTTCCAATATAGCCACACACGCCGTTTATGGCATAATTGTAGAGAATTTCTTACCCGAGGGCTTAACGTTTATCATGAATTCAACGAATGAAATCTGGAGATACAAATCCACCCTCAATATATATGAAGGACCAGGAATCGCTGCGGGCAATACGTATGTAATAGAATTCACAGCAAGGATAAACACTTCGGAATCTATCACCCACTCACCTAAGGTTATAGTTACGAGCAATACACCAGCCGACTTCAACCCTGTCAACAACAGCTCTACTTACTCCATTCAATTACCAGTTAATAATCCGCCTACCGCTGATGATGTAAAAATGAGTATGAAAGTACTAACTGAAGAAAATGCTCCTGTTTTACTTGATCCTCTCAGTGCCAGCAATGTTCACGCATCAAGAACTATAGATTACTACACTATATTAACTATTCCTGCAGACACCGAAGGTAAGTTGTTTGTGAATACCCTGGCAGCAGTGGTTGGACAGAAACTTACATCGGAAGAAGCTACACAGTTATCTTTTCAGCCAAACGCTGAATATACCGGGGAGTTGTTCTTTAGGTACATGGTTACCGATAATGCGGGGGCCTCCTCTGCCTCTGCCACGTATTCCATTACAGTTGTTAACTCTACGTACCCTGTTTCTCTGACGAATTTCACTGCACAGCTACATGCCTACGGAGTAACATTAAAGTGGTCCACAGCATCAGAGCAGGACAATGATTTTTTTGAGGTACAGAGAAGTCTTGACGGAATAGAGTTTACCACTGTCGGTAAAGTAAAAGGAGCTGGTAATAGCAGACTGAAAATTGATTATAATTATTTAGACGCCCATGCTCCTGCCGGTTTACTTTACTACCGCCTGAAACAAAATGATTTTGATGGCACTTATGAATTCAGCAAACTAGTAACAGTAACTTCAAAAGGCACAATAGCAACTCAACTGGTCCAAGCTTACCCTAATCCATTTACCAGCTACCTCTCTGTAGAACTACCTGCCACTACTGAAGGCAAAGCAAAACTGCAGCTCCTCGATTTACAAGGACGAATTGTTCTCACTAAAGCCATTCACTTACTTGAGGGTATGAATCAGTTGGATGTGGCAACGGAGCATTTATCAAAAGGTATGTATATTCTTACTGTATCAGGCAACGGTATTGACCAGAAGGTGAAAGTGCTGAAAGAGCAATAAATTACATTTATAACCATAAGCAGGTAATTTGTTAGTGCTAGCACGAACAGAAGATTAGATCGAATGAGTTATAATACAGGCTTTGAGTGTATTTACACACAGTTGCTGGCGCTGTAGCCCCATCTTGGAGCACTTAAAAAGTTATTGGGCTGAACGTCAGTGCAGATTCCGGTACTGAGTATGATAAGATGAAATACAATTCTGGATATATTTTAAATAAGATTCCAAACAACAGAAACTGTCTCATCTATAGAATAATTAATCCCAATTATAGAATTACATAAATAATGGTTTATGTCAGAACATTGATTTATTACAAGTTCATCAATAAAAATCTCATCAAATTTTATTTTTGAATTCAATAGAGTAAGAATATTCAAATTTTATCAAGGAGCAAGGCATATATGTGTCTTGCTCCTTTTCATTTAAGAATTGGCATTGTAGTTATTAGGTGTGTTGGCAGGCTTACCAGAAATCAGGTAGAGCAGCATAAAATACATTAACACCTAAAGCCAATTAAGCAGCATGAAGTACCTGTTTTCGAAAACAAACTGCTCACTAAACCAGCAAAAACCAGCGACTCCAGTAAAGTCAGGCGCTATTATAATGCTTTTCCTTGCAGTACTTTTCGGCAATATGTTAGCCAGCATGACAGCATCAGCACAATGCACCAATGCCACCATTAACTGGGATTGGCAGTACAGGGTAGGAAACTTTTCATCGCCAGCACGGTTCGCTATTGGCACTAATGCTGCAAGTATATCGTGGGGAACAAATGTTACATCTCCAACTACTCCAGTAAACTCTACTTATACTGGCTATGGTAACGGCTATGGCAATGGGCATTTGGTTCAGTACAATGTATCAAATGGCACTATTACTATTACCTTCGATGAAGAAGTGCGGAATGCACGTTTTTCTATATATGATCTTGATAACAGACAAGGTGTAACTATTACTGCCCATAATGCTGCCAACGTTGCACAGCAAGTATCTGCCAGACGAAGCACTTTAAGCACTAACTCAACTGAGAATACAAATAGTGTCCGATTAAGCTCTGGGACTACTTCACCAGCCGCTACCAATAGTACGATTTCAGGAACATCAATTAGAGCATGGTATGGGTCTAGTGCTACTGCTGCAGGTGATTTAGAGGATAATGCTACTACTTCGGGAGTTAACATAGACATAACGGGGCCGGTTAAGACAATAACATTGGCTTTTGCAAGGTATAGTACCAGCTCAAACAATACTCTAAATAACAATACAGACGCTATCTGGATTTCAGATATCTCAGCTTGTGTTACAGAAAATTTCCCTACTAACTACCATGCTGCTTCTGCACCTGAACCTGGTCAACCTGGCTATATATTGGCTACAGATGGCACAAATAGTGTATTTGCTGTTAACACTGCAACTGCAGCTGCCACAAGGCTATTTACAGACCCCAATATTGCTGCTTCTACAGGTCTGAACTCACTTGCCTACGATCCTTACAACCAGATTATATATTATGCAAGTGGCGAGGGTGTAACTACTAACAAAACTATTTATAAATATAATATTAAAACCTGCACACGCTCTGTATTAATTTCAGATGTTACGGTAAGTCCTTACAACATACCTATAAATTCTCAGGGTGTAGGTGGTAGCGCTGCTGCATTCTATAACGGCAGCCTCTATTTTGGCATAGATGCTGGCGTAAGTGCAACAGAAGATATCTCCATCTGGCGTATTGACATAAATGAATCAGGAAATGCCACTTCAGCCTCACGTGTTTTTGGAGTACAGGCTAATAATGGTAGTACTTCTCTCCATAACTGGGGTGACTTTGTGATCCACGATGGTATGCTTTACCATTTTAACTCAGCTCTTGTTCCTGCCACTAACACCAGGTTAATGCATTACAACCTGAATAATCAAACCATAACAGCACAATTTAATGTCACTACGAATCAAACGGCGATTGGGCATGATGGTACTATTTACAATGTTAGTGATGGCATTGCTGTTTATAACAAAGCAGGAGGGATTGGAGCAAAGACCGCAATAAGCGGAGGAGGCTGGGCAGCCGGTGCTATTGCTACGGATGCTGCTGAAGCCTTTAAATTTCCTGCTGACTTTGGTGATGCACCTGCCAGCTTTGGACGCCCTTTCCACCAGCAGGTATCTTGCGCCGCATCAACTGGACTCTTACAACTGGGAACTACCATAGATTACGAAGTAGAGCCAGCCCCGGGCACAACAGCCACAGGCGACAATACAACTAACTATTCTGGCTCTGGCACTACAAACGACGAAGATGGCATTAGCACCTTCCCGGTTCTGACGCTTACCAGCACTGGCACAACCGACTCCTACACCGTAACAGTTGCAGTTCGCAACACAACTGGCTCCGCCAAAACACTTCACGGCTGGATAGATTTTAACGGCGACGGCCAGTTTGCAGCGAATGAGTACGCAAGTGTGAGTGTAGCCAATAACGCTACCACCGTTAACATAACCTGGGCAGGTCGTGCCGCCGGAGTTGCAAGGGCCGGGCTTACATATACCCGTTTCAGAATTACCTCCACTACCCTCTCCGATGTTACAGGCACCACTGCAGTAGACGAGCGCTCTACGGCAGCTGCCCTCGATGGTGAAGTTGAAGATTATGCCATTAAGATTGGTCTTACAATAAGCGGTAACGTTTTCAACGATATTAATGGAATGACTGACAACCTCGTGAATGGCACAGGTACGGGCACGGCAGGCACGCAATTGTATGCTTACCTGGCTGCTAATGGTGTTATAGAAAACAAAGTAACTGTGGCCATAAATGGCGTATACAGTTTCTCAAACGCCAACGCCAACACCAATTACACTGTCACTATTTCTACTGCAAACCTGGCTGTAGGTGCAGCAGCACCAGCAGCCTCTGTTCTGCCGTCTGGCTGGGTACATACAGGAGCCTCTTTGGCTGGCACAAATCTGGGCAATGCAACGGGTCAGGTTACAGGAGGTACTACTACGGCAAGCTACGCAAATCTAAACTTCGGAATAGAGCGATTACCTGTTGCCTCCTCGGTTACTCTGGCTTCTCAACTTAACCCAGGCGATAACAAAAGCGTGACCATTGCTGCATCAAGCTTCACAGGTACCGATTTTGATGGTGGCAGCGTAACCAAAATTCGCTATAGCAGCTTTCCGACGAATAGCACTTCCATTACAATTGGAGGCACTACCTTTACCAGTGCGAACTGGCCGGCAGCCGGGGTAACAGTTGCCGCGGGCACCTCGGTTTCTATAATACCGCAGGCAGGAGCAGTTACACCGGTTATCTCCTTTAAAGCAATAGACAATGCCGACCAGGAAAGTCTGAACACAGCTACTGTTACAGTTCCGCTTACGGTTCTTAGAATAACAGGAACTGTATTTAACGATGCCAATGGTCAAACCGATAACGTTGTAAATGGAACAGGTATCGGCACAGCTTCAAATTCTCAGCTGTATACGTACCTGGCCAAAGATGGGGTAATCGCAGACAGAGCAGCTGTGGCATCGAACGGCATGTATGCCTTCACCACCGTTTATCCGACTAATACATATACAGTTACATTATCGAGTGCCATGTTGGCGATTGGTTCTCCGGCACCAGCAGCCTCAGCTTTGCCTAGTGGGTGGGTGAACACAGGTGCGGCCCTCGGTACTATCAACCTTTCTACCAACGGCCAAGTTACCGGCACTATCGGCACCAGTAACTTCATAGGGCTCAACTTTGGCCTTCAACAGCCACCGATTAGCAACTCTGCAACCTATACACTGTCGCAGCCACAGTACAATACCTACCTGTCGTTAACCGCTGACAACAAAGCAGGTGCCTTGGCTGGCTCTGACTTGGAAGATGGCAGCCTGAGTGCTGGAAAGACACTAGAGATCGTGAGCTTGCAAAATATGGAAGGCAATGAGCTTTACTATGGCGAAACACTTTTAACAGAAGGCACCAGAATAGAGAACTACAACCCTGAGCTACTTAGAATCAGGTTTATAGCACCACCCTCTACCTCCTCTACCTTTACATATTCTTTCATAGACGCAGCTGGCATGACAAGCGCCACCCCAGGCTCCTACACCTTGCAATGGGCATACGCTCTACCAGTATCGTTAATGAGCTTTAGCGCCAAGCTTCAGGATCAGGAGGTTGCCTTAACGTGGATAACAGCCTCTGAGCAGGATAACGACTATTTTGTCGTGGAGAGAAGCTTGGACGGCAAGTTCTTTACTGAAATAGGCAAAGTAAAAGGAGCAGGCACTAGCAGCCAACGCCTTACGTATAATTTCTCTGACACAAAGGCACCGGCAGGTGAACTGTACTACCGGTTAAAGCAGGTAGATTTCGATGGCACCTTCGCTCACAGTAAAGTAGTAGCTATTAAAACTAAAGGCTTTGCCGCTGCCGCACAACTGCAGGCTTATCCTAACCCATTCAAAGACCAGCTCTCTGTAACCTATGATAGCCAGGTAGCAGGCAAGGCTACACTGCAGCTAATCGATCTGCAAGGAAAAGTTATTTTAAGCCAGGTGGTGGAGCACAGCAGTGGCAGCAATACCTGGGAGTTAACAGGTAACATGTTACAAGCTGGTGTTTACATCATTAGAATTAAGGGAGATACAATTGACCAGAAGCTGAAAGTAGTAAAAGCTCTGTAACAGTAGCTAGTACCTCAGAACCTGCTCAAGTATTATTACCTTAAACTGTGATGGCGAGCAGCTATAGACTTCTTCATAATTTATCGGAAATTGAAATTGTATCTCTCCTGGAAACAGGACACAAGTATCACGACATAAGACACAAGACTTTTTCTCTTTTGTATTTTTCGTAAAACTATTTCCAGGAAGTACTGTCGCTGTCTATAATGTTTTGCCATCACAATCCTACATCTACCCTTGAATTCCTGAAGATAACATTGCTTTGGAAGGGCAAATTTATTATAATAATTTAATATTACCCTTTACTTTTAGAGCATTAGAATAAATTCCAATATTTAGAATTAATCTCAAATAAAGAAAAACCCTTCCCGTTATTGGAATTTAATTTATCAATTTTACCTTTTTGAAAATAATTATTATTATCACTTTATTAGTTTAGTTAAACTATAAACAGCCCGTATTAATCACCAAGCCATTTTTTAAACTTAAAGTACAATCGTTTTTTTCAACGTTTTTTTATTGGCATCATCTTTCTAATAGGGAGTTCAGAATTTACCTGAAAGCAGGTATTCACGCTCGAAAAATGTTTTCTGAGATACCTATTTAAAATTTTAATGCCAAAGATCATGTTCGCTTACTCTGTTGCCAGCCACTTTAAAAATACATTATCTGTAGTAGCTATTCTGGTTGTTCTGATATGCTCTCAAACAGCTGTTCTAGCCCAGGCAAACAAGCAGCCAGTAGCGCAAAACATTACAACGGCTGGTGTTCCGAACAACAATGCCGCAGCCAAGGCAATCGCTCCGCTTAGCGCCACCGATGTCGATGGCTCTATTGTAAGTTTCAAAATTTTAACCCTTCCAGGAGAATGGCATGGATTCTTATTTGTAAATAATGTGGCTGCCACAGCAGGCCAGGTTATTACACCAGTTCAGGCTGCACAACTCAGCTTCAGATCACCGATAAGTTATGAAACTACAGCTACTTTTACTTATGCTGCCATCGATAATGCGGGCGCTCAGTCAGCTCCTGCAACATACACTATTCCAATTATTTACGATGTCGACCTAACGATTTCGCATAGCATTATTACAAACCTGCCTTTTGGCCAGGGGCAGGAAGTGACAGTGAGATATACAGTTACTAACCTCGGTGTATCTTCAGTTTATGATCATGTTTACATTAATAACTTGCTGCCTGCCGAACTTACCTTTGTCCGAACTGCAAGTGAAAGCTGGAGACATAATTTGAGCACTAATACATGGAATCTTCAGGGTTTAAGAGGCAAAGAAACCAAAACAGTTGAAATTATTGCCAAATTAAATACGAAAGAAAGCTTCTCGCATACGACAACGGTTAGCATTAATGGTCAGCAAAAAGACCATAACCTGACCAACAACAGCAGCAACTACAGCCTGATACAGCAAAACGATGCGCCGTCTGTTCAAAATGTATCTGTAACCATGGGAGTGGCCAGCACAGAAGGCACCGTTACTGCCATTAGCCCTCTCAAAGCGAATGTAAGACAAGGCAGAAGCCTAAAGCACTTTACGTTAACCTCCGTTCCTAACCCATCTAACGGCAAACTGTACGTAAACGATAGGATGGCCAGGCAAGGTCAGCAAATTTCAGAAGCGGAGGCGACAGCACTCAGCTTTGAGCCCTCTCCTGCTTACGAAGGCGAAGCGGTTTTCAGATACACTGCTACCGACAACCTGGGCGCAACCAGCATAGAGCCCGCCATTTACAACATCACCATTATGAGCATGACGTTGCCCGTGTCCTTGATTGATTTTAAGGCGCAGGCGCAGACGAAAGGCGTAGCTCTAGCCTGGGCAACAGCCTCTGAAAAAGACAATGCGTACTTTTCGGTAGAAAGAAGCCAGGATGGCCTGACTTTTAAGGCCATTGGCAAAGTAAAAGGTGCCGGTAACAGCAGCCGCAAAATAGACTACGCTTACCTCGACACGCAAGCCCCTGCTGGTGTGCTTTACTACCGCCTGAAGCAAGTAGACACGGATGGCACCCACGACTTCAGCAAAGTAGTAACAGTAACTGCAGCAACTTCTTTGGCAAGTGCACAAGTGCAAGCATACCCTAACCCGTTTACCCAAAACCTAAACCTGACGCTGCCGGCAGCTTCAACCGGACAAGCCCACCTGCAGCTGCTCGACCTGCAAGGTCGTGTTATGCAAACTCAGGTACTGCTGTTGGAGTCTGGGCAGAACACTATTCAGGTTACTACCGAGGCCTTACCTGCAGGCGCCTATATCCTGATAGTGAAAGGCAATGGCATCGATAGCAAAGCCAGAGTTATTAAGTCCTGATACCTGGAAATTGCCGACAGCTGTTTACTCTCAAAGCTCAGGCACCAGCCTGACTAATACAACTACTTATTATATTAGACTGGAAATAACCAGATTGTTTTGAAACAAAATGCAGGGCTATCGAAAAACTAAGTAACCGGAATACCGGAAGCCCCATTTTCAAACAAATTATTTAAATCAAAACGCCCTCCGGAAGCAAATTAAGGCCAGGCAAGGCTAGGGTACCTGCTGCACCTATCCGTAAGCAAAGCCTAAACCCAAAGTGGTTTTAAACCAAAAACCTTCTGAAGGGCATTTTCATTAGAATAATTAGCGAGCGGAGATGTTTTCTGTTATTGCCTAAGCTGGGCAGCGCCGGAAGGCAGGCGTGGCCACTTCAAAGATCGTAAGGCTGGTTTATTAGCTTTAAAAATGGTCAGCTGTGCAGCTGACTATTTTTTTTGAATTATGATTGTTAAAATGCTTATTTCTTACGCTAAATGTTTAGAATTTTCTACTTTTGCAGACTATTTTTAACAAACTCATTTTCATACCTGTAACATGAAAATTTTAAAATTTGGAGGCACCTCCGTTGGCTCTGCCGAAAGAATGAAGGCTGTAATGGGCCTGATAAACGATGGTGAGCCTAAAATTGTAGTACTGTCGGCTATGTCGGGCACTACAAACAACCTGGTGCAAATAGCTGAACAGCTGCACCAGAACAACAACGAAGACGCGATTGCGCTGATTGAGGCGCTTTACGAAAAATATAAACAGGTGGTAGACTCGCTCTACGCCACCGACAGCAAGAAGAAACAGGCGCTGGAACTGATTGCCACACATTTCGAATACATTAAAGCCTTTACCCAGGATCTTTTTACTGTGCACGAAGAGCGCGCTATTCTGGCCCAGGGTGAACTGCTTTCTACTGCCTTGTTCCAGTTTTTCCTGGAAGAGCAAGGGGTGGAATCGGTACTGCTCTCTGCCCTCAACTTCATGAAGATCGACGAAAACGAGGAGCCGGACGCCGACTACATTGCCAAAAACATTAAAACCGAACTCGAGAAGTTTCCGGGCATCCAGCTGTTTATTACGCAAGGCTACATCTGCCGCAATGCTTTCGGCGAAATTGATAACCTGAAACGTGGTGGCTCCGACTATTCCGCCTCCCTGATTGGCGCTGCCATAGAGGCCTCAGAAATACAGATCTGGACCGATATTGACGGTATGCACAACAACGACCCGCGTGTAGTAAAGAACACCTACCCTATTGCAGAACTGTCGTTTGATGAAGCTGCTGAACTGGCTTACTTTGGTGCTAAAATCCTTCACCCGTCCAGCGTGTTGCCGGCCAAGCAGAAAAACATTCCGGTAAAACTGCTCAACACCATGCAACCCGAAGCCAAAGGCACTACTATATCTGCCAGAACAGAGGGTGGCAGCATTAAGGCCGTAGCAGCAAAAGACGATATTATTGCCATCAAGATTAAGTCTGGCCGTATGCTGCTGGCTTACGGCTTCCTGCGTAGTGTGTTTGAAGTGTTCGAGCGCTATAAAACGCCCATCGACATGATTACAACCTCGGAGGTAGCTGTGTCGCTTACCATTGACAACCCGAAGTACCTGAACGAAATTGTGGCTGAGCTCATGGAGTTTGGCCAGGTAGACGTAGACCAGCAGCAAACCATTGTGTGTGTGGTAGGTGACTTTATTTCGCAACGTAGTGGCACCAGCCTGAAAATATTCCAGGCGCTGCAGGACATACCGTTGCGCATGATCTCGTATGGCGGAAGCCGTAACAACATCAGCCTGTTAATTAACACCACCGATAAAGTGCAGGCGCTGACACTGCTCAACGAAAATATTTTTGAAAGGAGTACCGCAAATGCTTAAAGATCATCTGCAGGAATTGCAGCAGCATGATACCCCTCTGTATGTGTACGACCTTGACCTGCTACGCCAGACGCTCCGCAAAGCGCAGGATGAAGCAGCGAGGTATGGGTACCAGGTGCATTACGCGCTTAAAGCCAATGCCAATGCCCCCATTCTGGCCGAGGTAAAAGCCCATAGTTTTGGTGCCGACTGTGTGAGTGGTAACGAAGTGAAATGTGCTATCGAAAACGGTTTCAGCCCCGAACATGTAGTGTTTGCAGGCGTTGGCAAGTCTGATGCTGAAATTAACTTTGCCCTTGATAACGACATTTTCTGCTTCAACTGCGAGTCGTCGCATGAGTTGGCTATTCTGAACGAGCTGGCAGCTGCTAAAGGAAAAACAGCCCGTATTGCGCTTCGTATTAACCCGAACGTAAACGCCAACACACACAAGTATATAACTACCGGGCTAGAAGAGAACAAGTTCGGCATTAACGCCTGGGAACTACCCGATGTGCTAAGCCAACTGCAGGAACTCAGCAACCTGAAGCTAACCGGCCTGCACTTTCATATCGGCTCCCAGATCACAGATCTTTCGTCGTTTAAGAACCTGTGCACGCGGGTAAATGAGTTTCAGGAGTGGTTTCAGCAGCATAACCTGGAGCTGGAGCATGTAAATGTTGGCGGTGGGTTAGGCGTAGACTACTACCACCCCGATGGGCAGCCAATTCCGGATTTCGAGGCTTATTTTGCTTTGTTCCACCAATTTCTGCAGGTGCGGCCAGGGCAGCAGGTGCACTTTGAACTGGGCAGGTCGCTCGTGGCGCAGTGCGGCACCTTGCTCTCGCGGGTGCTATATATTAAGCACGGCAAAACTACGAACTTCGCTATTCTGGATGCCGGCATGACGGAGCTCATCCGCCCTGCCCTCTACCAGTCGTACCATAAAATAGAGAACCTGAGTAGCCAGTTGGCAGAAGATAAGTACGATGTGGTAGGCCCGATCTGCGAGTCTTCTGATTGCTTTGGAAAAGCAGTGGTGCTACCTGAAACAAACCGTGGCGACTTAATTGCCATCAGAACCGCAGGTGCTTATGGCCAGGTAATGACCTCCGAGTATAACCTGCGCGACAGAGCCAAGGCAATCTATCTTCACCAATAACTAAGTAAGCACACCTTAACCAGCAAGAAAAGCCCTGACTCCGTAAAAGAGCCAGGGCTTTTTATTTTTTGTTACTTCTCTAATCAACCCTTGACCTTTTTGGAGCCAAATTCTCTCCGGAGGGCTATTTCATTAGAATAATTATAGTAGAGGTTTTATCAGAAGCAAAGCTGTTAGTTAGAACGTTGCTCTTACAGCCAAAAATGTAGGTTCAGCTTTCGCAATAGCAGCGTCTTGTGACAATAGGTAAATGGCCTTACGCAACTGATCCTGGTTTAGACCATCAACCAGTTCTACGTTATAGGCAATAGCGGCATCAGCTGGCGTTGCCTGCCCGATTTGCTGCACAAAACCATAGGTGCTCAGGAACTGCTGCTGCTTATCGAGCGATAGATTATCGCGGAAAACAACCTGTACCTGCTTTGTATTTAACACCATGCCAGTGGGGTTTGCTATAGCCAGTGCCGAAGAGTCTGCAATCTTTAAACGGTTTAAAAGTTCAGGGTCGAAGCGAACATGTTTCAGGGGTGAAACGGTTGTGTCTTTACAAGCCGGAAAAACTAAAATGATTGCTACAAAAGCTATAAGTGATAAGAGTATTCTCATGAGCGTACAAGTTAATCGTGTTCAGATACTTACTTGTACGGTGTCGTTAAAGAAACAGCTATGAAATATTATGTAAAACAATAGGAATATTTTGGATAATCGTACTTTTTTTATTATCGCACTAAAAGCTAGGACTTTACATAATTGCTTCACAGTTAGATTATTGTACTTAACTATGAAAAATAACCAATTGCACTCAAAAAACATTACTATATAGAGATTCCCTATATAATTAAATAGAATAAATACAGCATTTACGTTAATTTTCTGCAGCTCTTACCAGGTAACGAAACAGCTACAGAAACTATGGCTGATTTTAGAATTTACGGTTAAAGCAGCAGGCCTAAATCAGGCATACTGCAGATAGAGTTAGTTGAACCCTGTCTTTCCTGCTGCTACCAGGTACATCGCTGGCAGCTCCTTCAGCAGCATACAGCTGAGGCGCCATGGGCTGGAATATTGTCTACTGCCACCTCTGGCCTTCCTTTTTACCTTTATAGATTCCTCTTATACCTTATCGTTCTTTATCGTCGCAGAGTAAGGCTACTACTGGCTCGGCTTCATAGAAATTTCTGATCGTATTAGTAATCTGGTCGGTTTCAACTAAAAAACCATCGTGCCCAAAATCGGAATGGATGAGCCCAAAAGAAGAACCGGGCACATGCTCGTGCAAAAACTGCTGCTCGGCAACCGGGAACAGCACATCGGTATCTACTCCAATAAAAAGCGCCTTCGCTTTTATCTGGCTTAAAGCTTTTTCGATGCTGCCTCTGTCGCGGGCCACGTTATGCGAATCCATGGCTTTGGAAAGTATCCAGTAGGTATAAGCATTAAAACGTTTAGCCAGCTTTTCGCCCTGGTACACCTGGTAAGAAGATGCCCTGAAATTATCGGTAATACTGTTGCCTGGTTCCTGTTGCGTTCTGTCGTAGGAGGCATAATGCCTATAAGAAAGCATAGCAATGGCACGTGCAGTTTTCATGCCTTCGAGCCCTGCTGTTTCGGTATCTGTGGCCCAGCTCGGGTCCAGGCGAATGGCCATACGCTGGCTTTCGTTAAAAGCGATTCCCCAGGGCGAATGGCGCGCATTGGATGCCACATGAATAAGGCGCTTAAAGACTGTTGGCCGCTGTATACACCACTCCAGTGCATGCTGCCCACCCAACGAGCCACCTAAAACAGTATGAATCTCTTCTAAACCCAGCTCCTGCCGCAGCAGATCGAAGGCAGCTACAATGTCGCGGTTTGTTACTTCCGGGAAATCATGGTAAAAAGGTTTTCCGGTGGCCGGGTTAACAGAAAGCGGCCCAGTGGAGCCATAGCAACCACCAAGTGTGTTGGCACAAATAATAAACCAGTCAGCAGGATCATATAATTTACCTTCGCCAATAAGCCCGCACCACCAGTCGGTAAAATCAGAATTGCCGGTAAGCGCGTGGCATACCCACACCACATTGTCGTGTTGCGGGTTCAGCTGCCCAAAAGTGGTATAAGTAAGCTGGAAGCCGGGCAAAATTGCGCCCGACTCCAGCCTGAAATCTTGTTGGTATTGGTATAGATGATGCTGTGGCATTCTTAGTTGTCTAGTTAGTTACAGGCTCACCTGCTGTTGCCAGCACTTTGGCGAAGGCCTGCTCAAAATCTGCTTTAATATCCTGAATGTGCTCGATACCGGCCGACACACGCAGCATAGTTGGCTCTACACCTGCACCCAACTGGTCTTCATCAGATAATTGTTGGTGTGTGGTAGAGGCCGGATGTATAATTAATGTTTTGGCATCGCCTACGTTTGCCAGGTTACTTACAAGTTGCAGGCTATCTGCAAACGTGGTAGCCTGCTCTTTAGAACCTTTTAAGCGGAAGGAGAACACACCGCCGAAACCTCTTTTCAGGTATTTTTTAGCCAGGTTATGATATGGACTGCTTTCGAGGCCAGGGTAATTTACGCTCTCCACCTGCTCATGCTGCTCCAGCCACTGTGCCAGTTCCAGCGCGTTCTGCACTGTTCTATCAACACGCAGCGAGAGGGTTTCGAGCCCCTGGAGGAGCAGGAAAGAATTGAACGGGCTCAAGGCCGGACCGAAATCGCGTAGGCCTTCCACACGGGCGCGAATGGCAAAGGCAATGTTCCCGAAAGGCCCGTCAGAACCGAACACTTCCCAAAAGTTCAGGCCATGGTAGCCTTCAGCAGGTTCAGAGAAAGCCCTGAATTTGCCGTTGCCCCAGTTATAGTTTCCGCCATCAACAATAATGCCTCCAATGCTGGTGCCGTGTCCGCCGATCCATTTGGTAGCAGACTCTACCACCACGTTGGCGCCATGCTCCAGCGGCCGGAACAGGTAACCACCGGCTCCAAAGGTATTGTCTACAATAAGTGGCAGGTCGTGTTTGCGGGCAAGCGCGGCAATGGCTTCAAAATCCGGAATGTTGAAACGTGGGTTGCCTATAGTTTCGAGGTAAATGGCCTTGGTTTTTTCGTCGATGTGTTTTTCGTAGCTTTCTACCTCGTCGTTTTCAGCAAAACGGGCCTGTATGCCCAGGCGCTTAAACGAAACTTTAAACTGGTTGTAAGTACCACCATACAGGAACTTAGTCGTAATAAAATTATCGCCAGCCTCCAGGATGTTATTCAGCGCCAGAAACTGCGCTGCCTGCCCGGAAGCCACGGCCACGGCCGCCACGCCCCCTTCCAGGGCCGCGATGCGTTTTTCGAACACATCGGTGGTAGGATTCATGATGCGGGTATAAATATTACCGAACTCTTTCAGGGCAAACAGGTTGGCTCCGTGCTCGGCATTTTTAAAAACATAGGAAGTGGTCTGGTAAATGGGCACTGCTCTGGAGAGTGTGGTAGGGTCTATTTCCTGGCCAGCATGCAGTTGCAGAGTTTCGAAATGTAAGGTATCAGCCATATCTTTGATTATATAGAAGGATTTAAATGAATGTAAAAGTTTTTCAGGAGGAATGTGTAAGTATATTTATGAGGCAGCAGGAGTGTCTGCAGCAGCTACTCCTGGGATTAACACGAATGCAGCGTCGGTGTTAACAACAGCAACAGGATCCTATTCGCACAGGCATTGGCCTTTGAGATAAGAAATGACGATGCCTACTCAGATTTTCTGAAGGCACATATACAGTACAATACGATGTTCTCTTGATTCCCTTTTTCATTGCGTTATCAATTTATATTCTTCCGAACTTTTCGGAATCAGGAATTAGCACCTTTACCTTGGCAGTTAGGTTGCTAGAGTTTCACTGAGCCTGTCTCTCCACTCTTCTTTATAAATCAAAATCCTTTAGGGATAATTGACTTGATGTTGCAATAATAAGACCTGCTGCCCGTAAATCCAAAAAAAATAGTTCCTTTTTCAAAATCCGCTTTTCAGTTCTGGTTCACCTGCTGCTCTTTAAGGCGTCGCGGCAGACAAAAATCCGCAGCAGCAAAACCTTCTGTTATGGAAAGAACCTCCGCCTGCCATTCCTGTACAAGAAAGGCAAGAAAGAACTGCTGCCTCAAAATACATAACACGAGAAAACCTATTCTGTTAAAATTAAAAGAAAAAACTTCAAATCTAAAACGCGGAGAGGCAATTATTAACTAACATGTGGTAGTAACTACTTCAGCACAATTCATTACCGGGCAAAGGTTGCAGATTGGTAGTTTAGTGCAACTTATATATATAAAAATATAAAACTAATTAGGCACCTACCAGTATAATGAACCATATAAATCGTGTTGCAACATACGAAACATACCTCAGTATCGGTTTATATATTATTCACAATAATTTTCAGACCTTTAAAATATACATAACTTTGCCTTTCTACAATTCCGAAAAATTAATGGAGGCTATAAAAGAAACTAACTTCTCCTTTTCAGGACAAACTGGGTTTTATAGAGGCAAAGTCCGCGATGTTTACTATTTTAACGACAAGCTGGCTATTATAGCCACCGACCGGATTTCTGCTTTTGATGTGGTGCTGCCACGCGCAATCCCATACAAGGGCCAGGTACTTAACCAGATTGCCAGCCACTTTTTAAAGGCAACCGCCGATATTGTACCTAACTGGGTAATTTCTACACCAGACCCAAACGTAACTATTGGGCACCACTGCGAACCTTTTAAGGTCGAGATGGTTATACGAGGATACCTGGCGGGCCATGCCTGGCGTGAGTACAGGTCCGGGAAAAGACAGGTGTGTGGGGTGACATTGCCGGAAGGCCTGCGTGAGAACGACAAGCTGCCGGAACCAATTATAACGCCCACTACCAAAGCCGACCAGGGTCACGACGAAGACATATCCCGTGAAGATATTTTGAAGTCGGGGCTTGTATCTGAAGAAGATTATCTTAATTTAGAACTTTATACGCGTAATTTATTTGCGCGTGGCACCGAAATGGCTGCTAAGCAGGGGCTTATTCTGGTAGATACCAAATATGAGTTTGGCAAAAGCAACGGACAGATTTACCTGATCGACGAAATTCATACCCCCGACTCCTCGCGTTACTTTTACAGCGATGGCTATGCAGAACGCCAGGAAAAAGGCGAACCGCAGAAGCAACTCTCGAAGGAGTTTGTGCGCCAGTGGCTTATAGAGAACGGATTTCAGGGCAAAGACGGACAAACGGTGCCGGAAATGACCGATGAGGTAGTAAACAATATTACAGAGCGCTATATAGAGCTGTTTGAGGTTGTAACAGGCTACGAGTTCGAAAAAAGAACCCAGCAAAATGCCTTAAATTGCATCGAAAATAGTGTAAAAGAAAACATTTTACCCTAACTTACTAAATTTTTAGAGTAGATTTTGGTACATTCGCATTTAAATCTTTACTGCTAGACACATGAAGTACACGATTGATAAAAAAGAAAACTACACTACCATTACAATAGATGAGAAGAAGCTTGATACTTCTATAGCACCAGACCTGAAGTCTGAGTTTGTGAAGTTGAACGCAGAGGGGATCACGAACCTGATTCTGGATATGTCTAATGTAAAGTACACAGATTCCTCCGGCCTTAGCTCTATCCTGATCGCAAACAGGTTATGCAACTCCACTAACGGACTGCTGATTTTAACTGGCCTGCAAGACCATGTGATGAAACTGATCACTATTTCTAAGCTGGAGTCGGTACTGAACATTCTGCCAACTGTAGAAGAAGCCATAGACCGTGTTTTCCTACACGAAATTGAGCAGGACCTGACTAAAAAAGAAGACTAAGCTGTAAGGCCTGCGTGGATTTTGAGCTCAGAATTTTAGGTAGTTCCTCGGCTACTCCATCGGCAAACAGACATCATACCGCCCAGTTATTAACCATTGGTAACCAATACCACCTCATAGATTGCGGCGAAGGCACACAAATGCAGCTGATGCTTTACAAAATAAAGCATCAGCGCATTTGTAATATCTACATCAGCCACCTCCACGGCGACCACTACTTCGGCCTTGCCAGCTTACTATCGACTATGCACCTGCACGGCCGGCAAACACCTCTCCACCTTTTCGGCCCTGCCGGCCTCTCCGAAATTCTTAGCTTACAGTTTCGCTACTCCGGCACCAACCTTTGTTTCGACCTTATTTTTACGGAGTTAGATACTACTGCCCATACTCTTATTTTTGAAGATAAGGACATAACCGTGCACACACTCCCGATGCTGCACCGTGTACCCTGCTGTGGGTTCCTGTTTCGCGAAAAGCCAAAGCCAAGACCACTGGTAAAGGAGAAGCTACCGGACTTTTTAACGCCTCAGCAACTGGTCGGCCTTAAAGCCGGTAAAGACATTTTTGATATGCACGGTAACCTGCTGGTAGCTAACAAGGAGGTAACCCTGGAGCCAAAACCACAACGGAGTTACGCCTATTGCTCCGATACTCGCTTAAACACTGCCATTGTGCCCTGGCTGCAACACGTAGACCTGCTCTACCACGAAGCCACCTTTACCGACGATCTTCGCGAACGTGCGCATTACACCTTCCATAGCACTGCCAGACAAGCAGCTGAGCTTGCTTTGCAGGCACAAGTGCGGCACCTGCTTATCGGGCACTTTTCGGTTCGCTACAAAGATCTTAGCCCGCTGCTGCAGGAAGCGCAGGAGACTTTCCCTAAAACGGATTTAGCCATTGAGGGTAGTATTTTTTGTGTGCGCGAAGAAGACGCACCAGCTGAAGAACAGTAGCCAGTCGTATTACAAAATTAGAGATCAATATTAAATTTTGTTGTAAAGGTTAGTGTTGTAAGAGGAACTTAAATTATGCCAATGAAAATGGCCTCCAGAAGGTTTTTCATTAGAAAACGGCCAAGGGTTAACCACACAGCTTCAAATCTTCAGCTACTACTGGCAGCATTAAAATTAACAGGAATCTGACGTTTTATTTACCCGCATTTCTCACAATAAGGTCAGAAATCAGGTGGCTTGTTTCCTTTAAAAAAACAGTAGCGCTGTTTAAGGTGCTGATAAATTAAGTCGAAGTTCCTATCTGGCACACGAACGGCAATTATTCTAATGAAAATACCCTTCCAACAGTAAAACAGCTATTTTCAGGTCAAGGGTAAGTTTTCGTGTAAAATGAGTAACAAAAAAGGAGAGGCGCTAACACCTCTCCTTTTTTATATTATCACGTCTAAAACTTACTTTGCCATTTGCGAAATCTTCTCTAACGGAATGGTGCTGGCCAGTTTCAGGATATTGTCTTCTTTTGTATCGCTCACTTTGAAGGTAACAAGCGTGTTCTGCAGCGGAATCTGCAGCTCGTAACTTACTTTGCCAGCTTCTGTGTCGTCTACTTTATGGAGCAAGGCTTTGTAGCCGCTTACCCGTACTACCTTTTGGTCTGGGTTACCTGCTCCGGCAATAAACGGCACCGATAGCAGCGCCTGCAAAGAGTTTATGAGTGGCGAATTATTAATGATGTCGAGGTTAGCGCCTTTGGTGTCGGAGCCGTAGGTGCGCTGTATATAAAGGCCCCCGATCAGGCCTCCGCCGGCACTGGTTACCTGGTCATTTTTTGTATTGGCGTCCAGGGCTTCCATTTTGGCAGGCAGCATTTTAAGTATCTCTTTGCCGATTTCCACATCCAGGTCGCGTAGCATTTGCTCCATAGCCGCGCGGGAGTCTACGAGGTTGCCAGAGGAGTAATTTTTTCGGGCATCGGTGAGGTTGCTGTTAAACTGCTGCGCAAACGAGGTTAGTGTAAGCAGACAGAAAACAAAAGTGCCAGTAAGTATCTTTTTCATAATTTAAATGTCTTTTGTGTTGATGCTGTGTAGGTGCCGGTGTTATTTTTCGCCTAACATTTTCTTGATGCCATCTATGTCTACTGCATTGGCAGCTGCCATAACCTCCTGCTCGTTTTTAAAGTTTACGCCTTCGTAGAGCAACATAGACGACTGGCCTAGCGGAACAGTCAGTTTGTAGCCTTCGCCATCGCTGTATTCTATTACCGCCCGGTGCCCTTTTACTTTTGTCTGTTTCCAGTCTTGCTGGCCTCCTGTGGTTTGTGCGTAGCCGCCTGTGGTCATGTACTGATTTACCATGTTTACATAGGCTGCATTGTTGGCAACAGTTACCCGCAATTCTTTCTCCTGGCTATCGGTGTATTGGCGCAGAATGGTTAGTCCGGCCCAGCCCCAGCCCATGCTGGTTACCTGCTCTACCTCCTCATCTTTTTTCAGCCCCGAAATGGCTTCAGGCAGGGAGGCTAGTATCTTCTGCCCGATCTCCAGTTCAACGCCCAGCATGGCTTGCTGCACAGCATACCGTGCCTCGCCATAACTACCGGCTTTAAAGGATGTCTCGGCTTCAGAGAGGTTTAGGTTTACATCTGGGGTGGTTGCAGCCAGGCCTGCTCCTCCTTTATTCGTGGCTTTACTGCCGCCTTTGCTGCCATATACTACACCGCCACTGTTTCCTGCAGATGATGAATTGCTGTTACCGCTAGTATTGTTGCCGGCAGTGGTTCCGTCGTTGGCTTTTTTCTTGCCTCCAAACAAGTTGTCCAGAGCTTCGTCTACTTTAGCGTCTGCCTTGTTGGTTGTTTTTTGTTTTACTTTGTTTAGCAGTCCGGCCTGAGCCATTACTCCCTGATGCCCCAGGCAAAGCCCCAGCGCTACCATTAAAATTTTACGCATTTTCATAGTTAGTTTTTATTCGTATAATTCAATTTAAAATATTTTAAACAAAATTACAAACAATTATGTGGTTTTTAGGTTATAGCATGGTAATTATTCATCACCATCTCATTTTGCCCTGTTAAAACCCATAGTTGCTTATTAAACAGCATTTTAAAACACGATTAACTACAGAACCCATAGCACAGTATTAGATGGAGCCTATTTATTCCTGATTGGTTGCATGACTGTTAAATTTTCTTATCTTTTGAGTGTGATGTGTCGGTTGTGTTTGACCAGCATGGAAGTTATGCCTACTTGCACTCTAATTATTCGAATGAAATTGGCCTTCCGAAGGATTTTGAACAAAGAACAGCCAAGGGTATGCAGGTGCTGCTCACGGTGTAACGCCTTGCATACGCTCCCTCAGCCATAGCTTCTGCCTTTATTCAATTGTTGCTTCTCCCATCATCTTAGCCATTCCTGATCGGGTGCTTCGGGCTACATGTGTTTTTGTTAATATCTTTTTACCTTTGGTTGCTAAAACCACGACTTTTATAACCTACTCCTGTTTTTGTTCATGCATAAGTTTTTAATTCGATGAGCGTAGTTTCTACTTCTGAAAAAAAGCGCACACAACTCTTCCTGGTGCTGAGTGGCATTTTTATAGCCAATGCCTTGCTGGCAGAACTTATTGGCGTAAAAATATTTTCAGGTGAAGCGCTCTTCGGATTGCCGGGGGCGCAGCTTTCTATTCTGGGCTCCAAGCTGGATTTTAACCTGACGGCAGGCGTTATCATCTGGCCGGTTGTCTTTATTACCACCGATATCATAAATGAATATTTTGGGAAAGAAGGCGTTAAGAAGGTCAGTATACTAACCGTACTTCTGATTCTGTATGCATTTCTGGTTATTACTGTGGTAACGGGGCTGCCGCCGGCTCAGTTCTGGCTGGAGGTGAACAACACAGATGCAGATGGAAACCCTTTCAACATCGATTTTGCCTTTAACAGTATTTACCGCCAGGGGCTGGGCATTATTATAGGATCGGTCGTTGCATTTATTATTTCGCAGTTTCTTGATGCCACCGTGTTTCACTGGCTGCGCCGCTACACAGGCAGCAAAAAAATATGGCTACGGGCAACAGGCTCTACGTTAGTGTCGCAGTTAATAGATAGTTTGGTGGTGCTTTTTATTGCGTTTTACTTTTTCGGGAACTGGTCGCTTACACAGGTGCTGTCGGTGGCAGGGCTCAACTACATTTACAAATTTTTTGTAGCCATTGCACTAACACCACTGCTGTATGTGGCACATTATATTATAGATGGCTACCTGGGCCACCGGGCCGCGAAAGATCTGGCAAAAGAGGCGGTGCATTAATAAAAAGAGACAAGCAGCGGCAGCTTTTAAATTTGCTGCCACAGCATGTATTTAACCTGCTGTTCTTTAGCTTCTTTAGCCAAAAGCAGTTGGGAACTTAGGCCTTAAGAGCAGATTAATATCCGAATTTTAGCTTATTTTGCAGCTTAAACAACTGAACCTTACCTTATGGCACGTTTCCTTACAGGCATCCAGAGCACAGGCAGACCACATTTGGGCAACTTGCTGGGCGCTATCATTCCCGCCATCGAGCTTTCCAGCACCTCGCAGGAAGAATCGCTTTTTTTTATAGCCGACCTGCACACCCTTACCGCCATCCGCGATGCGGACGTTTTGCGCCACAACACGTACTCAGTGGCAGCCTCCTGGCTTGCCTTCGGGTTCGATACCGACCGGCATATTTTTTACCGACAGTCTGATGTACCGATGGTGACAGAGCTGGCCTGGTACCTGAACTGCTTTGCACCTTTCCCGATGCTGGCCAATGCGCACTCGTTTAAAGACAAATCGAATCGCCGGGGCCTGGCAGACGTGAATGCCGGACTTTTTACATACCCTGTGCTCATGGCTGCCGACATTCTGCTCTACGATGCCAATATTGTGCCCGTAGGGAAAGATCAGATTCAGCACCTCGAAATTACCCGCGACATTGCCAGCTCCTTTAACCACACCTATGGCGAAACGTTTGTATTGCCCGAAGCCAAGGTAGACGAAGCAGTGAAAACAGTACCTGGCCTGAACGGAGAGAAAATGAGCAAGTCGTACGGCAACATTATCGATATTTTTGAAGCCGACAAGCCTCTCCGGAAAACCGTGATGAGCATTATTACCGACAGCACACCACTTGAAGAGCCCAAAGACCCTGACACTGATACCGTATTTAAGCTATACAAACTGCTGGCAACACCTGCTGAAACAGAAACCATGCGCCAGAACTACCTGAACGGAGGCTACGGCTACGGGCATGCCAAACAAGCCTTGTATGAGCAAATAGTAAACAAATATGCCAAAGAGCGCGAGCTGTTCAACTATTACATGAACAACCTGCCCGAAATCGATAAAAAATTGAACGAAGGCGCTGAAAAAGCAAAAGCAATTGCCGGCCCTGTGCTGCAACGTGTGCGGAAAAAAATAGGCTTTTAAGTACTGGTAAACCCATACAAATCCTAAGTAGGCCTTGTAGAGCAATTAAAAAGGCCGGAGTAGCTGTTAACGAGCTGCTCCGGCCTTTTTTGCTTTACTAAACGTTTGGCATGGGCGAAACGGAAAACCCTGACTTGGGCCACTCCTCTAAAGGCCATAGCTGATACTGCTGAAATGGTGCAACTTAAACACGCTTCCAGAGGTAAAAATAATTTGTGCTAAAAGTAAAACATTCTATAAAAAAGTTTTACATTGTATACCTATAGTAAAGCTATCGTCTTTTAAGGTTAACTTACCCATCCCCATCATGATAAACCTGAAAGAAATAAAAAACGACTTGCCGGCAGGAATTGTGGTGTTTCTGGTGGCGGTACCACTCTGCCTGGGCATTGCCATGGCCTCGGGTGCCCCTCTTTTCTCTGGTATAATTGCCGGAATAGTTGGTGGCATTGTGGTTACACTTATTAGTGGGTCGCAGTTGGGTGTAAGCGGACCTGCTGCAGGTTTGGCTGTTATTGTGTTGCAGGCTATACAAGGGCTCGGGAGTTATGAGGTCTTTTTGTCGGCGGTAGTGTTGGCGGGTGCCATACAACTGGCGCTCGGGTTTCTGAAAGCGGGGAGCATCGGCTATTATTTCCCTACCTCTGTTATAAAAGGAATGCTCTCGGGTATTGGTGTCATTATCATTCTGAAACAGATTCCGCATGCCTTTGGCTACGACAGCAACTACGAAGGCGATGTTCATTTTGTGCAGCCAAGTGGCGGCACCACCTTCTCTGAGCTTTTTAATGCATTTAACTATATTACGCCGGGGGCTATCCTGATCAGTGGCCTCTCGCTGGCAATCCTGATTTTCTGGGATCAGGTACTGACGAAAAAGCATAAGGTTTTTCAGGTTATACAGGGCCCGCTGGTAGTGGTGGTGCTTGGCATTGTGTTGAACGTGGTGTTTGCCAATGGTTTTCCGCAGTTTGCGCTTGCTGCCAGCCAGTTAGTAGAGTTGCCGGTTGCCAGTAGCCTAAACGGGTTTGTGCAGCAATTTACCTTACCCGATTTTAGCCGCGTGTTCACCTACGATGTGCTTTTTCTGGCCGGCACCATTGCCATTGTAGCCAGCCTCGAAACGCTGCTCTGCCTCGAAGCAACCGATAAGCTCGATCCTTACAAAAGAATAAGCCCTGCCAACAAAGAGCTGGTGGCGCAGGGAGTCGGGAACATGGTTTCGGGCATGATCGGTGGTTTGCCGCTTACACAGGTTATCGTCAGGAGCTCGGCCAATATACAGTCAGGTGGCCGAACCAAGCTCTCTGCCCTCATACACGGGCTGCTGATCTTGTGCTGCGTTTTGCTCGTGCCCCAGGTCCTGAACATGATCCCGCTCTCGAGCCTGGCCGCAATTCTGATTGTTGTGGGGTACAAGTTGGCTAAACCGGCACTGTTTTTAGGCATGTACCGCAGCGGCTGGAACCAGTTTCTGCCATTTGTGGTAACGGTAATCGCCATCGTTTTAACCGATCTTTTAACCGGTATAGGCATCGGTATGGCAGTAGCTATTGTAAACATTCTCCGGAACAATTACAAAGTGTCGCACTACCTGTACAAAGACGAGAAAAGCATTACCCGCGACAAATACCGCATGCTGCTGGCCGAACAGATTTCTTTCCTGAACAAGGGCAATATTCTGCAAACGCTACGGAAAGTACCTGAAAATGTAGACCTCGAAATCGACTTATCTAAATCGGCTTACATAGACCCTGATGTAAGAGAACTTATTGAGGATTTTAAAGAAACGGCCGTCACTAAAAATATAAACCTGACTATAAAGGAGATAGACCGGACCACTGCACCTACAGATGAGAAAGCGCTTTTATAATCTGAAGTAACAGTACCCTTGATAGCAAAACTACCAAAATAGCTTTGGAAGGGCATTTTCATTTAAATAATTACAAGGCGATCAGGTAGCCTGAAGGGTATAAAAGCCATTGTACTCGTAGGTTACTTAAACAAAAGCAGGACAAGCAGCAGTATATAAAAGATTAACTAGGTAAAACATAAAACATGAGAACACTAACAAAAGAACTTCAGGACCAGCTTACACCACAATCAGCGCTAGACCTATTAATAGAAGGTAACAAGCGGTTTGTAAGCAACCTCAAACTGAACCGGAACCTGCTGCAGCAAGTAAATGAAACATCGCAGGGGCAGCACCCGCTCGCCATTATCCTGAGCTGCATCGATTCCAGAACCTCAGCAGAGCTCATTTTTGACCAGGGCCTGGGCGACATCTTCAGTGTCAGGATTGCGGGAAATATTGTAAACGAGGATATTTTAGGCAGCATGGAGTTTGCCTGTAAAGTGGCCGGAGCAAAATTGATTGTGGTGCTGGGCCATTCCAATTGCGGTGCCATAAAAGGAGCCTGCGATGATGTAGAACTCGGTAACCTGACTGGCCTTATCGGCAAAATTAAATCGTCTATGCAAGGAATGGAGTACCAGGGCGACCGCACAGCTGCCAATTCGGAATTCGTAGAGCAGGTGGCCGAGCGAAATGTACACCACATGATGAAGGAAATCCAAAGAAAGAGCAGTATACTTAACCAAATGATCCAAAGTGGAGAAGTTGGCATTGCAGGTGGCATGTACGACGTAGAAACTGGCGTGGTTGAATTTTACGAAGATTCACTGCATACAAGTGAATTGCTGAATGAAGAATCTGGCAAGCAACATTAGTATAAAGGTCGACAAAAAGGTTTATCTTAAAGATCCTGCATCTTCGGATAAGGGGCGGCACATAGTAGAGCAGAGCATTTTGCTACTCGATGAGCTTGGCCTCGAGGCCTTTACTTTTAAAAAGCTGGCTACCCGAATGGGTACCACCGAAGCCACTATTTACAGGTATTTCGAGAGTAAGCACATGCTGCTCTCGTACCTGGTGGCATGGTACTGGAGCTGGCTGGAATACAGGCTTGTGTTTGCTACTCAAAATATGGCATCGGCTACCGAAAGGCTTAAAATTGCCATCGGAATTCTATCAGGTAAAGTAGAGCGCGACATGGATTTTCAGCACGTAGACGAGGTGGCGCTGCAACGAATAGTGGTGGCTGAGTCTGCAAAAGTTTACCTGACAAAAGAGGTTGATGACAATAACCGTGAAGGCTTCTTTTTCAGCTACAAGCGGTTCTGTAAGCGCGTGTCTGATATAATTCTGGAGATAAACCCGGGCTTTAAGTTCCCGGCTTCGCTGGTTTCTACAGTGGCTGAAACGGCGCATTACCAGAAGTTTTTTTCGCTGCACCTGCCCTCGCTCACTAACATATCCGATAGCAAAGACGAACAGTTGGTTGAGTTTCTGACGGATCTGGTATTTAAGACTATAAGTTAGATCGGCAATTGGTTCATCTAACCTTAAACACAGAAGAGGCTGTCTTTTATAGGCAGCCTCTTCTGTGTTTAAATACTTGTACAACTGGTAAACTAAGGCACAAAAGTTATCGTTTTCAGCATGGGTTTTTTACCAGCTCCGGCTGTTGACGTGGGTTTAAAAACAAGATAAACTTCCTGTAACTGATTTCCAGAGGCATTTTGCAGCGATAAAGCAGCCGTAGTTTTCTGTTTGTTTGCACCAAAACGTAACGCTCCCTCCCCTACCTTTTTACCATTTACCTGCCCTAGTCGCACCTCAACCGTATAAGTCGCAGCTACACCAGTTCCAAAACCTGCCACTTCTATTTTGCTGATGTTCGTAAGGTCGACCTCTGATGTTTTCAGCCAGCCTTCTCCTGCCGGCAAAACCAGATATTTGCTTCCCAAAGAATCTTTACTGGTAAACGAATTTACCTGCTTCAGCTCGCCTACATCCACACTGCTGTTGCGGAGAAAAACTGTGTAGGCCCCGGTAAGTGGTTGTGGAGCGCCAGGTGCACCATTGTCTGTGTAAGTTGCTGTCAGTTTAAGTACAGAAGGCTGCCCTTGGGGTGTTGTGGCGGGAGGCGTAATAGTACCCTTTGCTGGCAACGATGGTTTCTTGCTGTCTTCGTTTGCCAGCGACCGTACCCACTGCACTATCTGCCGGGCTTCTTCCGGGTTCATGGCAGCATGAGCCGGCATGGGGTTAGCGCCCCACACACCACTTCCGCCTTTTAAGATTTTATCTGTCAGGTAAGCCTGGGCCTCACGCTCTTTCTGATATTTTACAGCTATCTCTCTGAAAGATGGCCCGATGGATTTTTCATCCAGCTTGTGACAACCTTTGCAGTCAGATGCGTTCATCAGGTTACGGCCAACTACGGTTTCTGAAAGTACCTGGTGCCCCAGGTTTGCACCAGCCAGGTCCTTCCCCCTGATCAGGTCCTGAGAAACGAAAAGGTTCTCCGTTTTCACCTGATCGTCTTCGTCTTTTACCTGCACCTCGTACTGCACTGGTTTGCCAGCAAAATAAAAGCTTTGGTTACCAGCTAATTTTATGGCGACCTCTGGTTGTGTATTGCCAGCATACACTTTTACTTCCTCGCTTTGCCGCGATGCCTGCTGCTTGTCCAGCACTTCTACCCGCACCACATGGCTGCCAGCCTTGTCAATAGTATGCTCCAGGAAAGGCTCTTTAGTTTCCTTCGTTATATCTCCTATTGTCCAGAGGTAGCGCAGGGGTTCTTTTTCAGGATCGGAGGCTGCTACTGAGGCCTTTATGGTAAGTGGTGTTTTGCCGCTTGTTCTGTTCACTATAAAGTTACTGATGCGGGGAGGCAGGTTCCCGGCAATATAATCCAGGCGTGCCAGGCCAGCATCCGGGTTGGCTGTAAACCATCCTTTGCCATATTCCAGTACGTAAATCCTGCCATCGGGCCCCAATTCCATATCCATTATAGCACTGAAAGGTGTGTCAGACATGAATGTCTCCATCTTCTGCAGGTCGCCGTTTTCCTTCAGTGTCAGCACCTTTATCCAGTTCCGGACCCACTCATATATAAACACTTTGCCATTGTAGTAGGCTGGGTAAGCTGTTTCTTTCGGATAGAGATCGGGGTAGTAAGCCGGGCCGGCCATAGCCGTACGGCCACCGGTGCCGAGTTGCGGAAACTCTTTTGAGGCAGTGTAAGGGTACCAGATAAAAGCAGGTTGTGCAGCAGGCAGCTCTCGTAAGCCCGTGTTGTTTCTCGATTCGTTTACTGGTTTGGCCGGATCAAAGGTTTGGCCGGTTTTGCCAGCGTCATAATCGTAGCGGCGATAGGAATAATTTTTGCCCACAAAAAAAGGCCAGCCAAAAAAGCCGGCCTGCCTTGCCTGGTTAAACTCATCGTAACCACGCGGCCCTCGCACTTCCAGGCTATCGTTATTGGCATCTGGCCCAACCTCACCCCAGTACAAAAATCCGTTTTTCTGATCCACCGAAATACGGTACGGGTTCCGGTTGCCCATCACGTAAATTTCAGGACGGGTATTGGCGGTTTTTTCGGGGAAGAGATTCCCTGCAGGAATGGAGTAGGTGCCGTCTTCTTTTATTTTGATGCGCAGAATTTTGCCGCGAAGGTCGTTGGTGTTGCCGGCCGAGCGGCGGGCATCGTATTGCTCATGGCCCGGCCGGTCGTCGAGGGGAGCAAAGCCGTGGTTTACGTAGCGCTGCCCTTTTTCATTGAAGGGTGTGGAGTTATCTCCGGTAGAGAGATACAGCATGTTATCGGGGCCAAAGGCAATAGAGCCCCCGGTGTGGCAGCAGATATTACGTTGTGACTTTACCTCCAGCACTACCTTTTCAGAGGCCATATCCAACTGCTTGTTTCTGAACACAAACCGCGACAAGCGATTTACGGCAGAGTCAGCGGGGCTGTAGTAGAGGTAAATGAAGTTGTTTTTGGCAAAGTTCGGGTCAGCTGCCAGGCCCATCAGTCCTTCTTCGGCATTTACGCCTGGTACCGAGGCTTTATGGTATACCTGCAAGGCGCCCACCTGGCTTACCTGCTGGTTTGACTGGTCGTAGAGCATTACTTCGCCTCTGCGCTGCACCACCAGCACACTCAGGTCAGGCAGAATGGCCATTTCGGTGGGTTCTGTAAAACCGCCCTGGGTCAGCACTGTTTTCACAAAGCGCTCTTCGGCAGGCACACGTTCTGTTTTGGCGTTTTTATAATGTAGCTTCGAGTTATCTCCCATCGCGTACTGAATTCCGCCTAACAGGTGCTGCAGGAAATCGGCATCCTGGTAACTTTCGTCGGTATGTCCTAAGCCGGTATAAAAGGCGCGGCCGCCATCGTAGTCGTGGTACCAGGCAATAGGATGGTTGTCGCCGTTTTTGCCACCTTCATATGATTTTTCGTCCAGGGAGAGCAGTACCTTTACCTGCTCGTTCAGATTTTTGTAGTTGTACCACTCATCGGCTCGTTGCCAAGGGTCCGGCAGGTGCTTCGTAGACAGGTGGCTTTTGTCTTTTACCACGATGGAGGCCTCCTGTACCTTTGGATGGCTATCGAAGTACCCGCCCACCATGGCACCGTACCAGGGCCAGTCATATTCGGTATCAGCGGCGGCGTGTATGCCTACAAAGCCACCGCCAGCCTGTATATAGCGTTCAAAATCGGCTTCCTGGTATTGGTCCAGCACATCGCCAGTGGTGCTAAGAAAAACCACGGCCGCGTATTTTCCTAATGAATCTTCGTGGAAGTAAGCGGCATTGGTGGTGGTGTCTACCTCGAAACCGTTTTGCTGCCCCAACTGAAGCAGGGCCTTGTTTCCTGCCCCAATAGAGGCATGATGAAAACCACTTGTCTTACTGAAAACCAGGATGCGGGGGGAGCCGGGGCGTTGGCTGTCGCAGGAGCCAAATAGTACAACACAACTGAAGAGCAGAAGCCAGTGGAAAAAGGCTGATAATAAAGGTGATCTCATGGAGTTAGGTTCAATAGCAGGTTATATGAACTTACGTTCGTTTTTTAATGAAATAAAAAGCATAATCTGAAAATAGTTAATTACTAAAAATTTTGTTCTGGACTTGGTGGCGGTTTTTCAATTATTCGAATGAAAAGGCCCTTCCGAAAGTAAACCGGCTTTTTTTTGCCCAGGGTATAATCCGTTATACACACTGGGACACACGAAGATGTTTAAACGGAGAGCCAAGTTAACAGGATTTCCTAAAATTATTTTACAAGCTCTGAAAAAGTTCTCCTGCTGCAGCTGCTTTATCCGGCTCTCAGGGTACCAGCAGGAATAGCTGCATCAGTTTGGGGCTACCTGAAATAAGCTAAGTTAAGCCACCTGAAGGAGCAATTATTCGAATAAAAATAGCCTCCGGAAGGTTTTTTGGCAAAATCTTGCCCAGGGTGTACCAAATACATTTATTAGCGCGCACTCAGCGTGACAGGTACCCTTGACCCCAAAAGGCTCCCAATAGCTTCTGAAGGTCATTTTAATTTGAATAATTCTACCTAACAGGAGTGTTAACTACTTCTTTTGATCACGTTCTTTTGCAAATGCCGAAAAAGCAAAAAACCGCACTGCCTGCTGGGTTGACAACAGAAAGTGCGGCACTAGTAAGCTTCTTATTTTGGTTATTCTGCCTTCCAGAGCTCACGGGCCTGATCGCCGATCAGCACCATAAAGCGGGCGGGGTTGGCAACAAGCACCAGGCGCATGTCTACTCCCGGAAACTCATCAGACTCTACCCAAACACCTTCTTTTTCTCCGTCCTTGTTTACCGAAGCCACATCCAGCGAGCTGGACACATAGGCTGTTGGCAGCAAAAGGTCAGTATCTGATTTTAGTTTGGCATGCACATCTTCCAGCACATCCTCCAGAAAATCACCGTACTCTTCATTAAAGTCATCTTCCAGGTCGTGCAGTTCCTCCTCAATGTCGTCGTAGCGCGCATCGTTATAATCTAGTGCGTTCAGCTCCTCCTTCTTCTGTATAATGGCTACAAGGGAGTTATTCAGTGCAGTTGCGTTCATAGTTATTCGTGATTTTTTACAAAGTTGTTAACATGCCTCAGAAATTGCAAATATTCAGATTGATAATTTGATTTCTGCTACACCTATCCGGGATACTGCGTAAAACTAGTAATTTACTTTCATCGCACAAATTCTTTAAAGCCTATGTCTACAGATATCCTCCCATTAAACGGCACCGACCACATCGAATTTTATGTGGGTAATGCCAAACAGGCGGCACATTTTTACCAGACTGCCTTCGGATTTAAGCTGATAGCCTATGCCGGCCCCGAAACAGGCATGCGCGACAGGGCCTCCTATGTGCTGGCCCAGGAAAAGGTACGACTGGTGCTCACCACCTCCCTCCTCCCCGACTCCGACATTGCCCGGCACGTGCAGCAGCATGGCGATGGTGTAAAAGTGCTTGCCCTTTGGGTCGATGATGCTGAAAAGTCCTTCAGGGAAACAGTAGCCAGAGGTGCCAGACCGGCCCAAGATCCTCAAACGCTAACAGATGAACATGGCGAGGTAAAGCTGGCCTCCATCCACACCTACGGCGACACCATCCACACCTTTGTGGAGCGGCGCAACTACAGCGGCCCGTTTATGCCAGGTTTTGTGGCACGGCAGTCGGGGTTGCAGGTGGAGCCAGTGGGTTTAAAATATGTAGACCACTGCGTGGGCAATGTGGAGCTTGGCAAAATGAATGAATGGGTAGCTTTCTACGAGAAAGTAATGGGTTTTAACCTGCTTGTAACCTTCGACGACAGCGACATCAGCACCGAGTATACCGCCCTGATGTCAAAAGTCGTATCGAATGGGAACGGCTACATTAAATTCCCGATAAACGAACCGGCACAAGGACGAAAAAAATCGCAGATAGATGAGTACCTGGAGTTTTACCGCGGTGCCGGTGTGCAGCACATTGCCATTGCCACAGACAATATTCTGCACACTGTATCGGAGTTGCGGAGCCGTGGCATCGAGTTCCTGTATGTGCCCGAGGCTTACTACGAAGACCTTTTTGATCGTGTAGGAACTATAGACGAAGACATGCAAGCCCTGAAGGCGCAGAACATACTGGTAGACAGTGACGACGAAGGCTACCTGCTCCAGATCTTCACCAAACCGGTAGAAGACCGCCCAACTGTTTTTTATGAAATTATTCAGCGCAAGGGAGCCAAATCGTTCGGGAAAGGCAACTTTAAAGCATTATTTGAAGCTATTGAACGCGAACAGGAGCTTCGAGGCAACCTTTAATCAAAAATTAAAGTATTCGGCCTGTTAATTAAACCCGGATTTTCTTTAATTTGAGCAGCAAATTGCTTCACATCAGTTCCTGTGGGCACATAAAACCGGGGTGATTTTTTTTGCCTGCCCGTTGCTGGTCATAAAATTTAATAAAGCATATTAAGCACATTTAAGATAAAACATGGAAACAGCAATCCGCCAGAAAGTAGATGCCTGGCTTACTGGAAACTACGACGAAGCCACTAAAAACGAAATACAAACGCTGGTAGACAACAACCAGGAAGAAGCCCTGGCTGATGCCTTTTATAAAGACCTGGAATTTGGAACAGGCGGCCTGCGTGGCATTATGGGCGTTGGCAGCAACCGCATGAATCGCTACACACTGGGCATGGCAACACAAGGTTTGTGCAACTACCTGAAACAAAACTTTCCTGGCGAGCAGGTTAAAGTGGCCATTGCGCACGATAGCCGTAACAATTCCAACACCTTTGCTCGCATAGTAGCCGACATTTTTTCTGCCAATGGTATAAAAGTTTACCTTTTTGAGGCGCTGCGTCCTACTCCTGAGTTGTCGTTTGCTATTCGCCACCTGGGATGCCAGAGCGGTGTGGTCATCACAGCTTCCCATAACCCGAAAGAGTACAACGGCTACAAAGCCTACTGGAACGACGGAGGCCAGGTAACTGCCCCGCACGATAAAAACATTATTGCCGAAGTAAACAAAATCACTTCCATAGACGATGTAAAGTTCGAGGCTAACCCCGAAAACATTGAACTGATTGGAGCAGCCGTAGACGAAGCCTATCTGCAGGCAGTACTCGGCCTTTCTATTTCGCAGGACATTATTAAGCGCCAGCACGACCTCAAAATAGTTTTCACTCCGATTCATGGCACCGGTATTACGCTGGTTCCTGCCGTGCTGGAGCGTTTTGGGTTTACAAATGTGCACGTGGTAGAGGAGCAGTCAACACCAGATGGCAACTTCCCAACAGTAGTTTACCCGAACCCGGAAGAAAAAGATGCCATGAACCTGGCGATGCAGAAAGCAGCCGAACTCGATGCCGACATCGTACTGGCAACCGACCCCGACGCTGACCGTGTAGGCATAGCCGTAAAAAACCACAAAGGCGAATTTGTGCTGATGAACGGGAACCAAACCGGTAGCCTCCTCATCAACTACCTGCTGCTGGCCTGGCAAAAAGCCGGTAAGCTGACAGGCAAAGAGTTCGTGGTAAAAACCATCGTAACTACCGACCTGATTAAAGAGCTGGCCGATAGCTATGGCGTGAAAATGTACGAGACCCTGACCGGCTTTAAGTACATTGCAGAGCTTATAAAGCAACTCGAAGGCAAGGAGCAGTACATAGGTGGTGGCGAAGAAAGCTACGGTTACCTGGCCGGCGATTTTGTGCGCGACAAAGATGCGGTTTCGTCATGCGCCCTGATCGCTGAAATGGCTGCCGTAGCCAAAGACAAAGGCCAGACGTTGTTCGAGATGTTGCTGGATGTGTATACCCAACACGGCTTCTACAAAGAAGAACTGATTTCGATAACGAAAAAAGGCATGCGCGGTGCCGAGGAAATTCAGCAGATGATGGCCGACATGCGCAGCAATCCGCCGCAAACCATTGCAGGCTCACCAGTAGTGCTCATCACCGACTATAAAACCGGCATACAGAAAAACCTGCAAACTGGCGAAGAAACTACTATAGACATGGAGCGCTCCAACGTGCTGCAGTACCTGACCGAAGATGGCAGCAAGATTTCTGCGCGTCCGTCTGGCACCGAGCCTAAAATCAAGTTCTACTTCAGCGTAAAAGAGCCTCTCGCCTCAGCTGCAGATTTTGATGCCACGGAGCAGAAACTGAATCAGAAGATAGAGCAAATTCAGATTGACCTGAAGTTGAAATAGAAGTCCTTTTTCTAAATTTCCAGCAGCCTGTATCGCTAGTAAAGCGGTGCAGGCTGTTTTTGTTAAGAAATGCAGCTAGTGCCTGTGAGCAAAAAAAGACACTTATAATCTTAATTTTAATACAAATTAATATACCTATATTTACATGTTGTAATTTGTTAATATTAATAGAATAGTAGTTGAACAATACTTAGGAAGAAATCTAATATTGTTAAGCTCCATTCTATTTATCGTCACTTTAATTCACCTGCTACTTTATGAAAGTTGTATTTATACTTCTCCTGTCACTTTTAGCAGTGACATTATCACATGCCCAATCATTAGAGTATAGGCATAAATATACAATTGATAGTAATCCATCATTTAGTAACAGAGGCATGGCCATGGATAATGATGATAATTTTTACATAATTGATGATATAAAAGTCTTAAAAATCAAGAGTGGCAAAGTAATATCTGAGTTTTACGTTGATCGAAAACAATACTCCAATCATTCTGACACAAATGGCAGCCCCCTTTACATTGCTGTTGATGATGACCAACGTACCTACCTGTATAACAGAGCTAAAAATCAGATTTATAAATATGACCGTAATGGTCAATTTTTATCAGCTATACCGAATTCCGGTACAGGATCAAATGACTTTCCTTCCTGCCACTTAATGTTATTCGATAACAATTTTAACCTAAACATCTTATACAACAGACAGCTATACGTTTATAACAAACAGGGTAAATTTCTAAGAAAAATAACACTTGCTGACCCTTTCGAGCAAGCTTTTAGCTCAAACATTACTTTAAGTTTCGATAAAAGAAACTATATATACTTATCAGAAACCAAAAGAGATCATAGTAGTAATTCCCAGTTCGAACTAATAACCATATTAAACACAACTGGAGATATCGTACAGCAATTTGATAAGGATGAGGTAAGAAAAGGTAGCCTTGGCTACTTTTCTCATTCCAGAATTGACAATAACGGTGATCTTTATTTGACTGGCCTAGCTGATTTGACCTCTGTCTTTACCGCTTCTGGACAGTTGAAATCTAAGCACAATGTAAGAATTAAGAACGAATCTCCTTTTACTAGGTCTCACTCTAGTATTTTCTTTGATAGCAAGAACAACATGTATTTAGGTTATTCAAGAATGATAAGAATGTTTGACACCAATCGACAGTTTGTCCAACAATGGGGAGATTTGATAAGTCCTACCAGATTGATGTTCGATAAAGATCAGAACCTGTTTACACTCAATTTGGAGAATAGCAAGGTGGTTAAATACAACCCTGCAAAACAGGAAGTACTTGCAATGGGAGGATCAGGTGCTGGCATAGTTAACCCACAGACTATGACAGTAGATGATGCAGGAAACGTTTATATTTTAGATGTAGAAAACAGGAAGTTTAACATAAAGAAATTTGATAAATTTGGCAATAAACTAGGGACACTTTCAGGCATTGAAGGATCCTATGACGCTAATGCTAATGGACATATTTCAGCAGGTCTGGCCGTAGACACAGATGGTAATATGTATGTTACCAATTACAACAGCAACACACTAATTAAATATAGTGCACAGGGAAAAATATTATTTAAAATTGCTTCCGTCGGGAAAGAGCAAGGACAACTATGGAAGCCGCTTGATGTATGTTTAGATCCGGTTGGCAATGTTTTTATAGCAGATATCAATGGGAACAGAATTCAGAAATTCTCCTCATCAGGAGTTTTTCTGCAGCAATTTGGCACATTTAGAACAAACGAATTCGACCAGGTGAGATATGCCAGCATTTCTTCAGATGCCTATGGTCATATTCTTGTAGCAGCACACAATGGCTCTATAAACGTTTATGACGGAAGAGGTAAAGTGGTGGCTTCCTTACCTCATAAAGCTAGCAACATAGCCTTAAGCCACGATGGAAAAACAATCGCCTCCTCCATCAACTTAATGGATATGATTAGCATCTACGAAACTGATTATTCATTCCAATATAATATTATTACCGGCAAACTCTATTATGATAAAAACAATGACTGTGTTTTAGACCCTTCTGAAGATGGGCTTGCCAATATAATTTTAAAGGCAGAGCCAGGACCTTATTTTACCATTACAGACGAGCTTGGGAATTATTCTTTTCAGGTAGATAAAGGCCACTATACTATTATACCTTCAGTTGAAAATAAGGGAGAAAATCAAACAAAGTTCTTCTGTAAACCTGAAGCCAAAGAAATACAATTTAGTAGTTATGGCAACACCTATTCAGGTAATAATATCGGTACCGAACTAAAAGCAAGTCCCTACCTCTCTGTCAGCGTCTCCTCCGACCGCCGTCGCCGCTGTTTCCCTGGCACCACCACCGTTACCTACAGCAACACCGGTTTTGCACCAGCCAAAGATGCTAAAGTGTACCTGCAACTACCAGAGTACGTAGTGCTAAAGTCTGCTAATAAACCCTACACGCGCCTTGGTGATGGAACTTATGCCTTTGAGGCAGGTACTATAGCAGCTGGAAAGAATGGCTCTATCACTATTCAAGACTCCGTCATCTGTGGTGACGAAAGCATACGCGGCCTCACCGTTTGCACAAGAGCCTGGATTACACCCGTAAACCAGCCAACAGGTGGTAAAGCTACTACTTCCGTTACAGGAGTGTGTAACTATGCCACAGGCCACATCCGGTTCGTAATAAGGAACATTGGGCAGAAAGCTATGCCGGCGAAAAATAGCTACAGAATATATCAGGACGGGCAATTGGCCACCGTGGAAGACTACCAGCTTGCCGCCGGCGACAGCATGGTGCTGCAAATCCCCGCCAATGGAAAAACCATCCGGTTAGAGGCAGATCAGCCGGACGGGAACGGTGATAACACCCTCGCCAGCGCAACTGTAGAAGCCTGTCGGGAGGTTGCAGCACGGATGGCTGTCAGCAAAAACTTTGTGAATACCTTTCCTACAGACGACGAAGAGGCTGAAGTAGCCGAAGAATGCCTGCCTATTATCGACTCTTACGACCCCAACGATAAACTGGTAACACCAGTCGGCCTGACAGAGCAAAACTACACTGCTACAGGTGCCAACTTAAAGTATAAAATACGTTTCCAGAACACAGGAACAGACGTTGCTTACCGGGTAGTGGTGGTAGATACCCTGTCGCAGCACCTCGATTTAGCTACACTGCAAATGGGAACAATATCCCATAACTACACCTTCAGCGTGAGCGGCAAAGGGCAACCCGTCTTAACCTGGACCTTCCATAACATTATGCTGCCCGACAGCACCAGCAACGAACCCGGCAGCCACGGTTACATTCAGTTCAGCATTCAGCCCAAAGTAGATCTGCCAGAAAAAACTGCCATAGAAAACTTTGCCGACATCTTCTTCGATTACAACTCTCCCATCCGCACCAACCTGACAATAAACCGGATTTATGACCTTCCGCAGGAGATAAAAGAGCAGAACAGAATAGTTGCCGATGATGTGATTATGACACCTACCATAGCAAACTTTAGTCCTGCTACCGGTAAATTCGGAACAGAGGTAACTGTAACAGGAACCAAATTCTCTGAAGATCTCCGGCATAATAAGGTCTACTTTAACGGGGTATTGGCAGAAGTAGTGGCAGGCGATGCGCAGAACCTGAAAGTGCGTGTACCTGCAGGAGCCAGCACAGGAACACTCAAAATTCTGACTGAAAATGGAGGCACCAGTAGTACATTACTTTTCATGGTGTACCAGCCACCGGTTATCAGCAGCGTCCTGCCTGCCCAGGGCACAGTAGGAGCTGAAGTAACGCTCACAGGAAATTACCTGACGGAGGATCTTCTGGAGCAAGTAATGCTGGGGGCCATACTTTGTGATGTAAAACGACAAACGCAGAACCAACTTGTAGTAACCATACCGGCAGGGGCAGTTACTGGTAATTTTAAGGTGCTCACCAAAGGCGGAGAACATGTAAGCATGCAACCCTTCCGGGTCTGGCACACACCAGGCATCACAGCCACCGACACAGCCATGCAGCGCGTTGGCGGAAAGGTTCGTATAAAAGGATTGAACTTTGCTCCTGAGGTTATTTACAATACGGTGCAATTCGGCAACATACAGGCAGAGGTACTACAGGCCAGTGAGCAGGTGCTGCAGGTAAGGGTGCCGCAAGGAGCTCAATCAGGCCAACTAAGCGTTACGACTCCGGGCGGTACAGCAGTCAGGCCATTTGCTATTATACCAGCTCCCCAACTCACCGAAGTGCTACCAGCTAGTGCCAGCGTAGGTACCGAAGTGGAATTGAAAGGGATTCATTTCGCAGCCATCGGCAAGGCAGACACCATTCTCTTCAACAACCTAAAGGCAGCAGTAATCACATCTTCAGCCACTTCTTACACCGTGCGCGTTCCTAGAGGTGCGGAAACAGGAAAGGTAATAGTGGCTGGCAGTGGCGGCCGGGCCGAAGCAAGCTTTGTGGTAGAGCCATTAACACCCCAGGAAGCCATTACCCTTTACCCTAACCCAGGTTCAGGTCGCTTTACCCTCGACTTTTTAAAAGCTGATTTTGATATTTTTAGTTTACAGGTTTTTGATGCCAGAGGAAAATTGGTACAAGCGGAGCAACTAAGTTCCGGCCAGGCAGATAAATTGGAGGTCGACCTGACTTCTCACGCAGGAGGTATTTATCTTATGAGGATCTACACCGCACGTGGAATAATAGTGAAGCAAGTGGTCCTACTGTAAATTTCTTTTGAAGCCCGCAGAGTAATTTTTAACAGCCGACTGCCTGCATTTTTATTCATGTGCAGGCAGTTATACGCCTTACAATTCTTAACCTCACCACTCCTTCGGGTTTAGGTAGTCCGGTTGCTCTCTTCCATATCTCGTCTATTGCTTATCTTTGTGCTGTTAAAATTTTGCACAACACATGAACAATATATTTTCAGAAATAGCCCAGGTAATTCAAAACAGAAGAACGACCAAACCGGCCCAGATGAACGGGCAGTCAATTCCTGATGAGCAGGTACAGCAACTGCTACGCTTGGCAGACTGGGCACCCACACATGGCCACACAGAGCCGTGGCGCTTTAGAGTATATGCAGGCGAAAAAGTAAAAGAATTCTGCCAGGCACACGCTGACCTTTACAAAGCCAATACGCCCGAAGAGAATTTTCTGATTTTTAATTATGAAAAGCTGCTGCACATGGGTGATGGCGCCTCGCACCTCGTTGTAGCTTATATGAAACGGGGTGATTTACCTAAAATACCTGCCCTGGAAGAAATCGCTGCCACCTCCTGCGCCATCCAAAACATATTGCTTGGCGCAACCGCACTCGGAATTGCCAGCTACTGGGGCTCCGGCGGCATGGCTTATAAACCTGCCATGAAAGAATACCTCCAACTCCGCGAAGAAGACCTGGTGCTTGGCATCCTCTACCTCGGCTACTCCGACAAGGCTGCTGGCAATGGCAAACGTACTGTTCCGCTTGAAGAGAAAGTGCAGTGGATGTAGAAGCCGTTTCTGAATTTTGATTTTTGAATGAGAGAATGAGTGAATCATTTTGAAGATCATTAAAGCAGATTTTCTAAATTCTGTAAACTCTGATTCAGACTAAATACGCTTTTCTGAATGGCAGCAGCAATTGCAGGCTTTACCCTTGAAGGTATTTTGAATAAAATGCTTTGGAAGGCCAATTTCATTAGAAAAATTGCTCGTGAGTTAATTGCCCGATTAAACACTGCAGACTTTATTGCACAGGTAGTTCCGAATTATTCCAATGGAAACAGCCTCCAAAAGGCAAATTATTAAAATCTCGTCAAGGGTCAATCATAAGGCTTATCCAAAAAATTAAAATTCAACTGAAATAGAAAAGCCGCTGCAGTACTTGCAGCGGCTTTTCTATTAATAATCGATAATCTAATATCTAAAATCTAGCCTCTAAAACGGTGGTTCCTCGAAATTCGAAGCAGGGAAGCCACCGCCACCATTGTCACCGCCATCGTTCATGCGGCTGCCCAGGCGTATGAAGCCAGGCGACTCTGTATCGAAGGTGCTGTTAGGTAGTGCATTAAAGCCGCTGTCTCCGCTGCTGTAGTCGTTGTCGAGGTTCGTGAATTTGGTGTACTTGCCTATGAACTTCAGCTGCACGTTCTCCAGTGAGCCATTACGGTGTTTGGCAATAATCACCTCGCCTATACCGGCTGTTGGGTTACCCATTTCGTCTTCGGTAAGACCGTAATATTCGGGGCGGTACAGGAAGAGCACCATGTCGGCATCCTGCTCTATAGACCCCGATTCACGTAAATCCGATAGCATTGGTCTCTTATCGCCACCACGTGTTTCTACGGCGCGGCTTAGCTGCGAAAGGGCAATTACCGGCACGCTCAGTTCTTTTGCCAGCATTTTAAGCGCCCTCGAAATAGAGGCAATTTCCTGCTCCCGGTTACCACTACCCTTGCCATCGGAGTTGCCGCTCATCAGCTGCAGGTAGTCAATAATGATCATCTGAATATCGTACTGGGCTTTCAGTCGGCGGCATTTGGTACGCAACTCCCGGATAGAAAGACCGGGCGTATCGTCAATAAAGATAGGAGCTTCGGTGAGCTTCGAAATCTTGTGGTTCAGTTGCGCCCACTCGTATTCTTCCAGGCTGCCTTTCTTAATTTTCTCAGAATCCAGTTCAGCTTCCGAAGAAATTAAACGGTTAACCAACTGCAACGACGACATCTCGAGTGAGAAAATAGCTACACCCTTTTTAAAATCGACGGCGGCATTGCGCAGACAGGAAAGTACGAAGGCCGTTTTACCCATAGCAGGGCGGGCAGCCAATATAATAAGGTCCGATTTCTGCCAGCCGGAGGTAACGCGGTCCAGTGCTGTAAGGCCACTGGGCACACCGGTTAAACCGTCGGCCTGCTTGCGTTTCTCCTCCAGTTCCTTCAGAGCCTGGTGCATGAGCGAGCGCATGTCGTCGAAGTTCTTCCTGATGTTCGATTCCGAAACTTCGTAAAGCTTTGCCTCGGTGCTGTCCAGCAAGTCGAATACGTCGGTGGTGTCTTCAAAGGCCCTGGTCAGTACTTCAGATGAAATGGAGATCAGGTCACGCTTAATGGAATTTTCGGAGATAATACGGGCGTGGTACTCGATGTTGGCAGCAGAGTTTACACGGGTGGTTAGCTGCGTTACAAAATAAGCGCCACCGGCAAGTTCCAGCTCACCGATTTCGCGCAACTCCTGCGTAACCGTCAGAATATCGATTGGCTCCGATTTGTCGAACAGGGCCAGTATGGCTTTGAAAATACGCTGGTGCGACTCTTTATAAAAACTTTGCGGACGCAGAATATCAATTACTGTTGTCAGGGCATCTTTCTCCAGCATCAGCGCACCCAAAACGGCCTCCTCCAGGTCGATGGCCTGTGGCGGCATTTTGCCAAGCTCCGACACAGCTGGTGCTCTTTTTGTCCAGTTGTTCCGGTTGGTAGCCGGCCTCACGTTTGTTTTCATCTCCTCCATATTTACAAATTTAACCAACATCGCATTTTAGTAATCCACAAAGCAGCCAGAGTAATCCACATTCACCCCGAAGATATCAACATATTGCCAGTGCCCTATTTTTATTTAGGGAATGAATTTTAAATTTGTGAGATTGCTATTATACCTGCACGACTTATGGAGAGAAAGGAATTTATGTTTATTCACTTGATTGCAATGGGTGGGAGCATTATGCACAACCTGGCGCTGGCCCTGCACGACAAAGGCCTGAAAGTGACTGGCTCTGACGACGAGATTTTTGAACCCGCTAAAAGCAGGTTAGCGGAAGCCAGCATATTACCGCCCCAGGAAGGCTGGTATCCGGAGAAACTGGAAGCTAAACCCGATGCCGTTATTCTGGGCATGCACGCACGCCCCGATAACCCGGAGCTTTTAAGAGCACAGGAGCTGGGTATTCCTATCTTTTCTTTCCCGGAGTTTATTTACGAGCAGTCTAAAGACAAACAGCGCATTGTTATCGGGGGCAGCCACGGCAAAACGTCTATCACCTCCATTATCATGCACGTGCTGCGGCACCTCAACCGCAAGTTCGATTATGCTGTTGGTGCGCAACTCGAAGGTTTTAACCGCATGGTGAAATTGACTGAAGACGCCCCTGTTATTATTATTGAGGGAGATGAGTACTTGTCTGACCCCATTAAGCGAGTGCCTAAATTCCACCTGTACCACCACCACATCGGGGTTATCAGTGGCATCAGCTGGGACCATATCAATGTTTTCCCGACGCAGGAGATATATAGGGAGCAGTTCCGGATTTTTGCCGAGATGACACCCAAAGCCGGCGCCCTTATTTATGACCGCGACGATGAGCAGGCCCAACTGGTAAGCATACCTCGCAACCCCGAAACCGTAGATTATATCGGCTATGGCGTACATGAGTATACCATCCGGAATGGCAAAACTATTCTGCAGACCAAAAAAGAGGGCGATGTGGAAATTCAACTGTTTGGCGAGCACAACCTCCGCAACATCAGCGCGGCAAAAGAGGTTTGCAAAAAGCTTGGCATTAAAGCGCACGATTTTTACGAAGCCCTTAAAACCTTTAAAGGTGCCGCCAAGCGTCTCGAAAAAATAGGTGAGAATAACCAGACAGTTATTTTCCGGGATTTTGCACATGCTCCTTCTAAAGTAAAAGCGACCACAGAAGCCGTGAAGCAGCAGTTTCCGCAACGCCGGTTGGTGGCCTGCCTGGAGCTGCACACCTTCAGCAGCCTGAACAAAGAATTTTTGCCACAATACCAGGCAGCACTCGACAAAGCCGACACGCCAATCGTGTATTTTAACCCTGACACCATTGCGCACAAGCAGATGCAGCTGCTCACGGAAGACGAAATAAAAGCAGGTTTTGGCAACAATCGCATCAAGGTTTTTACCGACTCGGAGGCTCTTCAACAGGAACTAGAGAATCTCAACTTTACAAATACCAACCTGTTGCTCATGAGCTCAGGCACTTTTAATAATTTAAACCTGGAGGCGCTTAGCAAGGCAATTCTGCAATTATCCTAAAAAGGCTCACTTATGAAACTGAAGCTCAAGCGCCCCATCATTTTTTTCGACCTCGAAACCACAGGCACCGATATCTGCAAAGATCGTATTGTAGAAATCAGTATGCTGAAAATTAAGCCCGATGGCGAAGAAATTCTGAAGACCAAAAAGGTTAATCCCACCATCCCGATTCCGCTGGAGTCTAGTCTGATTCATCATATTTATGATGAGGATGTGCAGGATTGTCCAACGTTTCAGCAGCTTGCCCGTGAATTCGATCAGTTTATGAAAGGCTGCGACCTGGGTGGCTACAACCTGATCAGGTTCGACATACCCTTGCTGGCCGAGGAGTTTCTGCGGGTAAATATCGACTTCGATATAGAGAACCGCCACATTGTAGATGTGTGCCGTGTTTTTCACCAAATGGAGCAACGAACACTTTCAGCTGCCTACAAGTTTTACCTCAACGAGAAACTCGACAATGCCCACAGCGCAGAAGCCGACACCGTTGCCACCTACAAAATTCTGATGGCCCAGTTAGACCGCTACGAGAGCACGCCTCTTGAGACCAAAGAAGGCGTAGAGGAGTTTCCGGTGCAGAACGATATGGCGCAGCTGCACAAGTTCACGTTCCAGAAAACGGCCGACCTCTCGGGGCGCATTATCTATAACAACGCAGGCGAAGAGGTTTTCAACTTTGGTAAGCACCGCAACGTGCCGGTAGAAGAGGTTCTGAAAAAAGAACCGAGCTATTACGACTGGATGATGAAAGGCGATTTCCCGCTGTACACCAAAAAAATCCTGACCCGCATCAGGCTACGCAGCCTGCAGAGCAGCATTTCTTAATCTAGCTACCAACACTGCTTAAAAAACGCAAAGCGGCTGCCCCTTTACCAGGAGCAGCCGCTTTGCGTTTTTACCACCTCCTACAGAAATCACAAGAAGTATCAGGGTAAATTATTCAAACAAAAACTGCCTCCGGAAGCATTTCAGCCCGCTTGGCCTCAAGGGTATACAATACTACCCTTCCGTCAGGTCTCTGTACCGTCTGAGCTTTACGCCACGTTTCAATAGCATATTGCCTTCGGTAACTTGTTGCTTGCATTGGTTCGGGTCGGCTTGCTGATTTGTATCGCAGGAGCAGCCAACAATCTCGTTGCCTTTAAAGGTAAAAAAACAAAAGCCACAGCTGGTGTTACCGTTGCAGATATACTTGGTAGCCTGCGTGCTCAAATACAGGCTGTTATCGGAAGCAACATCGAGAGGCAGCGCCATAGATCGGAAAGCACCATTCAGCAGGCCAATACCGACCACATAATAAGCAGGTTTGCTGCCTTTGTCTTCCTGCACCTTCCTGATCATTACTTTATCGACTACAGTGCCATCGCCAAACTCCTGAATAAAAGGTTGTAGCAACTGCTCCGGCGACACAATATAATCTACTGAGTCGAACACGACCTGTGCCAACAGCTGGCCATCGTACTCTTTTTTAGGAAGAGCCAGTTCTCCCTCTCCTGCCGTATCTGCTGATGCTGCATCGGCCTCAATGGCGTCCAGTAAATCAGAATCGCTTTCTTCCGGAATTCCCTCGCTGTTAGTACAGGCTCCCATCAGAAGCAATGCAAAGAAGAAGCTAAAAAATAAAGTTCTTTTGCCTGAGGCAGCAGAACAGTGGTTTTTAAAGGTAAATTTATTCATGTAATTATTTAATTTAAGAAACAACGCAATATAATATTATTATTTTTTCTTTTTTATATTAAATTTAACAGACATAATAAATCCTGAAAAATGGTTTCTGAGGCTCCCGGTGCGTATAGTCAAACTGACCTTTATACACCATTAAAAATCTCATAAGCCTTTTTTCCGGACAATTTTTATCGTACCGCTTGTGGCCCGGCACCTACAACTAAATATATCCTATAAAGAGGTGTCGAGTGGAAAACCAATTATTCTAATGAATATGCCCTTTAAGAAGATTTTATTAGAATTTTGCCAAAGGCATACCCATCATATTAGAATAGCATTTACACATTACTCCTTCACGTTAATTATTTAGGCAGGTTTAACGCTGAAAATCTGCCGGAGAACATTTCTGCTATAATTTCTAATTTGAAAGAGCACTAATTTCCTCTGTAATATTTCTGTGCTTCGGGCATTAACCTGCGCAGGTTAGAGATACGGGTTTCGGAGCTAGGGTGCGTAGACAGGAACTCAGGCTGCGAGGCTCCGCCTGCCTTCGCCTGCATACGCTCCCAGAACGGAATTGCCTCCTGCGGGTTGTACCCGGCCATGGCCATAAAAATAAGCCCTAGGTGGTCAGCTTCCGACTCCTGGGTGCGGCCATATTTTAATAGACCCACCTGCGAACCTACACCATACACCGTGTTGATAAGCGTTTGCGTAACCTGTGGTTGTGTAGAGGAAAGCGCCTGCAGCGTTACACCGCCAAACTGCTGGGCCAGTTGCTGGCTCATGCGCTCACTGCTGTGCTTGGCAATGGCGTGTGCAATTTCGTGGCCCATAACTACGGCCAGGCCTGTCTCGTTCTGAGCAACCGGCAAAAGCCCGGTGTACACCACTGTTTTACCACCGGCCATCGCCCAGGCATTCACCTGGTCATCCTGAATCAGGTTAAACTCCCAGGCAAAGCCCTGCAGCTGGTCTGTCATGTTATTCTGCGCCATGTACTGCTCCACTGCCTTCTGAATTTTCTGGCCGGTACGTTTTACCATGGCCGTGGCTTGTGCGTCGTTCGATAGTTTGTTCTCTTTCAGGAACTGGTCGTAGGCATCGTAGCTAAGCGCCATCATCTGCGAATCAGGTACCAGGCTAAACTGCCTTCTGCCCGTAATTGGTACGGTGGTACATGCCACCAACATTACAACGGCTAGTGTAAACGTAATTATTTGCTTTATCATATGCTTGAGATTTTTAACAGTTAAGCTGATCATTTCAAATTTTGAACCAAATCTACTTAACCACTTTCTTTAATTAAATATAGTGATGATCAAATATTAAAAACCGCCGCCATTTACTGCGTTAAAGTGCTTTCAACACACTTGCTTTTGTCCAATATTTGTGTTCGTTTATACGAGAAACAAGATATAAATAGTTTTAAAGCACAATAAGGCACCAAAGTGGTATTTTATGCACCAACTACCGTACTTTGAGCTTGGCAGCCAAAGCTCCTGCCAGTTGGTTTACCTGCGGCTGAAGCATACTACTCCTGTTTTAGCAGAATGGTTTTTAAATTTTTCTAATGAAACTGGCCTTCAGAAGATATTTTCGCCTGCTGGCCTCCAGGGGCAGAACTTAAACCAGTGCCCACCTTCCGGATTAGCTAAAAAACCTCTTGCCATGGCTGCATTTCCTGCCATAGCAGTGCTTATAAAATTACTTCGGCACCTGCCACTGCTTTAAACTGGCTCAATACGCTTCTAAAGGCACTACAACAGTTCCAGCTCCCTCACTTCTGATTTTGAAATACTGCTAATCACTAGGGCGAAGCACCTGGGCGCCAAACTTTCTCTTTTTTTCTGATATTTTTTCCTGAATGGAAACGTTAGAAAGGCTAATTTTGAGTGAAGAATTAAAACTGCTATATGAAGATTATTGCCATAGGTCGCAACTATGCGGCGCACATTGAAGAACTGAAGAACGAAGTGCCGGATGAGCCTGTTATTTTTTTTAAGCCCGACACAGCCATACTGCGCAACAACGAACCCTTTTACTACCCCGACTACTCCACCGACATCCACCACGAAATAGAGCTGGTGCTGCGCATCTGCCGCGAAGGCAAGAACATAGACAGCAAGTTTGCCGGCAAATATTACGATGCTATTGGGCTGGGCATCGACTTTACCGCCCGCGACATTCAGGCCAAAGCCAAAGCCAAAGGCCTCCCCTGGACCATCGCCAAAGGCTTTAACGGCTCTGCTCCTGTGTCTGAGTTTTTGCCGGTAAGCCAGTTGCCGGACCTGAGCAACATTACCTTCAGTTTGCAGATAAATGGCGAACTGCGCCAGAAAGGCAACACCAGCATGATGCTCAACACCTTCGACAGCATGTTGGCTTATGTCTCCAGGTTTATTACCCTTAAAACCGGCGACCTTATTTTTACAGGCACACCAGAAGGCGTGGGTCCTGTAAAAATCGGCGACAAATTAGAAGGCTACATTGAAGACAGAAAATTACTCGATTTTGAAGTTAAGTAAACACCTCCCCTTATCTATACTATTTGCACTTTCGTCGTTGGTTTTGCTGGCCCAGCCTACTGTGCCGCCTGGCTATTTCATGTTCCCGATTAAGCCGGGGCAACGGAACTTCCTGTCGGGCACCATGGGCGAAATCCGGTCTAACCACTTCCATGGCGGGCTCGATATCAAAACCGACCAACGGGTGGGCCTGAACGTATATGCTGCTGCAGATGGCTACATTTCGCGTGTAAAGATGTCGACCTACGGGTATGGCAATATCATCTACATTACCCACCCGAACGGGCTGGTTACGACCTATGCGCATCTGCTCTCGTTCTACAACCCGCTGGCCGAGTACATGCTGCAGGAGCAGTATAAACGCAAAACCTTTGAGCTGGAGCTGTTTCCTGACAAAAACCTGTTCCCGGTAAAGAAAGGCGATGTAATTGCTTTATCGGGTAACACCGGTGGCTCTGGCGGTCCGCACCTGCACTTCGAGGTACGCGATACAGAAGATAAACTCTACAACCCGCTCAAGTTTGGCTTTACCGAGATTATTGACACCACGCCACCCGAGATCTATACCCTCGGTATTCAGCCGCTTAACATTTATGCGCGCGTAAACCAGGAGTTTGGCCGCGCGGAGTTCGCCACTAAAAAAGCAGGCAATACCTTTACCCTCCCCGACACCGTGTATGGCCACGGGCTGCTGGGGCTGGAATTACAGACAATAGACCGCCTCGACGGTGCCGACAACAAGAATGGCACCCAGGACATTACCGTTTTTGTAAACAACCGGCAGCTCTACAACCACCACATCGACAAGGTGCCGTTTGAGCTGTCGCGGCAGGTTTCTCAGCATATTAATTACCCTATGTACAAGCGCAATGGCCGCACATTCCAGAAAAACTTTGTCGATTACGGAAACGACCTGCCGCTCTACACCGCTCCCGAGAACCGCGGTCGCCTGAATGTGCACCCCGACTCAACTTACCAGGTCCGGATTGTAACGAAAGACTCTTATGAGAACACCTCAACCCTCAGCTTTGTGCTGAAAGGCCAGAAACCGAGCTTCTCCCAAACGCTGGCAAAGCAGGTAAAGGAACCAAAGATTGAGTATGAGGTAATCGGCAACATCCTGAAAATCAGCGCCACCGACACATCGGCCACGCCCCGCAATGTGGAGCTATACAAGGCGAACCGTAAAATGCTGCTGGTGCCAAGCTACACCCGCAACTCCGTGTCGGTAAACTTATACGACCTGCGGGCTGGGTTTCCCGATTCCATGCATTTTTGCGGCATCTCCAGGCCTCTAAGTTTTCAAAAGGTAATTCCTCCCGGCAGAGAGGTAGAGTATACCAATAAGTACCTGAAAGTAGAATTTAACAAAGCCTCTTTATACGACACCCTTTACCTGCAAACCAGTCTGGAAGGCGATGTCTATACCATCGGCGACTTTTTTACGCCTTTACACCAGGCCATGAAGGTAACCGTTACGCCATCTACTCCTATAATAGACAAGTCGAAGGCGTATGTTTATTTCCTGGGTTTGGGTCGTGGCCGTGGCTTTACCGGCGGCACCTGGAATGGCAACTCCATTACCTTCACGACCAAAAACATGGGCAAGTTCCGGGTAATTGAAGACAAAAAGCCACCGGTTATCAAGCTCCTGAGCAAGAATAAAGACCAGATCAAGTTCCGGATTTCAGATGACCTTTCCGGCCTGAGTTCGTTTAACGCCTACGTTAACGGAGAGTGGCTGCTGATGAAGTTCGAGCACAAAACAGCTACTATCTACTCCGAAAAATTAGACAAAAGTAAACCTTTGTCCGGCGAAGTAATTTTAACAGTAAGAGATACTGCCGGCAACGAGGCCATTTTCAAAACCACCATTTAACCTAAAACCTATGGAACTGAAAAAAGGAGATATCGCCCCCGATTTTGAGAGCAAAGACCAGCACGGCAACCCCATAAAACTCAGCGATTACCGGGGCAAAAAAGTGATCCTTTATTTTTACCCGAAAGACGACACCCCTGGCTGCACTGCCCAAAGCTGCAACCTCCGCGACAATTACAGCGACCTGCAGCAGCAAGGCTTCGAGGTACTAGGCGTGAGTGTAGACGATGAAGTATCGCACCAGAAGTTTATCAGCAAGTTCGATTTACCGTTTACCCTGGTAGCCGATACCGACAAAAAAATTGTGGAGCAATATGGCGTTTGGCAGGAGAAATCGATGTACGGCCGCAAATACATGGGCACCATGCGCTACACCTTTGTAATCGACGAGAATGGCATTATTCAGGAAATCATAACCAAAGTAAAAACCGCTGACCACGCTGCCCAGATCCTGAAGTAATTACACTTCTACTATTACCCTTGAAGGCTCTTAGTCCAAAAGCTGTCGGAAGGGCATTTTCATTTAAATAATTTATGTTACGCACTAAGGATATTCTGTTAAATTTTATTCTCCCAACCCAACAAAATAATTTACTGGCGGTGTAGCTGAGGCTTGTAGCACTTGATACCAGTTCTTGAGTTGAGCGCCTTTGCAGGTTTCCGGTGCCGCGGGAGCGGCAGCCCGCTTGCGGGCAGGAAAGATGCAGCAGCGCGATGCCCAAGAACGAGGCCCCGCTGTCATAGGGCCCTTTCCCCAGCCGCGAGCGCTAAGACCTCTACTAATAAAACGATAATGCTTAAGGGCACCGGATCAAGTAGCAGCTAAGAAAGTTGGAACCAATACTTAAAGGCCCGCTTTATAAACTAACTGCGTAACATCAGTAAATAATTCTGCCTGCCCTATTTTACAGCCACAAAACAGCTCTCCCGATGCATTTCGGCAGAGCTGTTTTCTTTCCTATATCTCTGCTGCCATCCTCCCACACCACAAACCACCATTAGTTTTTATTCAATTAAATTTGTTTTATGCCAACGTTGGCGTAAATTGTCCTGCGATCTTAACATGCTTAAAACTAAGAGTTAAGATCGGCTGCCATTGTTGCCGCACAAGCACCTAATCTGGCTTGCCAGGCAGCGCCATAAAGGCAGGCTTGCCACTGCAGAAGTTACTATCAGTAGTTACTCCATAAAGTTTTTAAGAGATTTAAACGAATGATTGTGGGGAAACAAAGTTATGCTGATATTTAACCGACAGATAAATTGCCGCCGCAACAGGCGCACGAGCATATGTAAGGCTGGCTAAAGGCTTAAGATGAATTAAAATGCGAATAATACCGTAATTTTAGACTCATCTTTAGCACTTTACAATAATATTTGTATTTTTGACACTAATAAACTTTAACGAAATCTATCGAAGTGAATCCACACAACAAAAGCACTGAAGAACTAAAGCAGATTGCGTCACAAGTGCGTCGTGATATCGTGCGAATGGTACATGCTGTGAACTCGGGCCACCCGGGCGGCTCCCTGGGCTGCACAGACTATCTTGTATCGCTGTATTTTAAAGTGATGAACTACAGCACTGATTTTAAAATGGATGGTCAGGGCGAAGACTTGTTCTTTTTGTCGAATGGCCACATTTCGCCTGTGTTCTACAGCACCCTGGCCCGCGCCGGCTTCTTTGAAGTAAGCGAACTGGCTACGTTCCGTAAACTGAACTCCAGGCTGCAGGGCCACCCGGCTACTGAAGAAGGTCTGCCAGGTATCCGTGTTGCATCCGGCTCTTTGGGCCAGGGTTTATCGGTAGCCATTGGTGCCGCCCTTGCCAAAAAACTCAACAACGACCCTAGCCTGGTATATGTGCTGATGGGCGATGGCGAGCTGGACGAAGGACAGGTTTGGGAAGCTATTATGTATGCACCACACAACAAAGTAGATAACATTATTGCAACAGTAGACCTGAACGGCCAGCAGATTGACGGTTCTACCGAAGAGGTTCTCTCCCATGGCGACCTGCGCAAGAAATTCGAGGCGTTTGGCTGGCATGTGCTCGAAGCTGACGGCAACAACTTCGAAACCCTGCTCCCGGCACTTGATGAAGCAAAAGCAGCCACTGGTAAAGGAAAACCTGTGCTTATGCTAATGAATACGGAGATGGGCTTTGGCGTTGACTTTATGATGGGCTCGCACAAATGGCATGGCGTGGCTCCTAACGATGAGCAATTGCAGGTTGCACTACAGCAACTCGCTGTAGAAGCTGCCTCCGATTACTAACCAAACGCTTACCGAACCAGCTGTTACCCTATAAGGTAAAGCAGCAGGCTCTGCATGCAATTACTTGTCCTGAGATGGCAGCATGATGAACTGGCGCAGCATAACCGCTCTACTTTGCCTCCTGCTGCTTTTGGCAACAGGCAGGTCGGTTGTTGCCCAGGATGCTGCTAAGAAACAACCTGTTACCCGTATCCTCTTCCTGCTCGATGCTTCCGGAAGTATGCTGGCAAAATGGGAAGGCAGCGACCGCATGGAAGTAGCCAAAAACCTGTTAGGCGGCCTGGTAGATTCGCTGCAGCAGTACCAGAACCTGGAAGTAGCATTGCGGGTGTATGGGCACCAGTTCGGGCGGGAGCGCAACGAGTGCAAAGACACCAAGCTGGAAGTACCTTTTGCCGCCAATAACAAACTGGCAATCCAGAAGAAGCTGCAGGAGATTGTGCCCAAAGGCAACACGCCCATCACCTATTCGCTGGAGCAGTCGGCGAACGATTTTCCGGTAGAGAAAGATAGCCGCAACGTTATTATTCTGATTACAGATGGGCTGGAGTCGTGCAAAGGAGACCCCTGCGCTACTTCGCTGGCTCTTCAACGCAAGCGCATTTTTCTGCGGCCTTTTGTAATAGGTATCGGTATTGCGGCAGAGCAGGAAGCGCAACTAAACTGCATCGGCCAGTATTTCAATGCTGCCGATGTGCGTACTTTTCAGAATGTGCTGACCGAGATCGTACTCCAGACACTCTCCCCTACCACGGTATCGGTAGAGTTGCTGGATGCCAGTGGTAAGCCAACGGAAAGTAACGTGAACATGACGTTTGTGAATGCGCTGACGGGGCAGCCGGAGTACAACTTTGTACATTATAAAGATGCCAGCGGCAAAGCCGATAAACTAGACATAGATGCGTTGCTGCCCTACGACCTGGTGGTGCATACCACACCGCCAGTAGTTGCCAAAAGCCTCAACATCAGGCCCGGCAGGCACAATGTGTTTCCGGTTATGGCACCGCAAGGTGAGCTGTACCTGCGCCAGGATGGTCCGTCGCCGTACGGGCAACTGGCCGCCATTGTGAGCCAGCAGGGCTCTGAGCAAACGTTACAGGTGCAATATTTCGGTAGCCGGCACAAATACCTGACCGGCAAATACGACCTGGAGCTGCTTACGTTGCCCCGCATTTACATGAAAGGTGTGGAGGTAAAGCTGGGGCAACCTACTACTATTACTATACCGGCACCTGGCCAGCTGAACATACCCTCCGACCTGCAGGGCTACGGAAGCATCTATAGCCTGGAGGAAGACGGCACGCAGCGCTGGCTACACAACCTGCCGGAGCAGAGCAGCAGAACCACCCTGGCCTTACAGCCAGGAAATTATAAACTGGTTTACCGCATGAAGTCCGCCCATGCGAGTAAATTTACTTTTGTGAATGATTTCACGATAAGATCGGGCGCAACAACAACCGTAAAAATTTTCAACAGATAAATGTAAGGAGCATGTTCTGAGAATCAGCTGTAAAAAGATGAACCACCACAACATGCAAATTCCAACTGACCTTTAAGAACAATCATACAGATGAAAGAGTATTCTTATTCAGAGAAAAAAGACACCCGTTCCGGATTTGGGGCAGGTTTGCTGGAGCTTGGCCGGACTAACCCGAATGTAGTAGCCCTTTGCGCCGACCTTGTTGGCTCCCTAAAAATGGGTGATTTTATAAAGGAAAACCCGGAGCGCTTTTTCCAGATCGGTATTGCCGAAGCCAACATGATGGGTATTGCAGCCGGCCTTACCATAGGCGGTAAAATTCCGTTTACAGGCACATTCGCAAACTTCTCTACCGGCCGCGTGTACGACCAGATCCGTCAGTCGATAGCTTACTCCGGCAAGAACGTTAAAATCTGCGCCTCGCATGCCGGCCTTACACTGGGCGAAGACGGTGCCACGCACCAGATACTCGAAGACATCGGCATGATGAAAATGCTGCCGCACATGACCGTGATTAACCCTTGCGACTACAACCAGACAAAGGCAGCCACCATTGCCATTGCTGATTACGAAGGTCCGGTTTACCTGCGCTTTGGCCGCCCGGTTATTCCGGTGTTTACGCCTGCCGACCAGAAGTTTGAGATCGGTAAAGCCGTGATGCTGAACGAAGGAACTGATGTAAGTATTTTTGCAACAGGTCACCTGGTGTGGAAAGCTATCTTAGCTGGCCATATTCTGGCAGAAAAAGGCATCAACGCCGAAATCATCAACATCCACACCATTAAGCCACTCGACGAAGCAGCAGTATTGGCATCGGTGGCAAAAACCAAATGCGTGGTTTCTGCTGAAGAGCATAACCGACTGGGTGGCCTTGGCGACAGCATTGCCCAACTGCTTGTGCGCAACACACCACTGCCTATGGAGTACGTTGCCACCGACGACACCTTTGGTGAAAGCGGTACGCCAGACCAGCTGATGGAGAAATACGGCTTAACTGAAAACGATATAGTAGCGGCTGCAGAGCGCGTTATTGCTCGCAAAAACCAGTAGGCTGCTCCTGCCATATTAATTTAAAGAAGGCTGTGCTGTAAAAAGTGCAGCCTTTTTTGGTGCCTTAAACTGACTTACTTTGCTGCTCCTGCTGCATGAGCATTTAGGTGGCTACGTTTAATCTCCGAACCCTTGGCACTAAAAAGCAAAAAAAGCTTTGGAAGGGGTATTTTATTCAAATAATTTGCCTCTGATCTAAACTTACAAGCATGTCTTATCTTCCGGTACTTCACAACAACAGACTAGGGGCCTGTGTTTTTACAATTTGTGCGCTACTGCCTGCCACAGCCTCTTTGGCACAGGCACCCGATTCAGTTCGCACGTTTTCCATCACCAGGAAGCCAGTGCAGCAGTACAGGACTGCAGACATGTCGGCTATTGTAAACGGGCACAAAACCTCTATAAATGTGCTGTCGCTGTTTAAGCCGGAAGAGATCAGCATGAAACCTCTCCGGAGCCAAGGGGAGAACCCAGACCACGTGACCATGCAGATCGACGTAAAGGAGAAGGAACACCCAGTTCTGACTTACTTTCAGCAAAAGGCCAAACTACGCTACAACGGCACGCTCTACGACCATAACATTATTCCCGACATAAATCCTTCTAGGATATCGAATGTCACTTTTCAGAATTTTACTGGCACCATATATGAGGGACTTACCGAGAACTACCTGGAAGTGACGGTGTATGGGGAAGAGTATATGCCATCAGAAAATATAGTATATAATTCAGAACCTAGAGAAATCATATTTTATGATGTAGACGGTACCATGACAGACAAGCAGGGCTTACAGCAACTTAAACTGAAACAAGGCACTTTTACCAGAACAACCCTCTATGGCCGGGAGGCAGTGAAACGCTACGGTCATATGAAATTTGCGGATGGTGTTGTTATTATCAGAACAAACAAATAGCTTCAGAAGCTGAGCCAATTACACCGGAGCAAAAGAAAGGCTACTAAAGCCAGGCATACCTGTATCAGAATCATTAACCATTTAATTTGTAAAGCACGCCCTACGTTTTGCCTACCGACTCCCCGTGGAAGACAAAGAGATCTTAGAGAAATTCGCCCATCCTGATAGCCGCAACCTGGCTTTTAATCAGCTTATCCGGAAGTACCAGCAAAAAGTTTACTGGCACATCCGGAAAATGGTGATTGACCACGACGATGCAGATGATCTGACGCAGGAGGTTTTTATTAAAGTCTGGAAAAACCTGGAAACGTTTCGGCAGGATGCGCAGCTGTACACCTGGGTTTACCGTATTGCCACCAACGAGTGCCTTACCTTCTTATCGAGCAAACGGAAAAGGTTCTTTTTGCCCATCGGCGACATTACGGCAGAACTGGCCGATAAGATTGACACCTCCTCCGATCTATCGGGAGATGACATTCAGTTAAAACTTCAGAAAGCCTTACTCCGTTTGCCCGACAAACAACGCCTGGTGTTTAACATGCGCTACTACGACGAGCTTAAATACGAAGATATATCAGAAATTCTGGGTACTTCGGTTGGCGCACTAAAAGCATCTTACCACCTGGCAGCAAAAAAGATAGAAGAATTTTTGAAGCATGATTAAACTTTTGCAACCTTTTGCTATCTAAGAAATTAGAGCATGATTAATGTGACGCGTGATGAACCTGAACGACCTACCGAAGAAGAACATTTACAAAGTACCTGATGGCTACTTCGACCAGCTGCCTATGCAGATTATGGCACGAACAGCTGGCAAGGAGGCACGAACGGCAGACACCGCCTATCCCCTGCTGCGATTGCTGCGGCTAGCCATGGCACCACTTGTACTGCTCCTTTTGTTTGCAGGTGTCTTTTACATGAATGTGCAGCCACCCGAGCAAAAGGCAAACTTTGCCTTGCATGCCTCCGACCTTGGCAACACTGATATTCTGGCCTATTTAAACGCATCGTATGTAAACCTGGAACCCACCGATTTTGAAGACCTTCACCTGGTGCAGCAGGACATTACCTCAGATTTTATAAACATAAGCCCGGAGATGGCAGAACAGGAGTTGGAGTATTACCAGCTAAGTAATTTAAACTATTAACACACCCATGAAACAGTACATCACCCTTTTATTTCTCTTTATCTGCTGCCTGGCCGGAACAACTGCTGTGGCTCAAACCGATAGCGAGAAAGAACGGCGGGAAAACGTGGAGAGCGCTAAAATCGCCTTCCTGACAGATAAAATGGCCCTGACACCCGATCAGGCTCAAAAATTCTGGCCGATCTACAAAGAATTCGAAACTAAACGCCGGGAAATTTATCATTCCAACCGGGGAAGCTCACGCAAAAAAGTAGAAGAAATGACCGATGCTGAAGTTAAAGCGATGGTAGACGGTATTTTTGTGCTTAAACAGAAAGAGCTGAACCTGGAGCAGGAATATGCCACCAAATATCAGCGTGTTATTTCTACGAGGCAATTGGCAGAACTTTACCGTGGCGAACGCGAGTTCACGAAAATGCTCCTCAAAAAACTCGACCATAAACCACAGTAATAGAGACTACCTGTAGTTATATAAAAGAGGCTGCCCTTATAAAAAGGCAGCCTCTTTTATATAGTGCCCTTTGCTATCTGGCTCACAAATTATAATATTGAAAATGGCCTTTTGAAAGTTTTTTCAGGACACAAGACCTTCATTAATTAATGGTTAACAGTTAAAGCGTTTTATTATGCTCATGCATTTATTCACTCAAATTTTCAACCATTAAGCCATATAACAATCAACAACAACTCAGTTATTCTAATAAAAACAGCCTCCCGAAGAGATTCAGGGTATTTTAAGTCAAGGGTAACCAGCTGTTTAAACTGCATCTAGTAAGAAGTTAATATCGTCGGTGTGTTTGAACTCCTGTGGCTTCTGCCCTTGCAAAAAGACCCTGGTACTGTGCGGCCCGAGCAGCTGCATTTTATCGCCTCTTATCTGCAGCATACTTCCTTCCCGTAGCCCGATTACTGGTTGTGTGTTGTGCACATGAAACTCCTGTATGCGGGTTTGGCGGGTTTCGCCCATGTGTGTAGAATTTGGCTCCGGGTCCTGGTAGTGTGGGTTTAAGTTAAAGGGCACCAACTGTAGGGCATCAAAGGTTTTAGGGAACACAATGGGCATATCGTTGGTAGTGCCGATGGAGCGGCCCGCTACGTTAGTGCCGGCACTTGTGCCCATATACGGCATGCCCTTTGCCACGCGCTCCTGAATGGGCTTTATAAGCTGCTGCGTGTACAGCTGTTTCAGGAGCAGAAAGGTGTTGCCCCCTCCTATAAACATACCTTCGGCCTGCTGCACAGCCGCCACCGGATCTTTAAATTCATTTATTCCTTTCAGGCCGATGCCAATTCGGGCAAAGGCTTCTTTTGCTTTTTCGGTATAAGCTGTATGCGAAATGCCTCCCGGCCGTGCAAACGGAATAAAAAGCACTGTCGAAATGCCTTCAAATAAGTTCTTTATCTCCTCTTCGCAATGCTCCAGGTAGCCTGTGCCATGGGTAGTAGAGGTGCTCACCAACAATAATTTTCTGCTCATGCTCTGCTTTTTTATGGGCGCAAGTTAAAAATTTTCTGGCAAAGGTCAGGCGCTGGCAGAAATTGCGCACGCTACGAGGTTAAGCCGGCGGTATTCTGAAAGCCATGGCAATTTTGCCTGAGTCGCTGGTGGTAGTAAGGTAGCAAAGGTTTAAGGTACGTACCAGTAGTTTAGAATTTCTACAGCAAAAAAAGCTTATGTCCTGGGTCTTGCTACTTGTGCTCTGGTTCCCGAAGATGCACCCGTTCCTCTTCTGATGTTTAAGATAAGGTTAGCTTAATTTTAATACAACTAACATCAGGTTTTCACCTTCAGATGAATGGTTTCCAGGTAAGGCTCCAAGGATTTCTGGTTTGTGAGTGCCCGTACCAATCCAATACTTTTAAGGTCGTAAAAGAACCACAGCTCCACATAAAAATCGTGGAGCCAGTATAAATCTATTTTGCACCAGCCCTTAATGCGGTGGTGCAGGTAATGTCCTTCATTCAACACCAAATCGGCCTGCAGTAAGGGCGGCAAATTATTAAACTCTTCTGCACTGAACATAAACTTACATATTAACCCAGGCCTTTAGTTATTGCACTTACTGGCAACGGCCTGGTACTTGATTAATTATTTAACAGGGGCACGGCTCCAAAATGGTAACTTCATGGGCAAAGCCTCCGGGTCGTATAGCAAAAAAGGCTGCCGGAGCAGCCTTTTAGGTTTAAACGTAAATATCCTGATTTTTGGTTTAGTTCAGGTGCAGCGTGTAAAGTTCGAACCGATGCGACGCAAAACTCCAGTGAGAGGATGATGGGTGAATTTCTACACCATCTTCGTCCAGAATAGTAACCGCAAATCCTTCGCCCTGGTTAAGAGGCTCTGTAAAATGCTTTACCGGGTATACTTTTCCTTCCTCTACCCACTCCTCTGGTTCAAACGCTGGTCTCGATGCGTCTACACACTTGGCATACACCATCATATAGCTTGGGGGTACAAATAAGTTTACCATATCTCTTCAACTTTTCAGAAAGATAAAAAATTCCTATTTCGCAAGAATTCTTAACGGATTAAATGATAAGTTCTTTTTGGTGAAACCTCTCAAATACTGTGCCCCGAACAAAACATCTGACAAGACAGCCTTGTACTTTAGGAGGCTTTTCAACTTTAAACTGATTACTCCTGATATTTACGAAAAATAAATCATATTTAAAAGTCCTGCCACCAATAATATCGCTTTGCTTTTTTAGCAGGTGCCTCGTTTAGCTCAACTCTCAGTTGCTGACATGGTTAGTGGTAAAGCACCTCGGCAGGCCTTCTGCATTTAGTACTTCAGCCAGGAGGTTCAGAGACTGTAGTGTTCACGACTAAATTAATTTTGAACAAGGTCTTAGCCACTTTCTCTTCTTCGCCGTAATAAAAAGTCGCTGTAGTTCTCAATTTCTAAAATCAATCTACATATTCTCATGCAAACTAATAATGATTTACTGCATTCAGGTAGCAAGCATACCTTTTATGTAGCCCCGGGTGTATGGGGATTAAAAACGGTATTTGTTAACCTTTATTTTATAAAAGGTGAGACTGTACCGGGCGAAACAGACTCCTGGGTTTTGGTTGATGCCGGTATTTACGGCTCGGCCGGAAAAATAAAGCAGGCAGCAGAGGAGCTGTTTGGTAAATACAACTGGCCTAAAGCCATTATTTTAACACACGGGCATTTCGACCATGTGGGTGCCTTAAAAGAACTCGCCATTGAGTGGGATGTGCCGGTGTATGCCCACCACATGGAGCTGCCTTACCTTACCGGTTTATCGAGTTACCCGCCACCAGACCCGAGTGTAGGCAGAGGAGGCATGGCTTATCTTTCGTTTATGTATCCTAAAAAACCCATCGATATTACCTCTAACCTGGAGTTACTGCCAAACGATGGTAGCGTGCCGGGGCTGCCGGAGTGGAAATGGGTAGAAACGCCTGGTCACACGCCTGGGCACGTGTCGTTCTTCAGGGAGAAAGACCGGGTGCTGCTTGCAGGCGATGCCTTTATTACGCGCCACGGCGAATCGATGCTCTCGGTAGTAACCCAGAAAAAAGAAGTACACGGACCTCCCTCCTACTTTACCCCCGACTGGATAAGCGCCCAGCGCTCTGTCGAGAAACTGGCCAGCATACAACCAGAAATTGCTGCTACTGGCCATGGCCTGCCTATGCAGGGGCCAGAATTGCGGGAGCAGTTAACCCAGCTTGCGGCTAATTTCAGAAAGGTAGCTGTGCCTGCACATGGCCGCTATGTAAGCGAACCGGCTATTGCCAATGAGCAAGGGCTTGTGAGTGTGCCGCCTCCGGTATCTAACCCGGTAAACAAAACGCTGCTCACAGTCGGTTTGCTGAGCGCGGCAGGTGTGGCCCTTATGCTCTACCAGAAGCAACGGAACAATGCCGAAGCCCGCAAAAAAGTTATTTACCACAACCGACCTACTTCCGGGGCTCCGTTTGCCGTTACCATAGAAGAAGATATACCTAATGCCTATACCAACAATTACCCATAAAAGAACGGGGTCTGAAGCAGTTGCTTCAGACCCCGTTCTTTTATTTACTTCTGCACCGTACAAATTATTCAGAGAAAAATAGCCTTCCAAAGCTTTTTCAGGCATTTTTATCCAAGGTTTGCGCCTGCAGTTAGGCCTCCAGACCTACTCTTTTTTATGGTTGGCTCTGCCTGATCCGCTTTTCTTGCCACCACCATCCTGCTTATTAACAGTGGCCCAGGCTCGCTTCTCAGCTTCCTCCTGTGGTAGGCCTTGTTTCTCATAACTTTCTTCAATATGCTCTGCCTTACGCTTTTGCTTATCGGTGTATGCAGATTTATCTCCTTGTGGCATATCAGCTCCTTTCTTTTATTTCAGATGATTATTTATTAAGCTTACTCACAGCTTCTGCTCATTTTACGATGGGAGACACTCATAAGGTCAAAAACAGGCATTCTTTTATTTTTGCTGTTTTATTGCAAAATAGCAGAAACTCCAGAAGTCTACTCCTGCCAAACTTAATGGCTAACATCATTTTGTTACTTTTAGAGAGAACTGCTGTGGCAGGCTTAGGTTTATAGGTTACTTTTGAGTTTCGATTATTTGAACCTTAACTTTAGCCGCATGAAAAGTGTGTTTAACTGGAGCGGTGGCAAAGACTCTGCCCTGTGTCTGTACCGTGTACTGCAAGAAGCCACACTACCCGTAGACAGGCTCCTGACAACCCTCGGCCACGCTACGCAGCGGGTTACCATGCATGGCGTGCGGCAAGAGCTACTCCTGCAACAGGCACAGCAACTGGGGTTGCCGCTGCAGCAAATGCTAATGCCCGAAGATGCGAGCATGGAAGCCTACAACCACCTGATGCAAACGACTATGCACCAGCTGCAGAACGAAGGCATAACCCATGCCGTTTTCGGCGATATTAACCTGCAGGACCTACGGGTGTACCGGGAGCAGCAACTGGCAAAGGTGGGGTTACAAGCTGCCTTCCCGCTATGGGGCCAGCCAACCGATGTACTGGTCCGGGAGTTTATAAAACTTGGCTTTAAGGCAGTAGTGGTAAGCGTTAATGCCCGTTTGCTGAGCGGCTCCTTTGCCGGCCGTTTACTTGACGAGCAGTTCCTGGCCGATTTGCCTGCAGGCGTTGACCCTTGTGGCGAAAATGGTGAGTTCCACACCTTTGTATTTGATGGACCGCTTTTCCAGGCACCTGTGCCGTACACGCTTGGTGAGCGGGTGCTACGGCAGTACGGAGTATCTGAAGATGAGGCAGCCAACTACGATACCGGCTTCTGGTTTCAGGACTTGCTACCTGTTTGATGCAGAAAATTACCTTATACAAGAGAAGAGGCTGCTCTAAATAGGCAGCCTCTTCTCTTGTAATATTTGCTGTTGCTAATCCGCAGCTTTGCTGGAAAGGCTTTTAATCATATCATCTAAAATATCTTTGCTGTACCCGATGCGGCGGGTGTACTCCAGGCACAGGTTGTATTCGCTCTCGGCCAGGTCGCCGTCCTGTAGCATCATCATGACGAGTGTCTGCAGTTCCACTGTTTTCTGCATGCCGTCTTCGGGTATAATAAACGTCAGCACCGATAAGTTATCGGTTATGGGCAGCGTATCTTCTTCCGAAAGCTGCAGCTGGTCTCCTAACGAAATAAGAAAATCGCTTTCCTGCTCGTCCACAAAACCATCGGCTATGGCTACCAAAACAATGTTCTGGAAAAAGGCCAGTTTCTTTTGCTTGGAGTTAAGTAAGTTATCATAGGTTGTGCTGGTCGACATAGGTAAAAGGTTTAAGTTACAAGGTTATTTACATGCTGCCCCACTTCTAAATTCTTTTTCTAAAGTGAGTGTTATGTACCTATAACGTATAAACCGCCTGACGTGTACAAAAGATCTTTTAATCTGCCAGTATTTCTCTTGCAAACCTGCTGCTCCCCTGCCTGCCCACTCTTTGTTAATTAATTTCTTTTGATGCCTCCAGCCTGTAATAGGCACCGAAAACCCCTAGTGCCCCCACCATATTAGAATAAATAAACTTTGCTTCGGCAAAAGGGTTGCCATCTATCTGCTGCTGTTCCATCAAAGATTTGTGGTACATGTAGTAATGCTTGTCAGTCACCATCAGGTAAGCGTGCAGGTAGTATGGCTTGGGTACAGGGCCTTCCTGGTTTCCGTACAAGGTAAAGGTGGGCGAATGCAGCATGTTATTTACAGCGCTTTCGTCTCTCACGAAGTTTGCATCGCTCTGAACAGGATATAGATCGGATAAGTGGTCTACAGGTTCTGGCCATATGTTGACTTTGTATTTCATAAAGGCCAGGGCGTGGTAATAATTCGTTACGCCAGGGGCATCTCGCCAGGTGTAGTTTAGTTCATACCTGTAAAAATCGTGCTGCTGAAATTCATTTGATTCTTTAAGGGAGGTAAAGTTTATTTCCGTGATCTGGATATTGGCAGGATCAGGAATAATACACGACGCTTCTGCGGAGCCACCAGCAGGTGTGTTTACCTTTAAGGTGTAAGTTCTGCCGGGGGCCAGCACCAGGTTACTAGCTTCGGTCTGGTACCTGTTCATGCCTTCGTCGTAAGCCAGTGCCACCGTAGTGTTACCATCAGAAATGGTTACAGAGGCATTTTTTACTTTTCGCTGCTCATCGCTGAGGGTTTTGCCAATGGCAGGCTGAGTTGTTTGCAGCCGCACAACCAGGAACGAGTCTTGAGGCGATATAAATGAAGTAACCACCAGTTTAGGAGTTAAATCCAGGTTTTTGATATTGGTAACATCCTCTTCGCAGGCTGGCAGAACCAACGTGGTAAGCAGGAGCAGCAGAAGCTGCCATATCGTATGTTTGATCGATGCTGTGGTTTTCATGATGTGCAGGATATGGTGCGGCCATTAAAATTTAAACCCATAACTAACCGACGGAATGATCGGGAACAGCGACACTTGTTTCAGCTTGGTCTCAGACTGGTTTCCGTTGATGTACTCTTCAGACAGATAATAGAAGAACGGGTTTTTGCGGCTGTAGAGGTTGTAAAAGCTGATTTCCCAGGTACGCTCGCCCCATCGTTTCTGCTTATGAAACTGCACGCCCACATCCATTCGGTGGTAAGCAGCCATGCGGTAGCCGTTTCGTTCGCCGTAGTCGGAGGCGCGTTGCCAGTACATGGAGCCGCCCTGTTGGGTTCTTGATGGGTTGTTCGGGTAGCCATCGAAATGCCCAACCGGCATGGTAATGGCGTTACCGGTTCCGTAAACCCAGGTGCCGGAGAGGGTAATGCCATCGCTGAGCTTGTAGATGCCTACCAGCGATAAATCGTGGCGGCGATCGTAGCGGGCATAGAACTTCTGCCCGAAGTTGAGCGAGTCGAACTGCAGCTGCGTCCAGGAAAGCGTGTAGCCGATCCAGCCGGAGAAACGCCCTACCTTTTTCTGCAGCAGGAACTCTGCGCCGTAGGACCAGGCCTGGCCACTGGTTATGTTATCTTCCCACTTCACTTCTTCCGCCGACTCCGGATCATCGATCACCATAAAGCTGGCTCCTTCTTTATAACCGATAATGTTCTGCGATTTTTTGTAATAACCTTCTACGGTTAAGGCAATGTCTTTCCCTTTCAGGTCTTTGGCAAAGCCTGCCGCTACTTGCCGCGACTGCTGTGGCGCCACCAGATCGGTAGTTGGCACCCACAGGTCGGTAGGCAACCCGATTCCCGTGTTGCTCAGCAGGTGCACGTACTGGTTCATCTGGGCATACGAGGCTTTCAAGGCAAAATCTTCGCGGAGGTTATAGGCTGCTGCTAAACGTGGCTCCGGCATAATATAGCTTTTGCTGTTGGCTGCAAAATGACTTAGCCTGAAACCGGCATTTACACGCAGGTTAGGCAGTGGCTTAAATGTATCTTCGATATAGACCGCCGACTGTACCCCATCAATGTTTTTCACGTCGCGTTCGTTCTGGTTCATCTCTGTGTCTTTTACCACTAAAGCGCTCGGCTGGAACCTATGGAACGTAGACTGAAAGCCCACCCTGATAGCATGCCGTGGGTTAGGAATATAATCAATATCATATTTCAGAGACAAATCCTGTATGCCGGAGAAATACTGCAGCTCAAATTTATCGCCGTTAGAATACTCTTCCTTCAGGTTTATTTTAAAGCGGTACCGGCTAAAAATAAGCGAGGTGTTAGCAAAGAGTTTATCGTTAAAAAGGTGGTTCCAGCGCAGTGTGCCGGTGGCGTTGCCCCAGTCGAGGCCGCCCCTGGTTCTGCTGTTGTTATACTTTTCGTTGTAATAAAAGCGGTCCTGGCCAAAATAGCCACTCAGGTAGAGCTTGTTCTTCTGGCCGAAATCGTAGTTGAGCTTTGTATTGAGGTCGTAAAAATAGTAACCGCCGGTGCCATCCTCGAAGTTCATAAAGGGGCGGGCAATAATATCGGCATAGGTGCGCCGGCCACTTATCAGGAAAGAGGATTTGCCTTTCTTGATCGGTCCTTCCAGCATCAGCCTCGAAGAAATTAGCCCGATACCACCTTCGCCATGTAGTTCTTCTTTGTTGCCTTCTTTCATGTTCAGCTCTATAACAGACGATAGCCTCCCGCCGTAGCGGGCCGGGAAACCACCTTTTATAAGCTCCACACTCTTCAGGGCATCGCCATTAAAGAGCGAGAAAAACCCAAACAAATGCGAGGCATTATACACGGTGGCATCGTCGAGTATGATCAGGTTCTGGTCGGGGCCACCGCCACGCACATATATGCCGCTGTTACCTTCGCTGCCCTTCTGCACACCCGGCATCAGTTGCAGCACCTTCATTACATCTTTCTCCCCGAGCAGCATCGGTATATCTTTTATCTGCGAAATCGGGATTTCGATGGAGCTCATCTGCACCGACTCGCTTACCCGCTGCACCCGGTTTCCGATTACTTCCACCTCGTTCAGAGTCGCGCTCGATTGCAACTCAATGTTCAGCTCCAGGCGTTGCTGCAGGGCTACTTTCTGCACCACCGGCAGGTAGCCGACCAAAGCGAAAGTTAATGACACTGAATCGGAGGCAGGTAAGGTGAGGGAGTAGAAGCCGTAGGTATTGGTGGTGGCGCTGTTGCTGGTACCCGGCTGATACACCACCACCCCAATTAGCGTTTCGCCGCTTCCTTTCTCGCGCACATAGCCACTAACCGTGTGCTTGCTTTGAGCAGATAAACTTCCTACACTGCTGAGCAGCAGGAGCAATACCGTAACATAAATTTTCATAAAGTAACAGGCGAAAAATGCAATTGGGAATAACGATATTAGGCCAGCAATATATATGCCACCTTTTGTCCAGTTAAATATTATATAATTATAAATTTTTACCCTAGACTATTTTTCTCCTAAAATGCTTCTGGAGGGCTATTTGATTAGAATAATATGGAGAAGAAAGGCACAACCAGCATAACGCCAGCAACTTAGAAAGGTAAAGAAACAGCAGCAGTGGATAGTGGCGACAGGAATAAGAGCTATGCAAAATAATAGATTTTAATAAGCACAAAAGAGGCTGCCCGAATAATCCGGACAGCCTCTTTTGCACATAGGGAAAAGGATTTTTTGTACCAGCCCCTGTTGTTGCTAGGCAGCATTTGCTTCTTTTTTGCGGATGTTCCTGAACCGCAGATATTTCTCAATAGAAACAATGGTAAATAAAATTACAGCCGCAGCAAATATACGAAGCAGTTGCATGGCATCCAGCGGGCTTGAATGAAACAACGTGTTCATGAAAGGCAGGTAGATAAACATCGCCTGCACCAAAAACATGGCCGCGATACCATAGTATACCCACATGTTCGAAAAGAACCCTATGGCCCGTAACGATTTTATAAGTGAGCGGCAGTTGAGCAGGTAAGCAGATTCTAACACCACAAACACAGTAGTTGCTACTGTTTGAGCTTCTGCCAAAGTAGCGCCGCGATCCATTTCGTATATAAACAAACCAAAAGCGGTGATCAGCATCACTACACCAACAAGGATCGAGCGCATGATGAGTCCTTTTGTAAGAATGGGCTTATTGGCCGGACGGGGCGGACGATCCATAATGCCGGGCTCCTTGGGCTCAAAAGCAAGCGTAAGGCCTAGCAGCGTAGAAGTGGTCATGTTTATCCAGAGTATCTGCACTGGCTGCACCGGAAGCTGCGATGCCAGTATAACGGCCAGAATAATAACGAGCGATTCGCCCAGGTTAGTTGGCAATGTCCAGACAATAAACTTGATCAGGTTGTCGAACACGCTTCTCCCCTCTTCTACCGCTCCTTCAATAGAGGAGAAGTTATCGTCGGTGAGTATCATGTCGGAGGCGTCTTTGGCTACATCGGTGCCTGTAATGCCCATGGCGATGCCGATGTTGGCCTGCTTAAGCGCCGGACCGTCGTTTACGCCATCGCCGGTCATGGCCACTATTTTGCCGCGGGCCTGCAGCGCCTTCACCAGCCGAAGCTTCTGGTCGGGCGATACGCGGGCAAAAACAGAGGTGGTTTCAGCTACTTCCTCCAATTCCTTGTCTTGGATCTGCTGAAGTTTCCTACCGGCTACAGCCACCAGTTTCCCGTTCTCTTTGCGTCCCTTCAGGCCTATCTGGCTTGCAATGGCAGAGGCTGTAATGGCATGGTCGCCTGTAATCATCTTCACATCTATGCCTGCCTTCTGGCATAGCCTTACAGCCTCCACGGCTTCCTTGCGCGGCGGGTCAATCATGCCTTGCACCCCCAGGAACACCATACCTGATTCCGTGTCGCTATGCTCGATGCCGGACTTGTCGCCCGGCGCTTCTGCCATTGCGAAAGCCAGTACGCGCAGGCCTTCAGCCGCCATCTCCTCCACTTGTTTCTGGATTTCCTCTTTGTCCAGGCTGGTGGTAGTGCCGTCGGGGTGCATAGCCTCTGTGCAACGCTCCAGCACCGCCTCCAGTGAGCCTTTCAGGAAAATTGCCGGATTGTCGCCGCCGTGCAAGGTTGCCATGTACTGGTACTCCGACTCAAACGGAATTGTATCCTGCCGCGGATACTCCTGCTCTAACTGTTCTTCCTTAAAGCCTGCTTTGCGTGCTGTCACAATCATGGCACCTTCTGTCGGGTCGCCTTCTGTTACCCACTGGCCTTCTTTTTCTTTAATAGAACTGTCGTTACAGAGCATCCCGGCTTTCAGGCAAAACTCAAGAGCCTGATTACCGGCCAAATCTGCCGTTTTGCCCTCTTCCAGCACCTCGCCTTCGGGGCGGTAACCCAACCCGTTTACTTCGTATACCTTGCCCCCGGCCGCTACTTGCTGCACCGTCATCTGGTTTTCTGTCAGTGTGCCTGTTTTGTCGGAGCAGATGACATTGGTGCTGCCCAAGGTTTCTACGGCCACCAGCTTGCGTATAATGGCCTTGCGTTTAGCCATCTTAGAAACACCAATCGCCAGCATAATGGTTACAACCACCGGAAGCCCTTCTGGTATAGCGCCAACCGCCAGGGCAATAGCCACCATAAATGTTTCCTCGAAGGCCATACCGCGTAGCAGCCCAATTACAAAAACAATAGCCGACAGACCTAAAATTACCCACAGCAGCAGGTTGCTAAACTCTTTTATCTTTAGGGTGAGGGGCGTGTCCAAGTCTTGGGCACTGGCTATCGACTGCTGAATTTTACCTACCTCGGTGTGGTCGCCGGTATCTACTACAACGCCTTTGCCGTGGCCATAGGTAACCACAGTGGAGGAAAAACCCATGTTCAGCCTGTCTCCCAGCACCACATCGGCAGGCACAGTACCTGTGTTTTTCTCTACTGAAACCGACTCTCCCGTCAGTGCCGATTCGTCTACCTTCATGTCGCGCACCTGCACCAGGCGCACATCTGCCGGAAACTTGTCGCCGGATTGAAGAATAACTATATCACCAGGCACCAGTTCCTGTGCATCGATGTTCTGCTTCTTGCCATCCCGAAGCACCTGCGCATTGGCGGTCATACTTTTAGCCAGGGCATCAATAGCTTCCAGCGCCTTCGACTCCTGTATATAGCCTATAATGGCATTGACGAGCACAACCGCAAAAATAACGGCAGAATCAATGTACTCTCCCATCACGATAGTGACAACCGTAGCCGCCAGCAATATGTAAATAAGTGGCTGATGAAACTGCAGCATGAAACGCACAATGGCGCTCTGCTTCTTTTTGGGCGTCATCACGTTGCGGCCGTATGCATCCAGTCGCTTCTCCACCTCGCTTATACTCAAGCCTCTTTCGGGAGCAACTTGGAGCAGTTCAATGGTTTCAGCAATTTCAAGGTTATGCCAATCGTATTGCTTGTTCTTGTCCATAGGTAAGCTACTCGTTCGTTTTTCTTCTGTTACATTCATTTTCGTGATGTTTTTTAGTCAGAAATCTTAGATATGATGGAAGTTAACGCACCGACATTAACACCATATTAATTAAAACAGCGATTGCTGCCAGGCAGATGATACAGTGCCTGAACCAGGCAGGCTGTTGCGGTTGGTGGGCAGGAAGCGTTTCAGAAGAGCGGCTCCATCGGTATGCTGGCCCAGTTGTGGTACCGTCCACCCGCCAGTATTGGCCACTTTTGCTTACGCCATTTAAGCCGCTGCGTTGGTTAGTAGCATCAAGTTAGGCAAATTAGATGCTCTTATAAATGACTTTCCTCATTGCCCGGCATGATATCCAGACTAGGTAACGCTCTCTTATACTGGGGCACCTGCCCGGTTTCTGACGAAGACTTGTACAAAAAAGTTACCTTGCCATGGTCATTGCCGTGATTTTCAGTATATTCTTATTGTTATGTAGGGTTTCTGCTTCTAAATATATAAGAAACTGAATTTCAGACACTTAAAAATCGAATTTAATAATATTTCAATTTGCAAAAAGCTAATAGCCAGATAGATGTATTTTTAACGCGGAAACCCTGATTCTAATAGCCTTTTTAGCTTTTTACATTTTTTACCTCACCAGCAGGAAGGTGTCGCTGTAGCAACCGCTCAAGTAAACTACAGGTATGAAGAAGCCTCTCCTGCTGCTGTGCTGCAAACTTATCTCTTCTGCACCGGCATCACATTTCAAAAGCAAATAGCTACCTTTGCGCCATGGTTTCACAGCGGCAATTGTTTCTGCAGCATGTAGCGCAGACATCAGACTTCCCTCTGATGATAGAGATAGAGAAGGCGGAAGGAGTTTATATGTACGGCACCGAAGGGCAACGCTACCTCGACCTGATTTCGGGTATCGGTGTGAGCAATGTAGGGCACCGGCACCCGAAAGTACTCCGGGCCATACACGAGCAGCTCGACAAGTACATGCACCTGATGGTGTATGGCGAATTTGTGCAGGGGCCGCAGGCACAACTGGCGCAGGCACTGGCTCAGACTTTACCGCCTCACCTGAACAACACTTATTTTCTTAACTCCGGCTCTGAAGCTGTGGAAGGAGCCTTAAAACTTGCCAAGCGCTATACAGGCCGCACAGAGCTTATATCATGCTACAATGCCTACCATGGCTCCACACAGGGCTCTCTTTCTATGAACGGCAGCGAGAGCTTTAAAAACGCTTACAGGCCCTTGCTGCCAGATGTACGGCACATCAGGTACAACTCGCTGGACGACCTGCAGCACATAACAGAACGCACAGCCGCTGTGCTTATAGAAACTGTGCAGGGCGAGGCGGGGGTTCGGGTTCCGCAGCACGATTACCTCCGGCACCTGCGCCAGCGTTGCCACCAAACCGGCACGCTACTGATTTTAGATGAGATCCAGTGCGGCTTTGGCAGGACCGGCACTTTCTGGGCGTTTGAGCAATTTGGAATAGCGCCAGATATATTGGTGTGTGCCAAAGGCATGGGGGGAGGTATGCCCATCAGCGCATTTATCTCTTCACAGGAAATTATGGCCGGCTTTAAAACAAACCCTATACTAGGCCATTGCACCACCTTTGGCGGCCACCCGGTAAGCTGCGCGGCTTCGCTGGCTACTATACAGGTTATTCTGGAAGAGCAGCTTACGGCAGATGTACAGCAAAAAGCGAACTTGTTTAAAGAACTGCTGGTGCACCCCCGCATAAAACAGGTACGGAACTGTGGCCTGATGATGGCGGCAGAGTTTGAATCGTTTGAGGTGCTGAAGGCGGTAATAGACCAGGCTATTCTGAATGGCGTACTCACCGACTGGTTCCTGTTCTGCGACAACTCCATGCGCATTGCACCTCCGCTTACTATTACAGAAGACCAGATAAGAGATTCCTGTGCCACCATTCTGCAATCGATAGATGTAGCAGCAGGCAGTTGATCTATAAATACCAATTCCATCGCTGCTTCATGAAATCCAGTATTGTACAACTTCGGAAAACAGGATACTGGTTACAAGATTCTTGCTGCATCATTTGATATAAATTCAATTTAACTGATGAAAAGCCGGACAAACCGCCAAGGCCTCGCAGCGTCTTTCAGATCTGCAAACCACCCTCCGGCAGACCTGTAGCTACGCTCCAAAACGATGCACAACGCTTGTTGTAAGGTTAAAGTAATAACTGGATTTCTTACTTTGCTAACTGTTAACAGTTAATTAGTCAGGCAATGCAGCAATTATTCTAATAAAATAAGACTCCAAAAGGATTTATGGCTATTTTTAGCCAAGGGTACCGCCTAGGAGGTATCCTGCCTTTGCCCGTAATTCAGGAAAACTGCATCTGTAGCGGGTAGTGGTTCGCTGGCTTTGTGGCTACTGGCGTGCCCTCCGGAGACAACATTTTTACCGCTGCAGGCAATCTTGTGAGGCAACTCTACGTAAAAGCCCAAGCTACACCCAACCACAAAAGCCGTAGCTCCGCTTTACTATTCTTGTGCTTATGGAAATAGCCCTTGTGCTCTCGCTGCTACTAATAGCTGTGATCTTGTTTGCCACAGAAAAGCTTTCGATAGAAATCGTGACGCTGATTATGCTGGTCGTTCTGGCAGCTGCCCGGATTATAACGCCTGAAGAGGCTTTTGAAGGCTTCAGCAGCGATTTTATTATCGTGATTGCCTCTATCTTTATACTAAGCGCCGCTTTGGAAGAAACCGGCATCCTGGATTTTGTGGTGCTGAGACTGGTGCGGCTGGCAACCCGCAGCACCAACCTGATGCTCTTTGTCGTGATGATGATGACCGGAGTTGTTTCGGCCTTTATGAACAACACCACTGTTACAGCCATGTTCATTACGCCACTCACCGGCTTATCTAAAAAGACAAACATAAGCCCCTCTAAATTACTGATGCCCCTGGCCTATGCGGCTATTCTGGGTGGCACCTGCACTCTTATCGGTACGTCTACCAATGTGGCAGTGAGTGGTTATATTGCCAAGGCGGGTATGGAGCCGGTAGGTTTGTTTGAGATATCGGCTATCGGTTTTATTATTTTCTTAATCGGAGTGGCCTATATGATGACGATCGGGCAGCGCATGCTCCCCGACAACCCCGAACAGCAATTAACTGAGGAGTACAAGCTGCAGAAGTATATGACGGAGATTGTGGTCATGCCAGATTCCCCACTGGTAGGCCAATTAATTTACGCATCTGATCTTTCTTCGCTCAACTTCAGAATTATTAACGTGATCCGCGGAAAAGACAATTTTCTACCCGACTTCCGCACCCAAATTCAAGAGAAAGATATTTTGCTGGTGGAAGGTGAAATTGAAAACCTGATTAAGGTGAAGGAAACCAAAGGCATAGAAATATTGGCAGACGTACTACTCGAGAGAGACCTGATGCCCAATAACATACGGCTTGCCGAAGCCATGATAACCCGTCAATCGGACCTGATAGGCAAAACCGTAAAGGAGTCGGAATTTCTGCGCCGCTACGGCTTGGTGGTGCTGGCGGCCTCGCGCTACGGCGAAACACTCAGAAGCAAAATTGGGAGCATACAGCTAAAACTTGGCGATGTGCTACTGGTGCAGGGGGCAACCGAACGGCTGGAGCAGATCAGGGGATCGCGGAATCTGGCTTTATTAGATGCCTTTGCACCGATCTTGTTTAAAAAACGGAAAGGTCTGCTGGTGCTTGCCTGTTTTGTGCTGGCCATACTGGCCGGAACGCTGGAGATCTTGCCACTCTCAATTGCTTTTTTGTCTGCGGCCGTTATTAGCATACTCTTAAACTGCATCAGCAGCACCAAAGCCTACAATGCCATAGACTGGCGCCTGCTGATCCTGATCGGAGGCATGTCGGCGTTTGGTACGGCCATGGAGAACTCAGGTGCTGCCGATTTCTTGGCAGTGGGCATCGTAGACCTGCTCGGCTCCTGGGGCAAACTGGCGGTGCTGTCGGGTTTTGTGCTGCTCACGGTCATCCTGACGCAGCCTATGTCTAATGCGGCGGCAGCGCTGGTTATTGTGCCGGTTGCCATCAGCACCGCCTTGGAAATGAACGCCGATCCGCGCTCTTTTGCTATTGCCATTATGCTGGCAGCCTCTGTTTCGCTGATTACACCATTTGAGCCGGCCTGTATTTTGGTTTACACGCCGGGCAAATACCGCTTCATGGATTTTATAAAAATCGGTTCTCCGCTTACCCTGCTCCTGCTGGTGGCCATTATACTGCTGGTGCCGTTTTTCTGGCCTCTAACTCCCCTGCCTTAAAACTGGTAAATTATCTTAAACTTAAACCTGCTATGCGTTTTATAAATAGATTGGCACCTGCTGTTATGCTACTGTTTTTTGCCTGCGGGCCAAAAGCCGATACCGTTACAACAGATAACATCTCCTCTCCTGACAGCACATCAGAAGCCGTGATTAATTCACCTAAAGACGGCACCGCTACCTCACCAGAAGATGAAAACTGGAAGCAGGTGCTGCCACAGGAGGTAAAAGCGCTATTAAACAGACGGTACCCTGGTTGGGAGCAGCCCGTGCTGGTAAAGGAGGTGGGCAGGCAAATGCCTCCTAAAGCCCAGGGCCCTTTACTTGTGAAAGCTGATTTTGACGGGAACAACAAAGAGGACCTGGCCCTGCAAGTAAGATACAAGGAAGAGGTGCTGATGCTCGCGTTTTTACAGCAGGAGGCAAGCTGGCAACTACATCAACTTAAAAAAGACATCCTATTCAATGAGCGGGGCAAACTGAAGAGCCCATTTTACCTCTACCTCGCCAAAGCCGGGCTTCGGGTTCGGAACGCCAACCACCCGCAACCCACTGCCACAAAAGTAGCAGCCATCGGCATAGGTTTAGACGACAATGTAACCGTTTTTGTGTATGAGGCAGGCTCCTTTCAGGCTTTTGAAGTAGTAGATTAAGGCAAAAGCATAGGCGCAACCCTTGGCTAAAAAGAAGTAGAAAACCTTTGGAAGGCTAAATTCATTTAGAATAATTGCCCCGCCTGCGCCTGGTATTTAGGATATTTAGCATCCTGATTTTACGGAATTTGAATCTGAAGAATTTAGAGAAACAGGACACAAGTATCCAGGCTTTTATGCTTCTGAAAAAATTGAAAAATCAGGCGTTTATTTCGGAGAATTGTATTGCAGTCTTAAGCAGAAAGCTGCTGCACGCGGTCTTATACGCATCTGCTCTTGCGCCACCTCCGGCAGACACGTTTTTAAAATTGAAAATAGGTGATCAGGAGCAGCGCGATCAGCACGAAAACAGAGCCGGCTCCAAGCGCTAAGGTACCTATTTGCAGGCTATGCTTTTTCTGGATAGAAGGAATGCCCATGTAGTTGAGGTTGAGGTTTGCCAGGTAAAAAACAATGGCAAGCACAAAACTGATAAACCAGAACATGCAGAAGCGCATTAAAAAATAAACCGGCAATGCTTTGTGCATGCTGGTCAGTGTCTGGTCGCGCATCAGGAAAACAGCGGCCAGTAGTAGCAGAATGCACCCATACGCCGCCACAATTACGGACACAGGAATTCGTACTCGTTTCATTTATCTGGTTTTAGTAAAAAAATGCCTGAGCCTCCTGCCGGATCATTTCGCGCGGCATACCATCTTTCACACCAATAGAAATTTTGCGAACCAGCACACCTACAATAGATTTTCTGAAGCCTAACTTCAGCGCCATGCTGTTGCAGAACTCCATTTCTTTCTCATCAATTATTCCGTCGGCGAGCATCATCTCCACCAGGTCGTAAATCTGGTCGAACCGTTCTGTATCGTTAGCAGGTGGCTTTAAGTCTATGCGATCCAGGTTCGACAGAATTTCCTGCACATCGTTTGCCTTCAGGCCATGCCTGGTGCCAATCGAAACAATATAATTCATCTCATCGGGGTCTACATGTCCGTCAACTTTTGCCAGAGCACCAAGGTTTTTAATGTGGCTCTTTAATCTCTTTGTTTCCTCGCTTTCAAAAAAACCAAACATAATTCGCTCTTTAAATGTACTAACAGAGTACTAGTATACGAAAATGGCACGAAAAACCTGCCAACAAAATTTATTAAAATATTTGAAAATGACACATGCAGGTGTTGCCAGGTAGCTCCTGGTGCAGCATACTTTCTGAAGCCGGCAACTGCCTTCTCATACGGCGATTATTCTTTTTTGGAGCTATACTTTGCCACCTTTTTTTAAGTTTAAATAAAAAAGGCGGCAATAGTTACTTCTGTTAATATTTTTCGCCAAATTGCTGGCTTAAAATTAAGAGATCAACTCCTCTACACATACCCACATCAACCAAACTATCAAATACTAAATCGTTTCACCCATGAAAAGAATTGGAGTTTTTACATCTGGAGGTGACGCACCCGGCATGAATGCCTGCATCAGGGCCGTAGTACGTGCAGCAGTATATAAAGGCATTGAGGTTTATGGCATCAGGCGCGGCTACAATGGCATGATCAGGGGGGAAATTTTCAAGATGGAATCTTCCTCTGTCAGTAATATTGTGCAACGTGGCGGCACTATTCTGAAGTCGGCACGAAGCAAAGAATTTATGACCCGCGAAGGCCGGCAGAAAGCCTTTGAGCAACTGCAGAATTTTGGCATAGAAGGCTTGGTGGCCATTGGCGGAAACGGCTCTTTTACGGGCGCTAAATTATTTTTCGATGAGTTCGGCATACCAACTGTAGGCGCGCCGGGCACTATCGATAACGACTTATTCGGAACCGACTATACCATTGGCTACGACACGGCCGTAAATACTGCCCTCGATGCCATAGATAAAATACGCGACACCGCCGACAGCCACGAACGTGTTTTCTTTGTGGAGGTAATGGGCCGCGACTCTGGTTACATTGCCATTCCGTGTGCCATTGGCGGCGGTGCCGAAATCGTGATGATTCCGGAAACAGAGACCACCATACCCAGCATTATCGAGGCTTTACGCACCGGCTGGAACCGCTCCAAAACATCTTCTATCGTTATTATTGCGGAAGGTGAAGTAGAAGGCGGCGCCATGAAAGTGGCAGCCAAAGTACAGGAAGCCCTACCCGACATGGATGCGCGCGTTACCATTATCGGACACGTGCAGCGTGGTGGTGCCCCAACTGCTTTCGACCGCCTGCTGGCCAGCAGACTGGGTATTGCCTGCGTAGAAGGCTTGTTAGATGGCCACAAAAGTGTGATGGCCGGCCTGATAAACTCGAAACTGGTGTATACGCCGTTTGAGGAAACGTTTACAAAAAGGAAACTGATTAACCCGAACTTTACCAAAATGGTGGAGGTGCTTTCGGTATAAACTCAAAATTTCTCCTACTATAAAGCCCTTCTGAAAGTAGCTGGACCCTTAGCTAAATTTGGCTCCAGACGCGTTGGAAGGGCTTTTTCATTAGAATAATTTAGGTGTAGAACTTATCATACCGAATCGTATTTAACCTTTTCCATAGTTTCGCCCTTCCCTTTCTACTCTGTCATTGGGGAGGTATTTCATCCGTCTTTTATGTAGGAGTTGCTGATTTGTTCTGTCAGCTTTACATGGAGTAGAATAGAAGCAGTTAAATTTATGAGTGAGGCGTTGAAGCTTTTTCATTCATCCGATATTGCTCCATTTCCAAATCTTCACATCTTCAAATCAAACAATCAACAACTAATAATCAGCAACCAACCCAATTATTTCAATGAAACTGCCCTTCAGAAGCATCTATTAGCTTTTTTGCTCAAGGGTCTGGTCTATAAATGCTAGTATTTGCTGCCATTGCCCCGGCTCAAACCAGGTGTACTCCGGGGTTTTGTTGAACCAGGTAAGCTGGCGTTTGGCGTAACGGCGGCTGTTTCGTTTCAGCAAACGCACTGTTTCTTCCCAATCTGTACGGCCATCCATAAAATCGAAAATTTCTTTGTAACCAACTGTCTGCAGCGCGTTATGCTCTCTGTAGTGATACAACGTTTTTACCTCCTCTAGCAGCCCTTGTTGCAGCATCTGGTCCATGCGCTGGTCTATGCGCTGGTAGAGTTCCTGCCTGTTGCGGGTGAGGCCTATTTTAATTATCTGGAATGGCCGCTCTGGCCGCTCCTGCCGCCTGAACCACGAATAAGGCTTCCCGCTAACCTGGCAAACCTCCAGTGCCCGCATAACACGCTGCGGATTTGCCCGATCTACCTGGTCGTAATAAACCGGGTCGAGCTGTTGGAGTTGGTGCAGCAAAGGTGCCAGCCCCTGCTGCTCGTAAAGTTTTGTGAGTTGGTCGCGGGTTTCCGGCGATGCATCGGGCATGGCATCCATACCCTCGCATACCGCCTGCACATAAAGGCCGGAGCCACCCGTGAGTATCACCAGTTCATGCTCCTGGAACAGCTTATCCAGCAGCTGCAACACATCCTGCTCGTATGCACCGGCATTGTACTCTTCGGTTATGCTATGCGAATCAACAAAATAATGCGGCACCCCCTGCTGTTCCTGCTGGCTGGGCTTGGCTGTCCCTATGGTCATTTCTTTATAAAATTGCCTGGAGTCTGCCGATACAATTACGGTGTTGTAATGCTTGGCCAGTTGCACGCAAAGGTCGGTTTTGCCTACGGCCGTAGGTCCTACCACCACCACTAAACAGGTTGCTTTTCCGGGGTTTTGTTTTTCCATAGTTGTTCGTAAAATCGCCAGAGTTTCTGTTCCTCTGCCTGCCAGTTGAGCTCTTGCCGGGCCACTCTGCAGTTCTCCTGTAGCTGTCGGTACAGGTCTTTATCTGTCAGGAGCAGGTTCAGCTTATCCTGAAGTTCCTGCACCTCGAGGCTGCAGGTAAGTGCTACGCTGTATTTCTCGTTGAGCTGCAGGTACTCCGGAAAGTTAATGACAAGTTGTGGTGTGGCAGCATGTATGTAATCGAAGAATTTATTTGCCAAAGAGTAGTAGTAGCTCAGGCCTTTGTTCTCGAGCAGCATAACACCAATGCTGGCAGTGCGCGTTACCTGCAGCAAATCGGCGGGCAGCAATTTCCCTCTGAAC
>NZ_VRTY01000159.1 GCF_008017455.1 Pontibacter qinzhouensis | reverse complement strand
AGGTGTTCGGGAGGGTTGGGTTTACGGCAGGGCTACTACCTTACATGCCGGGCGCAGCACACAGGTTTGGGAAACAAAGATTACAAACGAAGCGGGCGAACTTGTATGCATTAGCCGCATGACCGTGGCCGTAATAGATAAAATGTAAGCGATGCCAAAAGCTACAGATAACAGAGTAGACGAGCTTGCTCCTGCCCTGTCGACACTATTCGAGACTGCCAGAGCGCAAGGAACGGCCATAGCTGCCTGGCGCTTACCACATGCCGACAACTGGCAGGTGGCCATTTCGTTGCAGCCAGATTATAAGGTGGGTCAACCTGTGCTGGAGCATAGTTCGTTTGGGTTTCTGTTTTGCCCATTCACAGCCAATGAGCAGCACAGCAATTTGTTTATCAAGGCCGATCTACAGGCCAGCTCTGAGAAGTCGGCTATAACCATTGCTGCCGATGCGCCTACAGAGGCCGCGGAGCGCTTTCAGGAGGAACTGGCACTACAGCAGTTTCCAGGCAAAAGCAAGTGGCACCTTCCTGCTGGCAGCGAACTGGCTACCGAACAACCGGAAGCTGCATATAAAAATGCTGTCAAAAAAGCTGTTGCTACTATTCTGGCAGAAGAAATGGAAAAGGTTGTGCTTTCCCGGACACTTACCCTGCCAATTCCAGCGAACTTCTCGCCTGTTACTGCTTTTGAAACGATGCTCGGACTCCATCCTCGCGCCATGGTATCGCTGGTCTCTGTGCCGGGTGTGGGCACCTGGATCGGGGCTTCGCCTGAAATAATGGTTAGTGTAGATCAAAATCAGGTTTTCAGAACGGTAGCGCTGGCCGGCACACAACCCATTACCAATGCTACCTCCACGGCTAACGCCATCTGGCGACAAAAAGAAATTGAGGAGCAGGCCCTGGTAGAGCGCTACGTTATTAATTGCTTTAAAAAGATAAGGCTGCGCGACTACACCGAAATAGGCCCCAAAACCATTATTGCCGGAAACCTGATGCACCTGCGCACCGACTTTAAGGTGGATATGAAAACGGAGCCCGATTTCCCGAACCTGGGCACCGATATGCTACATCTGCTGCACCCTACCTCAGCGGTTTGTGGCATGCCCAAAGAACCAGCCTTACAGTTCATTCTGGAGCACGAAGGCTATGACCGCAGCTACTACAGTGGCTACCTCGGGCCGGTTGGCAGCCCCGATGGCACTCAGCTTTACGTGAACCTCCGGTGTATGCAATTGCTTGAGACAATGGCTATTTTATATGCAGGTGCAGGCATTACAGGAGAGTCTTCCCCGGAAAAAGAATGGCTGGAAACGCAGTACAAACTGCAGGCTATGCGCAGAGTGTTAGGTGGCTTAAATTTTGAATGAGTGAATACTTTTTCTTTATCAGGCTTTGTAGAAAACGGATTACTGATCTTTAAGTATAACTAAGTTCTGGTACCATTAATTCGCTGATTATAACGTAAAATAATGTTGAGCATTGGCCAGAGCAGACGAAATGCAAAACCTATTTCATTCATACCAAGATCGAACCTAAATTACCTATTCTAAAATTCTGCCTACCATTCACTCATCCACTCAATCACTCATTCAAAATTAAAAGATGATTCTTCAGCCGGTTGTTAATATTGCAGAGATTTGTGCCAGGAAGGGTGTGCAGCAGGTGGTGCTATCGCCGGGGTCGCGTTGTGCGCCGCTTACCATAGCGTTTGCCCGTCACCCTGATTTAACGGTGCGAACAGTGAGCGATGAGCGAGCAGCTGCCTTTATAGCACTGGGAATGGCCTTAACCACCGGAAAAGCGACAGTGTTGGTTTGCACCTCCGGCACCGCAGCCTTAAACTATGCTCCGGCCATAGCAGAAGCTTATTTTCAGCAGGTGCCTTTGTTGGTGCTCACTGCCGACCGGCCACCTGAGTGGATAGATCAGATGGATGGCCAGACTATCCGGCAGCAGCAGGTTTTTGGGCAGCATGTCAAAAACAGCTTTACTTTTCCGGTGGACCTTTCGCACCCCGATGCTGTTTGGCATACGGAGCGACTAGTATCGGAGGCGTTGAACGAGGCCGCTGCCTTTCCGGCTGGACCTGTTCATGTTAACGTGCCACTGCGGGAGCCTTTTTACCCGGCTCCGGGCGAGGAACTTCAGTTCGATGCGAACGTGAAGGTGATTGAGGAACAGCAGAACACCTACTCAATTACCGATAGCCAGGCAAACCAATGGCTGCAGGAGGTAAGGCAGTATAAGCGTGTTTTAATTGTAGTCGGTCAGGATGCTTACCAGGAAGAATTGTTGCAGCAGCTAGGTTCTTTTATGCATGCTACCGGTGCCGTGGTGGTAGGCGACAGTATAGCTAATGTTCATCAGTTGCCACAAGCAGTGCGGTACCACGATGCAATCCTGGCTTGTCCGGAAGAAGAAAAAATGATGGCGCTGCAGCCGGAGCTACTACTCACGTTCGGTAAATCAATTATCTCGAAAAGCCTGAAGTTGTACCTGCGGCAGTACAAGCCAAAGGCGCATTGGCACATACAAGCGGCAGGTGCCGTGGCCGATACGTTCCAGGTGCTTACCCGCATCATCCGGTCTGCTCCTACTGCGTTTTTTGAAGGATTGTCAGAAGCTGCCGGCGCAACTACATTACATGTTAGCGCCTACCAAACCTGCTGGGCAGCAAAAGAGGAACAGGCAGCCGCTTTTCTTAGAAACTATACAGCAGAAGCTGAATACAGCGAGTTAGCGGTTCTGGCCCAGGTTCTCCATCAACTTCCGCAGCCAGGTAACCTGCACCTGGCCAACAGCATGGCGGTGCGCTATGCCAACATTCTGGGACTGAAGAAGGAGCAAAAACTGTTTGTGTACGCCAATCGTGGTACCAGCGGCATAGATGGCAGCACCAGCACCAGCGTTGGCTGTGCCCTCACCAGTCCGTACCTCACCACGCTTATTACCGGCGACCTGGCTTTTTTTTACGACCGAAACGGCCTTTGGCATAATTACCTGCCGCAGAACCTCCGCATCATTCTCCTGAACAACCATGCCGGAGGAATTTTCAGACTAATTGACGGGCCAAGGCAGCAACCGGAGCTGGAACCCTTTTTTGAGACACACCAGGCCCTGAATGGCGAGAACACAGCCCGAGATTTCAACCTCGCCTACACGGCCTGCCACTCATTAGAGGAGCTGCAGGTAGCACTAAAAACCTTTTTTACGGAAGAGGCAGGCGCTGGCATCCTGGAAATATTCACCGACAGTAAACAGAACCAGGCTTCGTTTGCACGCTACAAGCAGCAACTGTTAAAATCCGGTATATAGAAACAGCTACTGGTGGTGATGCTTTTCTGAAGGGAGAGTTCTATTAGCAAAATTTTTCTAATGAATTCTGCCTTCAGAAGCTTTTAGACCATTTTTTTGCCAAGGGTAAGCATGTATTACAGCATAATTTATCAGAATTCGAACTTGTACTGCCTGTAATAGGACACAAGATTTTGACTTCATCCTGTTTAAATGAAAAAATCAACTGTTGAATTCTGACAAGTTGTGTCGCCATCTATCATATTATGACCACTCTGCCGGTTCGTTTATTTAAAACACTTTAAGCTTTACGGATTGTTTTCTAAGCACCTACTGTAACTTTCTTTATCTAACATAGCAGCTCTTAAGTCTTGTTTGCTACGCTACCTCATGTCCGAAGTTTTGAAGAATTCGTTTAATAAGTAAGACAATTATCTATAAATCTAAATTCTTTCGCCATGAATGTAACACAAGACTTAAACCGCGTGGAGCGGTGGGCTGATACGCACCACCCGCTCTGGATAGACTTTTTGCGCATGGCCCTGGGCATCTTCATTTTTGTGAAGGGCTGGCTATTTATTCAGGATACGGCAGCGCTGCAGCAGATCATGAATAACAGCCAGTTTCAATGGGTATCGTTCGGAATAGCGCATTATGTGGCATTTGCACATTTGGTGGGTGGTATTTTAATTGCCATTGGTCTTATTACCAGAGCCGCCATTCTTTTTCAGATTCCGATACTGATCGGGGCAGTATTCTTTATAAACCCGGAGAGAGGTTTTTACTCTCAGAACACAGAACTGTGGTCTTCTATTATTGTGTTAGCTCTGCTTATTTTTTTCCTGATATTTGGTTCAGGTCGCCTCTCAGCCGATTACCGCATTAAAGAGAAACACGATCCGCTGGATAATTAACTTCAGGACAGCCTCATTCTTTGCAGGTTTCTACAGCTGCCTCGCTGTAAAAAGGAAAGCTTTGCCCCTTTTGTAGCCAATCAGAAATCAAAAAAACAGGTATAAAGGTATGTTGCTGTTTTAAACAATAGCCACAATTTGTACTTTTACCTCGCAAGCAGGTAAACTGCTTTTATAGCAGCCTTTGGCTACCATGTTTAACACAATATTATAATGGAGAGCAAATTTAACTGGACAACTCTGAAAGAATACAAAGAGATTCTTTTTCAATATTACAACGGCATAGCCAAAATCAGCATTAACCGCCCTCAGGTGCACAATGCATTTACTCCCCGCACTGTAACAGAAATGAGCGAAGCCATGGAACTGGCACGCCAGAACGAAAATGTGGGAGCCATTATTTTAACCGGCGAGGGCGGAAAAGCCTTTTGCAGTGGCGGCGACCAAAGCGTGCGTGGGCATGGCGGTTATGTGGGCGAAGACACGGTTCCGCGCCTCAACGTGCTCGACCTGCAAATGCAGATCCGACGTGTTCCTAAACCTGTAATTGCCATGGTGGCTGGCTGGGCCATAGGTGGCGGCCATGTGCTGCATGTAGTTTGTGATATGACTATTGCAGCCGAAAATGCCCGTTTTGGCCAAACCGGGCCTAATGTAGGTTCATTTGACGGTGGCTTTGGTGCTTCGTATCTGGCGCGTGTGGTAGGGCAGAAAAAAGCCCGCGAAATATGGTTTCTGTGTGACCAGTACGATGCCCAGGATGCTCTGCAAATGGGGCTGGTGAACAAGGTAGTGCCCTTGGAGCAACTCGAGGAAACAACCATTGCCTGGTGCGAAAAAATTCTGCAGAAGAGCCCGCTGGCCTTGCGCATGCTCAAAGCCTCTTTTAATGCTGAACTAGACGGGCAGGCCGGGATCCAGCAGTTGGCAGGCGATGCCACCTTGCTGTATTACCTTTCAGAAGAAGCAAAAGAAGGAAAGAATGCTTTTCTGGAGAAGCGGAAGCCGGATTTCTCGAAATTCCCAAAATTCCCTTGATCCAGACCCTTGACTCCAAACCGGGCTAAAGCCTTCTGAAGGCAATTTTCATCTGAATAATTTAGACAAATGAGAGTTTGTTAGTTTTTGTACTTTTATAAAAACAACATAGTTGTAATGCTATATTGTTAAGGTATTTTTAAACTATAGAAGTTTCTGCCAGGACAGGCAGTAAGAGGAGCATTTTGGTAGGCAAAAGCCACTGTAAGTAGAATTACTAAAACTTATGGTGGCTTTTGCTTGTTTTAAGTTAAAAAATTAAGGATAATTACTTGCTTTTATTCTGTTGAATTTGAAACTTGTTAGTTGTATATCTGACACTTTATAATTGTACTAATCATGCCAGAGTCACTGCTACTAAACGGTAAAAAGTTCGGATATGCTGAACTAGCCTCTTATGCTTTTCGCAACGACACGCCTTTGAATGGGTATGAAGTTAAAACCCTTGAATTTTGTGCAGAGTGGCTGAATGGTGTACAGGAATTTTCGACGCAGACATCTGGCTCTACCGGTGCTCCCAAGCAGGTAGTGCTCACCCGGAAGCAGATGGAGTCTAGCGCGCTTAAGACCCTCCGGCTGCTGCAAATTAAACCTGAGGATGCCGCTTTGGTCTGTTTAAATACTGAATATATTGGTGGCTTGATGATGCTGGTCCGGGGCCTGGTAGGCAACCTGAACATGACAATTTTGTCGCCGGCCAGTAACCCGATGGTGCAGCTACCTGCCTCCGCTACTTTTGATTTGTCTTCGTTTGTGCCCATGCAGCTGCAGACCATGCTGCAAGACACCCCAGCTTCTATAGAATGGCTCAACAGCATGAAAGCAATTTTAGTGGGTGGAGCACCCGTTAACATGGGCCTGCAGCGCGACCTCCAGCGCATTACTACACCTGTTTACCATACCTATGGCATGTCTGAAACTGTTTCGCATATTGCTTTGCGTCAGCTAAACGGACCTGCGGCGGCAGAGTATTACGAAGTGCTGCGTGGCGTAGAAATTGCCCAGGATAAACGAGGCTGCCTCACCATAAAGGCCGACGTCACAAACAACGAACTCATTATCACAAACGATCTGGTAGAGATCCTCACTCCTACCCGCTTCAGGTGGATTGGTCGCATAGATAATACCCTTAACACCGGCGGTGTTAAAGTTCAGACCGAAAAGCTGGAGGTAGCCATTGCCGAAGCCCTTATGAACCGCGACCCAATGCCGCGCTTTTTCGTGACCTCTCAACCCGATGAACTACTTGGCGATAAAATTATTTTAATTGTGGAAGGAGAGCCTTGGGGTGCTGAGGCAGAACTGGTGCTTTTTGGTAAGCTGGTGCACCTGCTGCGCAAATTCGAAATCCCGAAAGAAATTTACTACAGCCCCTCCTTCAGCGAAACACCAACCGGTAAAGTATCCAGAAACCGGACATTGGCGAAGCTTGGTTTAGTCACTTCTTAAGTCTTTATTTTACGTGGTGTGGCAGAACATGGTAAGGCAGTAGCAGATTAGCGTTAAACTTCAATTTTAATCTTTGCAGTTTCTGTTTCTTTTCACCACTTACTGCTGCCGTTAATGTAGAGCGTATTTTTAAAAATTGCTGCTTCTGTTCCTTCAGGCGCTTGCTGGAGTTGCGCACGCTAAGAGTTCTTCGCCGCTCTTCCGTTTAAGAAATAATTCTTGGCAATGCACACTGGGTAGGCGGTAAAATTATATGCAAGGATTTCAAGAATGGTTTTTAACGGCCAGCTTCTGTTTTAAAGAAGAAAACAAGCTCATTATTTGTGTGTTGGGTTGCTTACAGCATGTATCTTTTGCTGTACCATCTCAAGCTCTAGCCACTAGTAAGCAGATTTGCTTTAACTCTTTGTCAACAGCATCAGGTAAACTGCCGTAAAGGTGAAGTAAACCAATCAACCAGTCTATGCGCCCGTTCCTTTTCCTGCTGATCGTCGTTTTTGCAAGTCCATTGTTTACCTCTTGCCGCTCCGGCCTTTTTGGAGGAGGAACACCGGTAAAACTTCAGGAAGCCTGGACCAGCGACAACACGCTGCGAACCCCCGAATCGGTGCTGCACGACCCGCAACGAAATGTTATTTATGTATCGAACATCAACAAAAGGACCGAAGACCGCAAAGATGGCGATGGTTTTATATCGGTTATGACTCCGAACGGAGAAATTGAGCAGCTTTTTTGGGTGGCAGGCCTGAATAATCCAAAAGGCATGGCGCTCTTTAATAACATTTTATATGTGGCCGATATGGATGAAGTAGTAGCCATAGCCACGCAAACCGGTTCTATTTTGGAACGATTTAAAGCAGACAAAGCAACCGACCTGAACGATGTAACTGTAGATGGAGAAGGGAATGTTTATATATCAGACTCGAAAGAAGGTCGGATTTACCTGCTTCGGAACGGCCGCATCAGCAACTGGTTCGATAAAATGAAGAACGAGTTACCGAATGGCCTTTTGTTCGACCAGAACCGCCTGCTCGTTGCCTTTAAAAATTCAGGCCACGTCCGGTTCCTCGACCCCAACCGCAAACGATTTACTGACTGGACAGAAGGCATAGAAAACGCTGATGGCATTGCTGCAGATGGTACCGGCAACTTTTTTGTTTCGAACTGGAGCGGCGAAATATTTTATGTAAACCAGCAAGGTAAAAAATGGCTTTTGCTCGATACAAAATCA
>NZ_VRTY01000158.1 GCF_008017455.1 Pontibacter qinzhouensis | reverse complement strand
TAAAAAAGTAGCCATCTCAGGTGCTAAAGCTTAGCCGATCACTGCATAATTACCGTTATAGGTTCACCGTTAACACCCAATTAATGTATATCTATGAGAAAGCATCTCTTCCTTTTTCTGGCGCTGGGCTTTTGGGCCTTGGGCTGCACCGAACGCTCCCGCGAGGTAGCTGACACCGAAACGGAGACAGTAGCCGATAGCGACAGCACGGCCATACAACCCGCACTACAGGCTATAACTGCTACCAGTTTATTGGCTCACACCAAGGTGCTGGCCTCCGATGCCTACGAGGGCCGTGGCCCCGGAACACGTGGCGAAGACTCTACCGTAAATTACCTGACGCGCCAGTTTAAGCAGCTCGGCCTCGCCCCCGGCAACCCCGATGGCTCCTTTGTGCAGCAGGTGCCTATGTTTGGTTTTGCCGCTACTCCACAAGCCTCTTTTACGGCAGGAGGGCAAAAAATCAACCTGGAGTTCCCGAAAGATTATGTTGCCGTATCGCGCCGATTTGTGCCGGATATCAACATCGATAACTCTGATATAGTGTTTGTAGGCTACGGCATTGTAGCGCCCGAATACGACTGGGACGATTTTAAAGGACTCGATGTAAAAGGAAAAACTATTGTAATGCTCATAAACGACCCACCTATCCGCAGCGCCACATCTCCTGATAAACTCGACAGCACCATGTTTGGCGGAAATGCCATGACCTACTATGGCCGCTGGACTTACAAATATGAGATTGCTGCCGAAAAGGGAGCAGCTGCCGCCATTATTATTCACGAAACCGGTCCGGCAGGTTATCCTTACGAAGTAGTGTCGGGCAGCTGGAGCCGCGAGAACTTCGACATAAGCGCAGCCAACAAAAACATGGACAAAACTGCCGTAGAAGCCTGGATTACAACCGAAAAAGCCCAGCAGCTTTTTAGCGCCACCGGCAACAGCCTCGAAAAACTAAAAGAGGCCGCCCAGCGAAAAGATTTTAAGCCTGTTACGCTCAATGCCAAAGCTAATTTTAAAATGAAGAACAAACTCCGTGAGATTAATTCGCGGAACGTGGTAGCAAAGATCGAAGGCTCCGACCCGGATCTAAAGAATGAGTACATTGTGTACACCGCCCACTGGGACCACCTGGGCAAAGACGAAAAGCTGCAGGGAGACCAGATCTACAACGGCGCCCTCGACAATGCCACCGGCACAGCCGGCCTTCTTGAACTAGCCAAAGCCTTTGCAGCCTTACCCGAAAAGCCAAAGCGCTCTATTCTGTTTCTGGCTGTAACTGCCGAAGAAAAAGGCCTGTTAGGTTCAAAATATTATGCCAACAACCCGCTTTACCCGCTCAACAAAACACTGGCTAACATAAATATGGATGGCCTGAACACCTATGGCACCACCGAAGATGTAATAGTGGTGGGCTATGGTAACTCGTCGTTAGAAGATATTTTAATGGAAGAAGCAGCTACGCAAAACCGGCGGGTAGTGCCAGAAGCGACTCCGGAGAAAGGCTCCTTCTACCGCTCCGACCACTTTGAGTTTGCCAAACAAGGTGTACCGGCACTCTATGCAAAATCAGGCATAACTGTCCGGAACCAGCCCGCCGACTATGCCACCAAACTCCAGGAAGCCTATACCAGCAACGACTACCACAAAGTAAGCGACGAAGTGAGAGACGACTGGAATCTGGAGGGGGCCATAGAAGACCTGCAACTTTTCTTCAGGGTGGGTTACCGTGTGGCAAATGGCACGCGCTACCCCGAGTGGAAAGACGGCACCGAGTTTAAAGCGCGACGCGATAAAATGCTGGTGCAGTAGCATTAGCTTCGACTTAACTTTATACTTCTTAAAAAAAGAGCGCAAACACCGGCCGGAATAATTGGACTAAACCAATCAACACCATTCTAAACCATCAGCATATGCGAGCCACATCTTATACACCTCGCTATACATTTAATTATATTTATATAAAAACCACAGCAGTTACGGTTTCTCAACACCAGCAGAAACGACTCTTTGATCAGGAGCTTCCACACTAAAATAACAACACTTAACTTTGGTTAAAACTCTTTTCACAAACTAATTTACATACTTTTATTTTTTCACGCGTATAAGGAAGTACAATTTTTATTTCAAACGAAATGAATTAGTCATGAAAAAGAATATGAAACTAGCTTTTGCCGCATTTGCACTTTTAGCTTTTACGGCATGTGGCACCGATAATAATACAGCAACAGAATCTGATACGTCCAGCATGCCAACAGATGCCAGCATGGGCGATGATATAAGCCTTGATATGGAAGAAGACACTACCGTGGTACTACAAGACACAACTGTTAAAGATGGTGTCGTAGATGAGATACCAGAGGAACAACCGTAGGTTCAGACAGAATAATTAGATAAATTTGAGAGGTCTCTGCTTTTTTTGCAGAGACCTTTTTTTGTAACAAAAGCGCCTGAGCTGTTAAAAAAAGCGTACCTAATGCACGAATAACTGGCACAGACAAGGTTAATGATTTATATTTAAGGATGGAACACACGCCTATTGTACACGAAGGCACCGCCATTGTGCTAGTAGAAAACCACGCAGATTTTATGGAAGCGGTTGCTCAACTGGGCAAGAGCACAGAACTGGCACTTGATCTGGAGTTCGACCAGAACCGGTTTTCATATGGTTTCACGCTTTGCCTGATTCAGGTAACCGACGGCTCCGGCACCTGCTACATCATCGATCCGTTTAAAATAGAGAACCTGGAGCCGCTTTATGAGCTTTTTGCATCGCCGGCCATAACCAAAATCATACACCACGCCAACAACGATATTCTGCTGCTCGACAAGCTGGGCTGCAAGATCAAAGGCGTTATGGATACGGATGTGGCAGCTAAAATCCTGAACTACGAGCGTTCTTCCTTGGCCACCGTTATGAAAGAGGAGTTCGGCATTGAAGTAGATAAAAGCCAGCAGTCGAGCAACTGGAACAAGCGCCCACTTAACGAAGACCAGCTCCGCTATGCGGCCATCGATGTTATTTACCTGCACCGCGTAAAACAAAGACTGGTAGAGAAAGTACAGGAGGCTGGCAGGCTGCCTTGGCTGGAAGAAGAAAACCTGTTGCTCGAGCGCCTGTTTTACGCAGAGCCCGAAAACCCGCACCTCCGGCTGCGCAGCGCGTACCAGCTTAACCTGTACCAGCAATTTATCTTAAAAGAGCTGTTCAGGTTCCGCGACAGCATAGGCCAGAAGTTCGATAAACCTGCCGCCTATATTATTGCCAACGATGCCCTGGTAGAATTGGCCAACAACCCCAACACCGACATACACGAATGGCTGAACCACACTAAAGGGCTGCATGCCGGACTTAAAAAGCCTGCAAACGAAAAGCTACTGATAGAGGCGCTGGAACGGGCTAAAAAAGAAGCCAAAGAGCAGAACATCAGCCACGACTACGCCGAAAACCGTTTTCAGCGCCCGCTCCGCACGCCCGAAACGGAGCAACGCAAAGAGGCACTGACGCAGGTGCAGAAAAAGATCGTTGAAAAATACGGTGAATTTGCCTCCAGGCTCATTATTACCCAAAGCCTGATAACCGAATACAGCCAAACCGGCAAACTGCGCTGCACCAAGCAATACGGCATGGATATTCTGCTCGAAACAGCCACTGAAGAAGGAATAGAATTACCGACTCCTACACTCAAAAAAAGTAAGCTCGAAGAGTAATGCTTCGCTAAATTAGAAATTAGAAATTATTGCGCGTCCACTCTCTGGGTTACTATTTAAAGCCTCTGCCCGTCACAGAAGTGAAAGCAGATCACAGTCTTCCGCTATTTATTAATCTGGAGGAGCACCAGAAATGGAGCGGTTGTAAAGATAAAATTTTGAATGAGTGAGTTTTGAATGAATGGGACTATTTTCTATGCCTCATTCACAATTACTCTCCAATAATTAAGAAATAATTCAGCCAAATTATTCTAATGAAAATGACTTCCCGAAGAAATTTTTGGGGTAAAACACATAGGGTACAAGACAAACTACCCATGAAACAACTTCTTCAGATGAGCATTTCATAATTTTGAATTTGGCGCAGCAGTAAATTATTCTAATCAAAAAGGCCTTCCAAAGAGTTTTTGCTGGTTTTAGGTCAAGGCCTGGCACTTTTAAACCGACACGCATGCAAGACTTTACTGTTACCATTGTTCAGACAGCGCTTTACTGGCAGGATGCAGAGCAGAACCGCAGTATGCTGGCTGAGAAATTAGCTGCAGCTGCTCCCAAAACCGACCTGATTGTGTTGCCTGAAATGTTTACCACCGGTTTCAGCATGAGTGCTGCTGAACTGGCAGAGACACCTGAAGGAGAAACACTTGCCTGGATGCGGCAACAGGCAAAAACGCATCAAGCTGTGGTAACAGGCAGTATAATTGTGCAACAGGAGCAGGCCTTTTATAACCGGTTGCTGTGGGTGCAACCCGATGGCAGCTACCGCACCTACAACAAAAAGCACCTCTTCCGAATGGCTCATGAGCATCACACCTATTCCTCCGGATCTGAACAGCTGGTGGTGGAGCTAAAGGGCTGGCGCATACGCCCTCTGGTTTGCTACGACCTGCGTTTCCCGGTGTGGAGCCGCAACGTCGGGAACAGTTACGACCTGCTGCTGTACGTAGCCAACTGGCCCGAAGCCCGCAAACTGGCCTGGAGCACCCTGCTGCAGGCCCGCGCCATCGAGAACCTGGCTTACACCATTGGCGTGAACCGGGTTGGCACCGATGGCAACGGCATCCCCTACTCCGGCGACTCAGCCATTATTCACCCAAAAGGCATCAAATTATTGGAAACGAGCCAGCAGGAAGGCATTTTCACCTTGACGCTCAGCAAGCAGGAACTCACAGACTTCAGAGAAAAATTTTCGGCACACCTCGATGCGGATGCGTTTAGGTTGGAATAGAAGCTACATTTCGGGCAGCAGTTCACCTGCCATGAGTTTAGGCGCAGCCGTAACTTGTGGTAAAACATGAGGCAAGTTTTCAACTCGCATACACCAGCAGATTTCACATATCCGCAAGTTGAAAATCATTATCCAGCACCCAAATACCCCTGCAGTGCCTCCTGCAACTGCGCATCCGCCTCCACAACTTTATAGGTCAGCTGCGGTCTTGCCTGCAGCATCCGGAGCAGGCGTGCGTTGTTGCCGGAGAGCAGCAGCAGACGACCAGCGTTGGGTTGCAGCAGTTCCTCCACGAGCGGCATCAGCTTTCGGAAATCTGTTGCGTCTGCCTCCGACCTAATGCAAACCGCCACCTGTTCAGCCTCCTGTAGCAGGCGCAGGGCGTAGTGCTGCAGCATGTCATCGGAGTTTGCGTCGAGGTCCAGCGTGGCGACTTCGGGAAAATTCTTCTTTGCCCATACCAGCACGGGCTGCCCGTAGGTAGTAATGGCTGTTGGCAGCAGGTTCAGGTACAGAAGAGCTTTCATTATTGCACGATCAGCTTTTTAACCTGCTGGTCTCCTTTGGCGTTAGTGGCTCTAACAAAATAGATACCGGCTTTGTATGTTCTTAAATCGAGGCTATGGGTGCGGCTGAAACTGCTGGTGCTCTTGTAGACAACCCGACCTATGCCATCGTAAACAGAAATAGCAACAGGCTCGGCAGCTCTTACCGTTGCCACACTAAAACGTTGTGCATTCCATGGGTTCGGATACACTTCCAGCCCAAGCCCCTCTACCGGCTCGTTAGGGTTATGCTGCAGCCCTTCTGTTTGCTCCAGCAGGTACATACCACCCGCCTGTGTGCCTACTGCCAGGAACAGTTTATCAGAACCTCCCAGGCCTGCCATAGCTACACCGGTAGCACGCCCAAACCGGCTCATTTCTGCTTTTTGAGTTAATGCATTTTCGAGAACCTGGCTTTCTTCTACAAATGTGCTGCTCAACTCTTTTGTAAAGTCGCGGTAAATGCGGAGCACCCCACTATCGTCTACTGTAATTAGCTCCGGAGTGCCGTTACCATCTAAATCTGCTGCAAGAGGGTAAATATTTCTGCGGAAGTAATCGGGCACAATTCCACCAAGCGTAAGGGTTTCCAGTACAAAATCAGGAGCACTTGCTGTGCCTATGTTACGATGAAACTCTAAGCCGCCGTGGGCTTTCCCGAGCAGCAGGTCCAGGTCACCGTCATCGTCTACATCTACAAAGCAGGGCGAGTCGCCATCGGTGGTAGCGCGAATGAGCTGTAGCCTGGCAACATCCAACTGAAAGGCCTTGCCTGCCCCACCTGTGTTCGGAATATAGTTGATCTGGGTTCTGTTTAGCTGCTTCCGGCTGAAGGTGAGGACCAGATCAGGCACGCCATCGTTGTTAAAATCGGTGAAAGCAGGTTTTATACGCAGGTATTCGTTAGCAGCCAGGCCCAGGTAATCGTCTGTAGCAAGTGTAAAAGCAGGTTCGGTGTTGGTGCCAGTGTTCAGATACAGACTAAGCGATGCCGTGTACTTCCCGTTGCGGAGAGAAGCCGCATTCCCCACCAGCAGGTCGAACTTTCCGTCACCATCTATATCAGCAAAAGCCGGGAAAGCGCCCTCTCCCAGGTCTATCATCTGGCCCTGCAGAAAATCCTCCTGCACAAACTCGAACTCAGGATGATCTTCTGCTCCGTTATTCTTGTAGAGCCAGACGGCATGCTGCATTTCGCCTAAACTGTCGTTCACGCTGATGTTCGGGGCCACCAGCAGGTCGGGCACACCATCAAATGTTACATCTTCGTAGTAAGGTGCCGTAAACAATCTGAAATTGGCGGGCCTGGTATTGAGCGGGAACGAAGGCTCCAGCGATTGCATGAGGGCTTTGGTGGGTGTACCCACATTCTCCATCATCTGCAGGTTATGGCAGTAAATGTTTCCCATCAGCAGGTCTTTGTCGCCATCGCCATCGAGGTCTATGGCCAGCAGGGCGGAGCCGTCGTGGCCGCTGTGCAGAGGCGCGGCTACTCTGCAGAACCCTCCGAACACAAAGTTGTTGCAACCGTCGCACTCTGTTATGCCTCCCCACCAGTTAGTTTCCTGCACAAACCGGAGTTCGTTGCAATCCAGGCCCTGCTCTACCCGCATGTTACGGTGGTACTCCATGGTTTCTCCCAGCGAGAATTCTGTAGTAATAATATCGAGGTCACCATCGCCATCCATATCAGTAATGATAGGTATATCAGCGGAGCCCATCTGCATATTGCTTCTCCTCACGTTGTTGTTGCTGTAATACAAGGCATCTTCGGCCAGCACAAACGTAATTTTGTTGTCTTCGCCAATAACCTGCCGGTACACCTGTATGCCAAGCGGGGCAGAGGTGAAGATATCTTTCAGCCCATCGCAGTTGTAGTCGCGCAGCAAAACCCAGTAGCTTAGCTCTTTCGGAAACAACGACTCGTACTCCGGGGCATATTTGTAGCGCCACACACCATTTTCCTGTACGGCCAGCCAGGTATACACTTTCTGCATGGTTCTGTCGAAGGCAAACAAGTCTTCCTGCCCGTCCTGGTTCAGGTCTATGGTCGAGAACTGTGGCGAGTTGAGGCCACCACTCCAGGGTGCTTCTAAAGCACCTGCAGCATGAGTAACGGGCACATCGTGGCAAAGCTTAAACTGCATCGGCACCTGTTGCGCCAGGCACAGAGAGCAGGTAAAGAGCAGACAGAATAAGATTGTAATTAGTCTTGACATATCCAGGTAATCAGGCGTGGCTGCCGTTTTAGAAAAGAATATTATGGCTTGGTAATGGCTATGCTATCGCTTTTCCGGTTTCTGGTGTAACTTGCTTTCGCAGCAGAAACTTCTTCCATAACGTATAAACCGGTTGCAACAGCATTTAGTTAAGATAAAATTAAGCAATTCATGCCGCATACAATTGAATTTCTTTACCAAAAGTACCTGGAGTGCCACCATGTAAGCACCGACTCGCGCGCGGCGCAGGAGCAGAGCCTGTTTTTTGCGCTGAACGGCCCAAACTTTAAAGGCGCAGCTTTCGCCACCGCTGCC
>NZ_VRTY01000157.1 GCF_008017455.1 Pontibacter qinzhouensis | reverse complement strand
GAACGCATTGCGCAACTCAGCAGCTATGGCGTAGATTACCTGCTTATTATTCCGTTTACAAAGGAATTTTCCCGCATTACCTCCCGCACATTTGTAACTGATGTATTGTTACGCGCCATTAATACCAAAGTGCTGGTAATTGGTTACGACCACCGTTTCGGGAAAAACCGCGAAGGCAGCTTTGAGCACCTGAAGGCACGGTCGCAGCAATATGGTTTTGAGGTGGAGGAAATTCCGCAGCAGGATGTGGACGATATTGCCGTAAGCTCCACCAAAATTAGAAAAGCGCTGGAGGCAGGCGATCCGGCCACTGCCAGCCGCTATTTAGGCCGCTACTACTCCCTTACTTCCACTGTAGAGCAAGGGCAGCAACTAGGGCGCACCATCGGGTTCCCCACCGCTAACCTGGCCCTGCCGGAGCCGCACAAACTCATACCGGCCAACGGGGTGTATGCCGTTTGGGTACAGGTAGAGGAGGCACGTTTATCTGGTATGATGAATATAGGCACACGCCCTACCGTAAATGGCAGCAAACTGACCCTGGAGGTTCACCTGCTCGATTTTAATGGCGATTTGTACGGCAAAACCCTTACCGTAGAATTTGTGCAGCAACTGCGCCACGAGCAGAAGTTTCCGAGTCTGGAGGCCCTGCAGACACAACTGGCACAGGACAAACAAGATACCCAAAAAGCACTGCTCCCGCAGAAAGACAGCTAAATTATTTAAATGATTTTAGGCAGTTGGAACAGCCATTTCCTTTGTAGCGGCGTTCCATTGTAACGCCGGGGCTGCAGCATGAGCCAGGCCTTTCTGTTTGCCCATGCGCCTGTTACCCCGCATTTTTTGTAGCTGGAGGTAAAAGCAATCGGCTGGCAACGATGTTTCAATGTAACGACGCTACATGAAGCTGAACTCCATCTATAGCATGAGCGCCTCTTTTAACCACCACTGCGTAACATCAGTAAATAATTTGACAAACCAGTGGAGGCAGTAACAAGATAACATGCCATTCCGACAACTATTTCTGTTGAAATTACGAAAAGCTATATTAAACATATAGCTTTTTTTATATCTATATTCCATTTACAAACATTTGTTCCGGACTTATGATAACTAAAACGGTAAAAGATGCCGCTGCCGCCTTAGTAGGCATTCAGGATGGCATGACGCTGATGCTGGGCGGTTTCGGGCTTTGCGGCATACCTGAAAACGCTATTGCGGAGTTGTTGCGGCTCGGGGTGAAAGACCTTACCTGCATTTCGAACAATGCTGGGGTAGATGATTTCGGTATTGGCTTGCTCCTGCAAAAGCACCAGGTCCGGAAAATGATATCGAGCTACGTAGGCGAAAATGCAGAGTTCGAACGGCAATTGCTGACAGGTGAGCTGGAAGTAGAGCTGATTCCGCAAGGCACTCTGGCAGAGCGCATCAGGGCAGGCGGTGCCGGCATTCCGGCCTTTTATACACCGGCCGGTTACGGCACCGAAGTTGGCGAAGGCAAGGAAAGTCGCGAGTTCAACGGGAAAATGTACCTGCTGGAGAGTTGGCTTAAAGCCGATTTTTCCTTTGTAAAAGCCTGGAAAGGCGATACAGCTGGCAACCTAATCTACAAAGGAACAGCCCGGAACTTCAACCCGATGATGGCAGCAGCCGGTAAAATAACCGTTGCCGAGGTAGAAGAACTCGTTCCAGCCGGAGAACTCGACCCTAACGCCATTCATACGCCCGGCATCTACGTGCAACGCATCTTCCAGGGCAGCCACTACGAGAAACGCATTGAGCAGCGGACTTTGCGCTCCACTTGATTTGAAAATTTGAAAATGGAAAAATTTGAAGAGGATGGGTTATCAGCAAGAAAATTTGATTCTCAGGCTAACTTTAGATTTTGCAGTTGCTATTATTCTTTACCCTGAAGAACTTGAAGCCAACAGAAAATTTGTTCTTGCTAATCAACTTCTGAAAAGTGGAACTTCTATTGGCGCAAATGTTAGAGAGGCTCAGAATGCCGAGAGTAAAGCAGATTTTATCCATAAATTCAAGAATTCAGCCAAAGAAGTTGAAGAAACAGAATATTGGCTACTGCTCTGCCAAAAGGTTCCAACTTATCCGTCTCCAACTCATCTTCAGGAAAAATTAAGTTCCATAAAAAGAGTTATTTCAAAAATTATCATAAGTTCAAAAAACCTTAAAAAGTAGGATTCGAAATTATAATTTTCAAATCCTCAAATCTTCAAATTTTCAAATCACGAAGACATGAGTCTGGATAAACATGGAATTGCTAAGCGAATTGCCAGGGAGGTAACCAATGGCATGTATGTGAACCTCGGAATCGGTATTCCGACGCTGGTGGCCAACTACATTCCGGAGGGGCTGGAGGTGGTGCTGCAGTCGGAGAACGGGTTGCTGGGTATGGGCCCCTTCCCTACCGAAGAGCAGGTAGATGCCGATATGATCAATGCAGGCAAGCAGACGATAACCACCCTGCCCGGCTCCGCCTTGTTCAGCTCCGCCGAGAGCTTCGGTATGATTCGGGGCGAGCACGTGGACCTTACTATTTTGGGAGCAATGGAGGTTTCGGAGCGGGGCGATATTGCCAACTGGAAAATTCCGGGCAAAATGGTAAAAGGTATGGGCGGTGCCATGGACCTGGTAGCATCTGCCAAAAATATCATTGTCGCCATGCAGCACACCGCCCGCGATGGCTCCTCTAAACTGCTAAAAAAATGCACCCTGCCCATAACCGGACTTGCCTGCGTAAAAAAAATAGTAACCGATATGGCCGTGATCGAGGTAACAGCTCAGGGTTTTAAACTGCTGGAGCGAGCCCCCGGGGTTTCTGTGGAAGCCATTCAGAAAGCCACCGAAGGCACCCTTATCGTGGAAGGCGAAATTCCGGAGGTGCAGCTGTAAGCGTCTCGCCTGCAGCCTGTAGCTGTTAATTATTCTAATGAAAATGCCCTTCCGAAGCAAAAACAATGATTTTACGCCAAGGGTACTAGCAGGCCAACACAACTGCTAGCAGCAAAAAAGCCTCGAATAAGCTCATCATAATTAGCTATTTTTGCAACTGTGGCTATTTAAGGAGCCTTTACAAAACGATCGCATCTTAACGATACATGAACCACGTATACATGCAGGTGAATGACAATTTAATTTATGAGTGAACGAAACGATAACAATACCGAACACCGCCTGCTGCTACGCCAGCTGGAACTGAAAGATTACAAAGAAGTGAAGGAGATAATGGACAAGGTGTACTCCAACATGGGAGCCTGGACCAGGAAAGAATTCTCCAGTTTGTTAAAAAAATTCCCCGAAGGCCAGATTTGCATTGAAGACAAAGGCGCTGTAGTGGCAGCTGCACTGAGTATAATAGTAGATTATGCCAGCATTGGCGACAAACACACCTACGACCAGATCATTACCAAGGGTTCTTTTAAAACCCACGACCCCGAAGGCGATACGCTCTACGGGCTCGATGTGTTTGTGCATCCCGAGTACCGTAACCTGCGCCTGGGCCGAAGGCTCTACGATGCCCGAAAAGAGATGTGCGAAAAGCTGAACCTGCGCGCCATTATTGCAGGTGGCCGCATACCAGGCTACATCGACTATGCCGAGAAACTCTCTCCGGCCAAATACATCGAAATGGTGCGGAACAAGGAGCTCTCCGATCCGGTGCTTTCGTTCCAGATAAGCAACGACTTCCACGTTCGTAAAATCCTGAAAGGCTATCTGCCCGACGACAAGGAATCGAAAGCCTATGCCACGCTGCTCGAGTGGATTAACGTGTATTATGAGGAAAAGGAGAAGCTGATCGGCGGCAAAAAAACCGTTGTCAGGATCGGGATCGTGCAGTGGCAGATGCGCGCCGTGAAGTCACTCGACGATTTTATGCAGCAGGTAGAGTTCTTCGTAGACACTGTTAGCTCCTACAAATCAGATATCGTGATGTTCCCGGAGTTCTTTAATGCACCGCTCATGGCTCTTACCAACGAAGAGAGCCCTTCTGAGGCCATCAGAAGTATGGCCGAATATACAGATGAGATCAGGGAACGAATGATTCACCTGGCCCTGTCGTATAACATCAACATTATTTCGGGGAGCATGCCCGAGTATTACGATAACAAACTCTACAACGTGTCGTACCTCTGCCGCCGCGATGGCACCTACGACAAGCAGTATAAACTGCACGTAACCCCCGACGAAACCCACTACTGGGGTATGCGTGGAGGCCACAAACTGAAGATATTCGATACAGATATCGGCAAGATTGGCATCCTTATTTGCTATGATGTAGAGTTCCCGGAACTGGCTCGTATGCTCTCCGATATGGACATGAAAATACTTTTCGTTCCTTTCTGGACAGATACCAAAAATGCTTACCTCCGTGTGCGGCTCTGCTCTCAGGCCCGGGCCATCGAGAACGAGTGCTACGTGGCTATTACGGGTAGCGTAGGTAACCTGCCAAAAGTAGAGAACATGGATATTCAGTATTCGCAATCGGCTGTTTTCTCTCCTTCCGACTTCGCGTTTCCGCACGATGCCGTAGTAGCAGAGGCCACGCCAAACACCGAAATGACCCTGATCGCTGACCTCGACCTGGACCTTCTCAAGGACCTCAACACCGCAGGCAGCGTCCGCAACCTGAAAGACCGGCGCAAAGACCTGTATAACCTAAGCTGGGTTTTGCGGAAAGACGATTAATCTTATAAATACGCTAAAAAGCCACTTCTTCGGGAGTGGCTTTTTAGTTCATGGAGGTCATTTAGCTGTAGTTTATAGAGCATTTTTACCGAAACAACTATCTAATTATTCGAATAAATTTGCCCTCCAAAAGCTAATTTTGCTGAAATCATCCAAGGGTAGTGAGGCTTATTTTTACTTTTTTCTGAACATCTGGTAGTTAAATAATAAGTAACTTTACACAATGGCATCAAGCGCAAGCATAAACCTATAGCTCCTAGTGCCACAATTTAGAAACAAAGACACGGGTTGTTTATTTTTCATTTTCTTTAGACACATGAAACTACAAATGGTAGACTTGCAGGGTCAGTACCTGGCCCTAAAGCAGGAGATAGATGCTGCCATTGCTCAGGTGCTTGCAAATAGCCATTTTATAAATGGCCCGGATGTAACACGCTTTGCACAGGAGTTTGCGGCTTACAACCAGGTGCCTTATGTTATAACCTGTGCCAACGGAACGGATGCCCTGCAGCTCGCTCTGATGGCACTCGACCTCCAACCCGGCGAAGAGGTCATAGTTCCGGCATTCACTTATGTGGCCACGGCAGAGGCTATTGCCTTACTGGGCCTAACGCCTGTTTTTGCCGATGTAGACCCACATACATTCCTGCTAACGGCAGCCGCCATAGAGGAGCAAATTACATCCAGAACCAAAGCCATTGTACCTGTTCACTTGTTTGGGCAATGCACCGACATGGCCCCTATTCTAGCTTTAGCAAAAAAGCACGACTTGTATGTGATAGAAGACACTGCACAAGCCATAGGAGCTGCGTATACTTTCCCGGATGGGACGGCTAAAAAGGCAGGAACCATGGGCCACATAGGAACAACTTCATTTTTTCCATCTAAAAATCTGGGGTGCTACGGCGATGGTGGCGCTCTGCTGGTGCAGGAGGATGCGTTAGCCGCTAAACTGCAGATGCTCGCAAACCACGGCCAGAAGCAAAAATACCACCACGACCTGGTAGGCATAAACTCGCGCTTAGACACACTTCAGGCAGCCATTTTAAGTGTCAAACTCAGGCACCTCGATATTTTTAACGGCAACAGGCAAGCTTCTGCTGCTTTTTACAATGAGCAGTTAGCGCTACTACCCGGAATTAAACTACCAACCAGAGCTGTACAGTCAACACATGTTTTTCATCAGTACACGTTAATCTGCAGCGACATAAGCAGAGAGGCATTGCGTGCCCACCTGCAGCAGCAGGGAATCCCTTCTATGGTATATTACCCTTTGCCCCTGCACCGGCAAAAGGCATACGAGCAGTATCATAAAAATAAAAATCCCTTACCTGTTTCAGAAAAGTTGAGTAACCAGGTGCTTTCGCTCCCTATACACACAGAGCAGGATCCTGAGCAACTTATTTTTATAACAGCTGCCATTAAAGAGTTTACAAACCAGCAATATCGCTAACTATGGCTTACACATGCCACGAAACTGCCGTAATAGATGCCGGTTGTGAGATAGGAGACGACACAAAAATCTGGCATTTCTGCCATATTATGCCCAACTGCCGCATCGGCAAAGGCTGCAATATTGGTCAGAATGTAGTTATTTCGCCGGAAGTAGTGCTAGGAAACAATGTGAAGGTGCAAAACAATGTGTCTATTTACACGGGTGTTACCTGCGATGATGATGTATTTTTAGGTCCATCGATGGTGTTTACAAATGTGCGTAACCCCAGGTCCGCTTTTAACAGGCACGACCAGTTCCTGAAAACGCATGTAGGCAAAGGTGCAACCATAGGTGCCAACGCCACTATCGTGTGTGGTAATGCCATTGGCGCGTATGCCTTTATTGGTGCCGGTGCCGTCGTGACCAAGCAGGTGCCACCTTACGCGCTGGTTATAGGCAACCCGGCCAGGCAAAGCGGTTGGGTGAGCGAATACGGCCACAAACTTAACTTTAATAACTCCGGTTATGCTACTTGCCCCGAAAGCGGGCAGCAATACAGGTTAGAAAACAATCAGGTAGTAAAGCAATGTTAAATGCCTTTTCAGGATAAAAAAGTAAATTTCGCAGTTGTAGGTATGGGCCATATTGGTAAACGCCATGCCGACATGATTGCAAGGAACAGGGAGTGCGAATTAGTAGCTATACTTGATGTTCTGCCGCAGGAAACATTGCAGCTGCCCCCCCTGCTCCAGCAAATTCCCTTTTACAGCTCTCTCAACTCCTACCTGGCCACAGATCCGGATGTAGACGTCATTACTATTGCCACGCCCAATGGCTATCATGCGGAGCAGGCGCTACTATGCCTGGAGGCCCGAAAACATATCGTGATAGAAAAGCCCATGACTTTAAGTAGGCAGGATGCCGAGAAAGTTATTTTTAAAGCCTTGCATGTACTCAAACATGTTTTTACGGTTATGCAGAACAGGTACTCTCCTCCTTCCGTCTGGATTAAGAACCTGATTGACCGGGGTACGCTGGGCAAAATTTATATGGTGCAGCTGAACTGCTACTGGAATCGCGATGAGCGCTATTACACAAAGGATAGCTGGCACGGTAGTCAGGCTTTAGACGGCGGCACTTTGTTCACACAGTTCTCCCATTTTATTGATATGATGTACTGGCTTTTCGGCGATATCGAAAACATACAAGCCAAATTCAGCGATTTCGCGCACCAGCATCTCACCGAGTTTGAGGATTCCGGCTTTGTATGTTTTGATTTTGTAAATGGCGGCATGGGGTGCTTGAACTACTCCACCGCCATCTGGAACCAGAACATGGAGAGCAGCATGACCATAATTGCAGAAAACGGATCGGTAAAAATTGGCGGCCAGTACATGGACCAGGTGGCGTACTGCCATATAAAAGACTATACGCCGCCAGCCTTAGTACCCACCAACCCAGGCAACGACTATGGCAGTTACAAAGGCTCCGCCCAAAACCACCACTATGTAATCGAAAACGTAGTAGATACGCTAAAAGGAAGAAACACCATCGCTACCAATGCCCTGGAGGGGTTAAAAGTTGTAGAGATTATTGAGCGGATTTATGGTATTCGCCCGACCAAGTACAACTTTCCAGTAGTTTGAGCATATTCTACTTGGACTTGCAATGTTTTACTGGAGACTTTTTTCAGGCAGCCACTGTTTGGTTGTACAGGAGCTCTTCATACTGGCAAGGGGTCAGGTAGCCCAGAGCTGAATGCCTCCTTTTCCTGTTGTAAAATCCTTCAATGTACTCAAAGGTAGCCAGTCGGGCTTGCTGCCTGGTGGCAAACTGGTGGTGGTAGACCATCTCTGTTTTCATCGTCTTAAAGAAGCTCTCGGCTACCGCGTTGTCCCAACAATTCCCTTTCCGGCTCATACTTTGCAACACCGGCTTGCCCTCCAACTGCTCCCGGAAGGCACTGCAGGCGTACTGTACGCCCCGGTCAGAGTGAAACAAAAGGGAATAGAATATAGGCCTGTTTCGGATGGCCATCTGAAAGGCAGCCACCGTAGTGGTGTCCGCCTCCATGGTCTCACTCAGCGCCCAGCCCACCACTTTTCTGTCTGCCAGGTCCAGCACGATCGTCAGGTACAGCCAGCCTTCCAGCGTCCTGATGTAGGTGAGATCCGAGACCCACTTCTCTGCCGGCCTTACGTATCCGCCCGACCAAGTACATCTTTCCGGCAGGATGAGCATTTTCTACTTTTGTTTCAAAAACAAAA
>NZ_VRTY01000156.1 GCF_008017455.1 Pontibacter qinzhouensis | reverse complement strand
CGGAGCAGGCCTCGGAGACCACATCGACCGCAAGGAGGGCCAGGAGCACACCTTCCAGAACGCCGACCCGACGCGGCGACAGCTCAACCAAAGCTTTGCCGTGACCGAACACTGCTCCAAGCCGCTGCACACAGCCATCTCTGACCGGATTGCTGAGGGCTACACCGGCACCACCGCCATCCGAAAGGACGCGGTACGGGCGCTCTCGCTGGTGTTCACCGGTACGCACGAAGACATGAAAGCTATCGAGGTAGATCCGGAGAAAATGGAGGGCTGGCTAAAGGCCAACTACCAGTTCGTAGCTCAAGAGTTCGGGAAGGAGAACGTGGTGCGCCTGGCACTGCACCTGGACGAGAAGACCCCGCACCTGCACGCGGTGGTGGTGCCGCTGGTGGAGGGCAAGCTGACGGCCAAGAAGCTGCTGGGCAACAGGAAGGACATGAGCGCGCGCCAGGACCGCTACGCCAAAGCAATGGAGCCTTTCGGGCTCTCCCGGGGCGTGCGGGGCAGCAAGGCTGTTCACAACTCGGAGGGCTGGTACCTGGGCCAGCAGCAGCAGGCCCAAGAGGCCGTTCTGAGCGATCTGCCGAAGCTAACGGCTTTGGACCGGATAAACCCTACCCGTTACGAGGAAAAGGTGCAGGAGCGCTTTAAATCCGTCTCCAGGGAGAAAACGGACACCGCTATCGAGCTCAAGCGCCGCACCGATCAGGTCCGGCATGCGCAGGCCAGCCAGCACAAGGCCGAGCAAGAGGCAGCCCGGCATAAGGAAGCCACCCAAGCCATCGCCGCGCAGCTCCTGCAGGCAGGCAAGGCTGGCATTACCCTCGACTCCTCTTACGCCCTGTTGAAAGCCCCTGAGGCGATCCGGGAGGCTGCCAACACGCTCTTCCAGGCGGAAGTCCGGAAACTGGCAGAGGCGCAGCTGCGGCCAGCCGCAGAGCTGTACTATCGGGGGATCTACCAACTGGAAGACAGCAGCAAAGCCACCCGAGAGGATTACGAGCGGCACCAACAGCATGACTCACAGGAAACCCGCAGCCACATAGCGGAGGAAATCACTAAGATTTTCAACCAGGAAATACAGAAACGGTGGGGTGTGGCGCTGAGTCAGGAGGCATCCCTCTACAAAGAGCTGCGGAAAAAAGCGGCAGACCTGGTGCGGGAACTTGCCAGAACCATCCTCCAGGAACTGAGGAAGGCGCTGGGGCTGGAGGAGCCACGCCAGCAGCGCAAGAGCAGAGGGTTAGGTAGGTGATGCATTGGAGTTGCTACCTTTGACTAAGATAGAAAGACGCGTATTTGATGCCTCCTTTAAACGGATGGCCATTGAACTCTCCTATGCCAGGAGATCATTAAAAGAGGTAACAGATGAATTAAATATAGCCTTGATCAGCTGAGTAAGTGGCGGCAGAAAAAGAGTTCACCAGTAAGATCTACTGAAGGGCTAAATGTCCCTACCGTCTGCATAAAAAAGACCCTTTACTTTTCCAAGCCTGGCAGTAACTGATCCAAATCCTACTCCAAGTATTCTTGAAGCAGGATTTGGATCAGTTATTTAATAAACTCTAAAATAATAGCCGTTACTAGGACGTATTGTTACAGGCAATCCAGTAAATTCTTCAAGATAGTGGACATTTATATCTGTGTTTGACACAGTAGTGTTAAAAGATGCTTTGTCACAACCATTGCCGCCACTCCTGCCATTGCTTGCTGTGCTCAGAATGCCTAAACCATAGGTTCCCTTTTCTTTAGGTATGATCGCAATCTTAATATGATATTTGTCCTCTGATTCCTGATAAAAAAACTGTTGGAACCCATCTGGATTAGGTATGTCCCTTGTGTTGTACATCTGTCCAGCTAAAGATACATATTCGAAGTCAAAAACAGCATCTGTGCCGAATTGCGTTCGCGGAGTCAGCTTGACTACAGACAGACTACCGCTTATATTGGCGTTAGAGTAATCAACAGAGCTTTGTGAGCCATGAGGATTCAGCCGTTTCGGAAACTCAGAAATGAAATACAAAGTGTCGCCTACCCGGAGGCTGTCCTTTTCAGGAGTGAAATACGCTTCAACATAAAAGTTGTAAAGAGGAAGTTCATTAACACATGGGTTTGGGCATGCCGTTAGAAGAAGTAAGCTTGTAAGGCATAGACCTACTAAGAGTTTTTTTTCAATAGCCATATTGGTTGAATAAGTCAGTTACTTGAGTAAGCTGATTGTTGTTGTTTTCCTGCATCAGACGAGCACGGTAGGCTTGTATACTTCTTACGTCTGAATCTAAAGCATTAAATAGCTGCTGATTTGTAAAACCTAAAACAGCATCATTCACAGGACGAAAATTTGCTCTTGTCTCATTGGGTGTGTTATCCATCAAATCAAGAAATACACCTTCTGGAATCCATCTGAATGAATCTCCAAGAAAGTTCGGGTTGTAATTTTCGAGGTAATTTAAGCGGGTGGTTTCCCAAGCTTCACCTTGTCTATTTATAATCGAGCTATTGGTCGTGTATCTTTGATGCGCTAAAAATTGCCCGTAATGGTTGCCCCAAGCTTCATTGAGCGCAATCAAAGGTGAGTTTGCTGTTTTGCCTGTACCATACGGTGAGGGTCCATTACTCAAGATTTCTGCAATAGTACCATCCACCGCTGCTTTATACCAGTCGGCGCCTGCCTTATTGTAAAGCATAGCGTGTGCCAGTTCGTGAAATATAGTTGCTACCACCCTGTCCGATGTTAAAGTTCCTGTAACATTGTAGCTATACGTGATATCAAATTGGCGTTTCATGTAAGCAGCCAATGCCGATAAACCTCCTGCTACAGGAGAAGCAGCGGTAGCAATAAATGTGTTTACAAAGGCAAGGTCTAAATGATCAATCCATCTTACAGAAAAAAGAGGTGCTGACCCAGCTCCCCCCACTTTAGCCCAATTTGTTAAAACAATTTTAAGGTTAGTCGGTAAATTGCCGCCTGTGCCCTGTGCTATAGAAAGATCCTTAAACTGTTGCACTGCATTGTGCGTGGTGGCGGCCACCCAGTTGCGGGTGCCTTTTGAATTTATATCCGGACGTATGGTAAAGGTAAAGGCAAAGTTGTTTATTTCGCTACCCTGGAGTGGGCCGAACTTCTTCTGGATTGGCAGAAGCACCTGATACACCCTTATGCCCCTTATGCCTCTTATCGAGAAATCGTTGTTCTTGAACTTAACAATCAGCTTCACCTTGTTCCTGAATTTTTTAATAGAATTAAAACGGCCGCTGTTGTTAGTATACATGCGTTCTACTTTAAACCATCGTCTTGCCACCACGCGCACGTTCCTCAGATTCTGAACCCCAAGCTGAGTATCGGTCACAGATAGGTTCCCGATAGTTTGCGTGAATACAGGCGGTGTTGTAGGAGGTTGGGTACTCACACAAGTTCGGCTGACAGGGTCCCATTGGGTACCTGAAGGGCAGTTGTTTACCAAGACGCAGCCGCCCATCTCAAGGTCGTAATAATAGCCGGGCGGGCAGTACTGGTCACAATCAGGGCAGTTCTGATCAACCGCTGTTTCGCTGCCGGTTGTATTTGGCGTAGACGTTGGGACAACACCCGCCATGCCATCGCCGTCTGCGTTCAGCCCGACCAGCCTCTCGGCTTCCGCTTCCACAGCTCCATCATCGGTGTCTGGCACGTAAATAGAGGCCAGCAGCTGGTACTGTATGCCACTGGGGAAGGTAAAGTTGGAGGGCACTACCGTATAGAGCCAGGTGATCTCTTCCTGGGGAATGCTTGGGTCCTGATAGGAGTCGCCGTCCTGCGATATGGTGTAATCCAGCGGTTCCTCAAACAGATCCAGGTCAAGAGTCTCGGTGAGGGTTAGCAATTGCTCTTTAGTGGTAGGCTTGAAGCGTACGTACTTTTTATTCGCGGTAATGTGGTCCCAGTTGCCGCCGTATACGTTTTTATACGCTTGACGCATGTTTGTTACCGTGTAAGGGTTAGGTAGTTGATACCCTAAAGAAGTGTACGTTTCTGTTGAGGTGTTATCCGTGTCATTAACGATCACCTTCTGGGTAGCGTCCGTATGAAGCTTGTTTTCGGCAGGGCCTACTTCAACTTCCGGCTCCGGCTCACAGGCGGTGCTGCCTATCAGCAGCAGGATGATCAAAAAGTTTATTATGCTGTGGCTAAAGGCGAAAGCCACAGCATTTCTGATAATCAGATAAAGTGTTTTCATAGAACATTATTAGGGATTGAATAATGCTATGAATATAGGTTTATATTTTTATTTTTGAATATTAAATTAATAAATATTTAATAAATAATACAAATTTTACAACACAGGATGTCATGCGATCAAAAAAGTATGATCCACAGGTTTCAAAGTAGCTAGCTGCCAGTTGCTGCTCCTGCCAAAGTACCAAAAGCGCACCCCCGGATTCCAGCCAATCAGGCGGGTTTCGCCTATAACTACTCTTATGTTAAATAGAGCACTTTCTGGGGAAAGTCATATTTAGGGCCAATAAGGGAAGGGTGCTATTTAGAGGCCATAAGGGGGCGCGGGTTTACTCGCCCTCCTCGTCTACCAGCACCTCCTTTTCAAGAGCCCCTTTCATCCTCTCCAGGTCTTGCAGCAGGTCCTCTTTTGAAGGGCAGGCAGGCACCAGGGAGTTTTCGCTCCAGGCCTCTACGTTCCCGTCCTTATCATAGTAGACCTCATGAATGCCGTATTCATACTCGCCCGAGCTGCTCAGCTTCTTGATTACTCTGTAATTCCAGTGGCCCATGATCTTGAAGAGGAGTATGCTGGTCTTTTAATTTAAGTTCTATGGCGGCTCACTACGTTTCCGGGTGCCACCCTGTGCCTGATGGTATCAAAGCGCTGCCAGGAGCTCATCCATGGACCAGGTTTTCAGGGTGCCCTTTTTGAACAGCTCTATGTCCGCCAGCGCATTCCTGAGCCGGTAGGTCAGCTCTGCTTCCTGCCGTTTCCTGATTTGCTGACGCCTTCCTCTCCTGCTGGTCATGGTTGCTATGCTTTAAGTGCGATTTAGGGTTCCCTTGATTTCCTTCCAAGGCTGTGCTCCCTACCTACGTCCAGCTCCTCTCGCCGAATCCTGGCATACTCCCCCGGCTCCGGCTCCTCAATTGGATAATGCTCCTGCTCAAACCTGCTGACAAGTAAAACCAGCACCTCCAGCTCCCCGGCCTCTGGGGAACCAGGCACAGCCTCCCACAGCTTTTCTATCCGTTGCAGGGCGGCCTGGTAACCGGCCTCGGTGCGAATTGGCTTAACTTCCATGGCTGAATATGTACTGTGAAACAAAGGAAAGAGGCAGCGCGGACTTTCTTTATGGTCTATTAGGCCTTTCGCTTCGCAGGGTTCTGCCGTGTATCCATGAAAGCGATCAGTTCGATTTCCTTTTTCCGTGGCTTGACCCGGTAAACAAGCGACACCTGCTTGATGATCACGCCGATATGCACATTCTTTAGCTTGTCGGACTTCCGATACATCAAGGGTTGTTCTCTGATGGCCGCCAAGATGTCATTCACCTTTCTTGTGAAGGCGACTATTTCTTTTTCTGTCCAGTGCTGCTGCAGGTAGTCAATATTCTGAGCGAAAGTACCAAGAGCCTGCTTTGTCCAGACTACCTCAAACCCCATTTGCCGAACATCTTTACTGCTTCCTCATGGGGCACTGTCTGGCCTTGATCCGCCTGGGCCAGGCCCTCGAGGATCACTTCCTTTTGCTGACCGCTCATCTCATCCCACCAGTCAGCCTCGTGGCTCTTGAACAGGGCTTTCACTTCCTGAATGAGGCCTTTGTCATTCGTGTTCAGCAGCATCCTGACGATTTCTAGTTTCTCTGTCTGTAAATTCATGATCCAGGTGTTTATTTATTCTCACAAGCGTTCTTTTGGCTATGCGAAGGCTTTATCTGGCGCTTGTTTAACATCTTTGCTTTGATTTCCTCCCAGGGACGGGCTGTGGTTTTTCCTTCCAGGAAGTCTCGCTTGGCCTGCAGCAGGTCCTTTACCTCCTCTTCGGAAAGCTGTACAACCCCCTGCTTGTCATAGAAGTCAAATGCGGGTGTCTCCATGGTCCAAATGTACTATTTTTCTTCCCTTTTGTTTATTCATTCTTCATCCGATCAGCGCAGGCCCAACACCTTTAGCAGCAAACCGGCAGGGTTTTTATCGGCCTTTGTTCTGCCTGTTTTCAAGTTATAGTTAAACTTAAACAAATTATCTATTAAGCTTTGACTGGATAAAATTTGATGAATCAGCTTTTCGTCCTTAATACCGTACTCATCCAGTATTTGTCGTCCTTTCTGAAGCCGAGTTTCCTCTACGGGCTTATCAAACTGAATAAGTAACTGCTGTGGTTTCTGTGCATTAATGTAGAATCGAACAGTTTGAAAAGAACGGCCAGACTTTATTAAGTGGTAGTTGATTTCAAACTCTGTGTTTTCATTTATCTGGCGTACGGCAACATCCAGCACCTTTTTCTTTAAATCGCTTATTCGCTCAAACTGTTCCGGTTTTTTGCCGTGAGGATCTTTTAGGCCCAGCATCATTTTAAATTCCTCCAGATCATAAGATTTCGTCTCTCCAATATCCTTCCACTGGCTCGCTAACTGGTAAATGCGCTTTGCATATTTGCTGGTTAGCTTTAAGGCAGAATGAAGTTGATAGGATGTAAAGTTATCTTTCAAATCAAAGAGGTAAGGCCGTATGGATTTAGAAAGAATAATATCAAAGCATCCGTGACCTTTAATGTATTTTACCTCTTGGAACATCCATATCTGGCGATATTCTTTATTATCCTCAACAGCAAACATACGTGAACCCATATCTTCAGTAGCTTCTCGTAATTGCTGATAATTCCACTGGCGGCCAGTCATGGCTTCAATATCCTTATTGTAGAAGCGGTACTGCTGATCTAGGTTATCCTCTCTCTTGAGCTTTGATAGCAGGTAAAACAGTATATCTAATTGACAGGCTGAATAATCGTAACGAGCAGTTGTAATCGTATTATGCTGACGTATTTCTAGCGACTTAGAATCATTCATAACATTACTTTTTGCCAATATACGAAAAACGGCTAATAAAAACGACAGTTGAAATTAAAAGTCGTTTTTCGCTTATAAAAAGTCGTTTTTCCGCTTATAAAAAGTCGTTTTTCGCTTATAAAAAGTCGTTTTTCGCTTATAAAAAGTCGTTTTTCGCTTATAAAAAGTCGTTTTTAGGTCTTGTAAGTGTCTGTTTTTTAATAACTTACAGCTACTGCAAATAAGAACAAATATATAAAATACACAAAGTTGTGTTTCGCGCATGCGCGCGTAAGGCGTTTAGGGAACTCAATAAATTGGGAAATGAAACAATGCCTCAAACAGAAAAAGAGCAAAAACAACAAAAGGGAAAAAAGAGCACCGGGGGCGCGGAATTTAGAAATTTACTAGTTAAGGTTGTAGGTCTTGCAGAATTTTGGGGACAGGAGCACCCATAGCTCAATGCTGCGAGACGATCAGAAAAAATGAAGGGTGACGCCCATGAAAATATTTACCGCGCTTAAAAGGGCTTAAAATCGATTTCTCTTAACTAAAATGGAAAGTGGATCGCCAGCTGCAGTGGCAGGCAAGCCATATTGCTTCTGCTTAGCTGGAGTACACTTAGAGCTAAAGGAAAGGTTTTATCAGTCAAAGAGACAGGGTGCGATTACAGGAGTTCTTAGAACTGCCACCATCGCTTCTTCTTTGTCGGCTCCAGATCTGCCGCCGTTACAGATTCTGCAGCGGTAGGCGCAGTCTCCCGCTTTAATCCTTCGCCGAGCAGCAGGAGACTGCGCTCCAGTGTCTCTATCTGGCGGTCCTTTATCCCCAATATCTCGTCCTTATGTCTTAACTGGAGCTTGAGTAAATCAATTTCATGCTGTAGACTATCAGTTTGTTGTGGCTGGACAACAGGTTGGACTTCTTGGGTAGGCATGGGTAGGCTATGTCCAGTACTCTTTTTTGTAATTTGTCCAGGGGTGGACATCGGGTAAGTCCGTTGTAGATAGCTTGCATCAATCATGATTTTGCCGTCTTCCGTCGTTACATAATCTTTGCTTTTGTGGTTGTTGCAAAGGCGTCGGATTGTTTTCTCACTTTTCTGGGTGGCCTCAGCAGCCTGTTTTATGGTGAGGTACGGCATAGGTCTGTGAAATAGTGTGTATAGACATGTCTAGTGTACAAATATAATAAATGTCTACCCAATGTACATGGACAAATTCATGATGTCCAAAGGGGCTTGGACAGTGTCTATGCCGCAAAAGCTAAGCCTTAAGGCTAGTGGCATTGGGTTCCATTGCCTTCTCATCTAACTCAATCCGTTCCAGAACTTCAGCATCAGGTGCTGGAGCCTAGGGCTCCAGTTGTCCGTTCCGGCCATAAAAGGATAACCAGAAATGCGTATCTTTGGTATGAAGTATAGCCCACTAGACTTCGTTCCGAAGTTGCGGGCCCTGCGGGGCCAAGGGCCTGTACAAAAGCCAT
>NZ_VRTY01000155.1 GCF_008017455.1 Pontibacter qinzhouensis | reverse complement strand
AGACTTCTACAATGCAACAGTAAAGCCTAAGGGCACCGGATAAAACTGTTACCAAATGTATTAGAACCAAATTAAAGGTTCCACATACCAGAAGCTGCGTAACATCAGTTATTAAAACATTGATGTAAGGCAACAGGAGTAGAGGCGCATGTTTTGGTGGTGTTTACAAATTCACACAGGGAGGCATTTTCTGATGTTGCAAACGAATCGTGGTTTTATCACTTTTTGTCAGCTTGAAAATTATTCAAATGAATTATGCCTTCAGAAGGATTTTCGCCTGAATTGAGTCAAGGGTTAGCCTACCAGATGTTACCCTGCCATGTGCTATGTAAGTTTGTAGGTTGTGCTGCGGCTTCAGAAAATGAAATTATTCAGATAAAAAGGGCCTTCCAAAGGTTTCTGGCGTAAAAAGCTCCAAGGGTAGATCGGCTTTGTAAGGATCTATGTGCCTTCACGCTTTTTCGTTTAGTAGATAGATTATTTTGTATACCACGGTGGCTTCCGGGTTTTGATAAAAATGATAAAATTTATATTTGTTAATCATCTGTGAAGCCAGAGATGTATGCCATATTATCAGTATTTCGCTGTTGTTCCTGTTCCTGACTTTTAAAATAAACCAAAGACTTACTGCAGGAGGAAATCCTCCATGGCAGCAATAGTTTCTAAGGGAGCACTTAGGTTAGGGCAGTGGCCGGTGGCTCGAAGATTTATAAGGGTGGAGCCGGTAATATGCTGGTGCACATAGTGGCCTACTTCCTCTGGCGCAATCATATCGTGAGAACATTGCAGGATCAGCGATTTAGTTTTAAGCTTCGGTAAATCCTCACGGTTGTCCGATAAAAAAGTGACTTCAGCAAAGTGTCTGGCAATAGCGGCGTTGGTATTGCAAAAGCTGGCAGCAAGTTCTTCGCCAAGCGATGGCTCCTCCGGATTTCCCATAATAAATGGTGCAAAAGAGTTTGCCCATCCTCCGTAATCCTGGTCCATGTAGGTTAGCATGGCTTGTATATCCTGGTATTCGAACCCGCCTGTATAATCACCATCGTTGTAGTAGCAGGGCGATGGGCCAACCAGAATCAGTTTTTCGAAATGAGATGGTGCCTTTATGGCACTCAAAATACCGATCATAGCCCCTACGGAGTGCCCTACATACACCGCGCTGTAGAGGTTTAGTTCCTGGCAAAGTTCAATTATGTCGTCTGCATAACCTTCCAATGTATTATACTTGATCCAGTTGTAGGCGCTAAGATCGGAGCTGCCGGAGCCAACATGATCGAACAGCACAATTTTAAAGTTCCTTAAAAAGGCAGGCGTAACATAACGCCACATATTCTGGTCGCAGCCAAAGCCATGGCCGAATATCAGGGCTTGGTTTCCTTTGCCGAAAATGTGGACATTATTACGTTTTAGCAGTTGCATATAGCTGTTTGTGTTTCGGCTTAAATCAAGATCCTTCAGGTTTTATACGAAAACAGATGCTGCTGATATGCTTTTATCGTGTTTAATTATAAAAGAGGCAAGTTAGACAAAGACGACATGCCACAGGAGAAGGCATCTAAGTGCTATGTAAATGCCTTAAATCACAAAGATCAGTCAACCAACTAGTAATGCCTCCTGCACCTGCTGTACTGCCACAAATTAGTAACCGGTAATTTTGTATGTACCAACTTGTAAATTGTCAGAAATCAAGATGGGTGAAGGTATTTGAACAGAAGAAAAACATGATCTGCCGACTACTTTTTTATGGCCTTAACCTAGCCACAGTAAAATATTAACTACCAGCTGTAAGCAGCAGAGGAGCAGCACGTTGCCACCAGCCACTGTGCCGGATTTCAGGTAAGGCTGCCAGGTTGATAGCTAATTTACAGTAAATGAATTATTTTTATAGCACTTCTGCCTGTATAGTTTGCAAAAATTTAAATTAATTACAACTAGTTTAAATAGAATTAGGTAATTACCTTCTGGAGATTGTAAATTAGATAATTCTATTGCTGAAAACTAACAAAGATTAGATTTTAGATTGTAAAGCAGCGATAGGATTTTTTTTAACAGTTAGTTTAACAATGGATAAGCACTCAGGGAAATTACAACCTTCGGAATTGAAAGATACTAAGAATAGATTAAAGTGGGGGCCTTACCTGACAGAGCGGCAATGGGGAACAGTTCGGGAAGATTACAGCTTCGACGGAGATGCCTGGAATTGCATAACACACGATAAAGCCCGCAGCATTGCCTACCGATGGGGTGAAGAAGGTATAGCCGGGTTCTGCGACGACAGACAAATTATTTGCCTGGCGCCTGCCTTTTGGAACGGTCAGGACCCCATTCTGAAAGAGCGCCTTTTCGGGTTAACAAACGAACAGGGCAACCATGGCGAAGATGTAAAAGAACTCTACTATCATATCGATTCAAGTCCTTCGCATAACTATGCCAAGTACCTGTACAAGTACCCGCAGGCTGCCTTCCCTTACGATGAACTTCTGAAGAAAAACCGGCAGAGCCGCACACTCCCTGAGTATGAGCTACTCGAGACGGATGCTTTTAAAGACAAACGCTACTTCGATTGCTACATAGAGTATGCCCAGGCTGATGTGGATGATGTTCTAATGAAGGTGACGGTGTATAATCGTGGACCTGAGGCCGCTACCATTCATGTGTTGCCACACATCTGGTTCCGGAACTACTGGAAACATAACGATTGGTTCCGTAATAAAAGACCGAAGTTATCTTCCAGTAGCGACCACTGCATCAAAACATCCTCTACCCGAAACTGGGAACTGTTTTTTTACCACCAGGCAGGGGAGCAGCTGTTCTGCGAGAATGAAACAAACAACAAACGCATCTACCACACCGACAACGAGTACCCTTATGTAAAAGATGGTATTAACGATTATGTGCTGCATGGGCAACCTACTGTAAATCCTGATAAAATTGGCACCAAAGCAGCTGTTTGGTATAAAAAGGAAATAGCGGCAGGCGGAAAAGAAGTTTTTAAAGCACGCCTGAGCCGGGCTGAGCTAAACGATGCCTGGTCCGATTTTGATGCAGTTTTCAGTAGCCGGAAATCCGAAACAGATAGTTACTACAAATCGCTGACACCTGTTGCGCTCAGTCCGGAACATCAGAAGCTGCTGCGGAACGCCTTTGGTGGCTTACTCTGGACAAAGCAGTTCTATTATATTGATGTGTACAAATGGCTCAACGGAGAACCCGGCGACACACCACCGCAACGGCTGAAGAAACGGAACGCAGACTGGCACCACCTGACCAACCGGCACATAATCTCGATGCCCGATAAATGGGAGTACCCCTGGTACGCTGCCTGGGACCTGGCTTTTCATGCCACTTCGTTTGTGCACGTAGATCCTGCCTTTGCCAAAGACCAGCTGCAGCTTATGCTGAAGGAGTATTACATGCACCCCAATGGACAGATTCCGGCGTATGAGTGGAATTTCAGCGATGTGAACCCGCCGGTGCATGCCTGGGCCGTGTGGGAAGTATACGATAAAGATAAGCAGAAAACAGGCAAGCCCGATATCGATTTTCTGGAGCGGGCGTTCCAGAAACTGCTTATGAACTTTACCTGGTGGGTGAACCGCAAAGACGAAAACGGCACCAACCTGTTCGAGGGTGGTTTCCTGGGTCTCGATAACATTGGGGTGTTTGATCGCAGCAAAATGCCTGCCGGTATCAAAAATATGCAGCAGGCCGACTCCACCAGCTGGATGGCCATGTTCTCGCTGAACATGCTGCGGATATCGCTGGAGCTGGCAGGGCATAACATTGCCTACGAAGAATCAGCGGCCAAATTTTTCCGTCATTTTCTGAACATCGCCTGGGCCATGCACCACATCGGCGACCGCAATATTTCGCTCTGGGACGATACCGACGAATTTTTTTACGATGTGGTTCAGTTTGAGAACGGCGGCACGCATCGCCTCAAAATCAGGTCGCTGGTTGGCATTATTCCGTTGTTTGCCGTAGAAATGATCAGCAAGAGTATTTTTGACCATTCTTACGAGTTTAAAGTGCGGGTAATCAATATTATGCGTACCCGCCCCGACCTTGCCTCCCTTATCTCGCATTTTGAGCAGCGTGGCCAGACTGGCGATTACATGCTCTCTTTGCTGCGCGGTCACCGGCTGGAGCACCTCCTGAAACGGCTGCTTGATGAGTCGGAGTTTCTGTCGGATTATGGCATTCGTTCGCTGTCGAAGTACCACCTGGAGCACCCATACGAGTTTCACCACAACGGCAGCCATGTAATACAGTATGAGCCTGGCGAGAGTTCATCGTATATGTTTGGCGGCAACTCCAACTGGCGCGGCCCCATCTGGTTCCCGCTCAATTACCTCATCATACAGTCGCTCCGGAAATACTACACCTTCTATGGCCCCACCTATGTGTATGAATTCCCGACTGGCTCAGGTAACAAGCTAAACCTACGGCAAATTGCCAATGAGCTGACTCTGCGCCTGCTGAAGATGTTCGAACAAGACGAAAACGGCAAATACCGCTACCACTCCGACCATGCCGAGTTCTCCGAAGATGAGCATTTTCAGGAGCACCACCTGTTCTACGAGTTTTTTAACGGCGATACCGGCCAGGGCCTCGGAGCTTCTCACCAAACCGGCTGGACAGCCTTGGTTACAAACCTGCTGCTCGAGATGGATGAAGAGGATTACAAAAACTCCGTCACTGTTAACAGCCAGGAAGTTGCCTACGGCTTTGCAGAAAGATAAGAACCCAATTATTCAAATAAAAACAGCCTTCCGAAGCATTTTTTAGCTCCGGAAGGCCAAGGGTTTGTAAAGGCTGCGAAGGGGGTACAGGTAAAGAAGTAGAGAAGACCCTTGGCAGAATTTTAACAGATTAGCTTCTGAAGGCCATTTCCATTTAAATAATTGGCAGTTTATGGTGTCGGCTTCTCTACATTCAGTTCCTGAGGCTCTACTTTGCGCTGGAACCTGGCAAATATATCTGGAAACCGAAACTGATGCCTAAGCGGCTGTTGCCCTGATAATTTATTAATCCACGATCTTCGCTGGTTCTGTAGTACAGCATTGCCTCCAGCCCCACCTGATTTGTCAGGAAATAAGCGGCACCTACACCTGCTCCAAAAAAACCGTTGTTATACTTTTGCTCGAAAGAATTTCCACTGTAGGAGTATTTGGTTTTACTTGTCATGTACCCGCCACTTGCCTCAACAAAAGGTCTGATAGGCATAGACTCGCCTATGTAATACCGAATGAAAGGCTGAATAGCAATGCCGTTTTGCCGTATATCGTCTCGGTTGTAATAATATAAACCCAAGGCACTGCCAATGGCAAAATTATCTGCTACAAAAAAGCCAATGCTAGGCTGTACAGTAACCGATATACCGTCAGAAAAACCCAGGTTGCCGGTGCCACCAAGCATTTTAGAACCTTTTTCTGTTTGACCAAAAGTGGCTGTTGAGCAAATAACAGCCAGAGCGAGTGTAAGTAAGAATGGTTTCATCATGTAATGTGTAGGATTAAAAGATTACAAAATATTATTTATCTGAAACTTTTTTGCTACACTTATTATGCCATTAACTAGTAATGGAGGCTGTAAAATAAACTGTGTCAAAGTAATAGAATTATTATTTTAGCACAGTAGATATGGAAGATAAAAACAGCCTGGATCTGGAACAGATCAAGCGTCAGTTTCTGGAGGAGTTCAGAAGCGGCAAACCGACCTTTGGTAAAGACGGAGCGCTTGGCCCGCTGCTCAAGCATTTTTTAGAAGCTGCCCTGGAGGCGGAGATGGACCTGCACCTGGATAAGGAGGAGCGGGGGAGAGGCAACCGCCGCAACGGCAAAGTGAGCAAGCAGGTGCGTACATCGGACGGGGTCATTGAGCTGGAGAGTTCCCGTGACCGTTCCTCCCGTTTTGAGCCGCAGATCATCAAAAAGCGGGAGACGCTTCTGGCCGAGAATCTGGAGCCCCGCATTCTGAGCATGTACGGGCTGGGGATGAGCTTTCGTGACATCTCCTCACACCTTAAGGAGATGTACGACATGGATATTTCCCATGACACGCTCTCTGCCCTGACGGAGAAGATCGTGCCCCAGGTAAAGGAATGGCAGGCAAGGCCGCTGGACTCGCTCTACTGCATCGTCTGGTTGGATGCCATGCATTATAAGGTGCGGCAAGAGGGGCGCACCGTCTCGAAAGCCGTCTACAACATCCTGGGCATTGACCGCAATGGCTACAAAGAGCTGCTGGGCGTGTATGTATCCGAGAGCGAAGGAGCTACTTTCTGGCTCTCGGTGCTCACCGACCTGCAGCAGCGGGGCGTGAAGGATGTGCTTATTGCCTGCATCGACAACCTCAAAGGCTTTGCCGAGGCCATCACCAGTGTTTTCCCGCAGGCAGAGGTACAGAGCTGCATCGTGCACCAGATCCGCAATAGCCTCAAGTATGTAGCCTCTAAAGATCAGAAGGAGTTTATGCAGGATCTCCAGCCTGTCTACAGGGCAGAGAGTAAAGCACTGGCTGAACTGCGGCTGCTGGAGCTGGAAGAGAAGTGGGGAAAGAAGTACCCCAAGGTCATCGAGAGCTGGCAACGAAACTGGGAGAAGCTGAGCACGTACTTCAAGTATACCGAGCCGATCACGAGGCTGGTCTACACGACCAATCCCATTGAGGGCTTACATCGGCAAGTACGGAAAGTGACCAAAACCAAGGGAGCTTTCCCATCCGATATGGCCCTGCTGAAGCTCATTTACCTGGCTCACCAGAACATCAGCAGGAAGTGGAGTATGCCGCTGGCCAATTGGAGTCAGACGGCCCAGCAGCTAGCCATCTGGTTTGGTGAGCGGATGGAGCTAGACTTGAAGTGAAAAAACACTTCAAGGTGTTGTTTTTGCTGTTAGGCTAAAGCCGTAACACCAAAAACAACAGTAAACCAATAAACCAAAGTGACACAGTTTAAATTACACTCCTTAATAATGTACTGATTTGGCTATATATTTTTAATCTAATTTATAAGTGATAGTTTTCTAAGCTGCTGATGATACCTGCACGGTGGCAGAAAATTTCACGGAGTTCCTGCTGCTTCATTGTAAGTTTGGAGTCCCCCTTCGGAAGACTCCAAACAGCGGGCGAGGGACGCAAAGGATAATACTCAATTATTTGATCTCCCTTTCCATCTGTCTTCTAATTCATCAGCTTTCATTCTATCTATAGCCGCTTCTGCATAATCTTGAAGCTTAAAATTTATTTCTGCTCGTTGCAAATAACAATCAATTCTATGCTCATAACCATCTACTTCATCATTAAAAGCTTCAATAGCTTTGTCCATATCATACAAAGCAGGTAAAAGTTGATCAAGGTTCATTTTACATTCTGCACGCAATGAATATAATTGAGAATTATAATATTTCTCGTTATATATCAGTGCTTTATTAATAAGGTCATAAGCTGTGATGTAATCCTCTTTCGCTATTAAGTCAATAGATGCGTTAAGGTATTCTCCTGCTGGATCATCGTCATTTGTATCATCATCAAATTCATCTTCATCTGTATCATTGACCATTTCATCATCGAAGGTTGAACTGTTAGCAATTTCTGTCATTAACATATCTAGTTTATCGGGATTCAATTCTAGATACTTTTCTATCTCAGATTTATTGCCATTTTTAACAATGATTGCTAACTCTGGATTTCGGCTTAGTATTGTTCTTAAAAGGTTATTATCCTTTATTTCAATACTTTCCAGTTCGGCTAAATATTCTTTAGTCCATGTTATCATTAAGGAAGATGGTGTATCATCAATATGCATATTTAGTTTTATTCCTTCATCTTTTCTTCTTACATGTAATCCTTCTATTAGTTGTTTTATAACTGTTTTACTGTATCCGTATTCTTTTAAACTGTTAATGTAAACATCCTTTACAAAGGCTGGCAAACCACCGTATTTATTTGAAATCAATAACTCACTTCTAGTTCTATCAAAAAGACTAAATTTTTGCTTCAAAAACAGGTAAATTTTTATTGCGTCATCCTTATTTACGACACTCTTAGGATGATGCAAAATAGTTGCTACAATTTTTTCTTGGTCTTTATCAACTGTTACGTAGTACATACCTGCCGCATGAACATAAGTATTAAATACTTCATCTTTAGTATACTTATATTGAAGATGTCCCCGTAGTTCACGTGTTTCCTGCTCAACTTGGGTCTGTCCTTTAGGAAAAATATGTCTGCGGATGTTTTCAAGTGCATCATTCTTTTTCAATTCCTGATTAGGTTTTAGAAAGTCAAATAGTCCCATATTATTTTTATTGATAGTATTATAAAATTGATAAATTTAAATCAATATATATAAGGATTTCAATTTTTTAAGTCCCCCGCTGTTTGGAGTCCCCCTTAGGAAGACTCCAAACAGCAAAAAAAACCAACCTCCACTACCTCACCCTAACAACTCCAGTCCCACTATAGCTATGATACTCCGCATTATACATAGCGTCAGCACCCACCGGCCCCATCTGGAAATCACCTTTATTAACCGCGCGAACCTGGTAGAAGAAGTGCTGCGGTTTTTCGCGGGCGGTGGCGTAGATGTTGATGCGGTCGTCGTGGATGTCGAGGTGGTCGGGGGTGGCGGGGTTTTGTT
>NZ_VRTY01000154.1 GCF_008017455.1 Pontibacter qinzhouensis | reverse complement strand
AGTGTACTAAATTTGTCTTTAAATTGTTTAACTATTTGTGGAATTATTTTAATTGATGAGGTAACTAGGAAAAAAAAGCGACTGCCCAAAAAGAGCAGCCGCTTTTCAATTCATCAGGGAATTATCCTGGTGAAATTGGGATTAGTAACCAGGGTTTTGATAGGCTGCTCTAGCTGCAGCGTCTAATGAATTTCCGTTTTCGTCGGTTAGCTGAACCAGGTAAGCGTTTGGCCAAACTCTGAACGTATAGTGTTTCTGCATCAGTCCTTTTCCGTTGCCATCCTGGCCGTTACCGCTGCCTGTGTTGGCAGCAACTGGCCATAAGCCTGTTCTATCGGAAGCCATTTGGTTTAAATATACCACCCGCTCATACAGAATACCAGCATTGTGCAAATCTTCCCAGGCAATACCTTCTGATAAAAACTCGCGGGCTTTTTCGTTATAGATAAAGTGAATAAACATATCCTCTTTCGACATAACTGTAGGAATGTAACCTTCTGCCTGTGCCTCTGTTGTACCTGGCGTGAAATGATTTTCAGTTACCCTTATCCTCTCAAAAGCATTCGTGGTGGTGGTATACGGAGCTACAAGTTCAGCAGGATCGAGCATGGTTTTTTGGGGCTCATACTGTGCCAGAACATTTGGCCGGCTCTCACCTGGTTTATAGGCAGCACGCTGACGCAACACATTAATATCGGCAACAGCCTGTGCATACAAGCCTTTGCGGCCATACGCTTCCGCTCTAATTAAATATGTTTCTGCCAGTCTCATTAAGAGAGCATCGCGTGTACCAGATTCGCTGTTAAAGTTGGCTTCGTTGGCACTACCTCCGCGCATGGGGTCTACATATTTCTTAGATGAAAGATAAGGTGCCTGACGGTTGGTTGCTAAACCCATATCTGTGCCATCGATAAAGAGCCTGTAGTAGTACCGATTTGTTTTAGCTGATCGTACCCAACGAACCATGAACTGGAATGGCTGACTCATCACCTCTGCTGAATCAAGTGCTTCCTCTCTTTGATTCTCTATGTAGATGATCGCTCTGCGGCCATTCTCAATCCTTTTCTGACCTGCTATTACAGTTGGCTGATCAGCTGGCTTGTTGGCATTCCACCATGCTGCTGCTGCTGCAGACCAGTTATAGGAGGAGTTCGTAGCTGCCGGCATATTGCTAATGTACTCGTACTGAAAAGTTTTGTAGTAGCGAGAGTCATTTACTTTGTCGCGGAAGTTGTCGTAACCCCAGTCGGTGGGTCTGAAAGTACCGAATGGACGACCATAGGCCATAGCACGCGTTACACCAGATTGGAACGTATAATCGCCGATATGGTAGTTAACCGACCTGTTCTGGAAGCGGCCGTTAAGCGATGTGTTTTCATCGAACTGAGCCGACCATAGCACCTCTGAATGTGGAGAAGTTTCAGAAACAGCCGGGTTAAACAGCGTCCAATAGTTTGGAGCTAACACACCACCAGTTCCTGTTATCACTTCAGAAGCAACCATTATAACGGAGTCTAAGTCAGTAGCTACGTTGCCTTTGTACAGCATGCGTAAGTGCTCTTCGGAGCTACTTTGGAAGCCAGCCGCCTGGGCACGGTTCAGGTAAAGTTTAGATAGGAAATGACCAGCTGCCCACTTGGTAACCCTGCCTCTTTCACTAACTGATGTAGGTAAATGCTGGTAAGCAAAAACCATATCAGAGATAATCTGCTTATAAATATCCTCGAGTTTAGCTTTCGGATAATGGTAGATGCCGTTATCTTCTCTTTTAGGCTCCAGTAACAATGGCACATCTCCCAACTGGTTTGAGATCAGGTAAAAAGCCCATGATCTTAAGAACAGGATTTCTGCTTTCCGGGTGTTCCGGTAGGCTTCATCAGTGCCAAACCGACCTGGCCGTATGTTGTCTATAATATCCAGGGCAATGTTACAGTTGTTAATGTGCGGATAGGCACCCATTGGAGCGTTGCTTGCATTAGCTGCACCGAGGTAGTTGTTCACATTAGAAGCAATGTTGCTTACATCAGAACCATATTCAGCTACTCCCATTCTAGCAAAGCCAACGGCCACTGTTCGGTAAGCATCCGTTTCAGGCTCGATAAGTCTGGCACCATTGGCGTCCCACTCATGTTTAACCCGGGCATACACGTAGAGGCCTTTAATTAAAGACTCCAACCCGTTCTCGTTATTAAAATAATCCTGCGTCAGGTTTGCTACCTGCTCCTCCTCCAGAAAGTCCTTACAAGATAAGGTGGAGGTGGCAAGCAGAAGTAAGGCAATATATTTTTTCATAATAAATTGTTCTTTAGAAGTTTTTATTTAGAAACCGACTCTCACACCAAATACTACACTCTGCTGCAGGATGGTATTGTTGTTGGTACCACCCAAAGGCGATGTACTGTTGCTGTTGGCTTGCGACTGCGATCCCCAGTTAGTATCATCATCTGGGTTAAGCCCCATTCTCACGATCTCTCCTCCAAAAATGAACGGGTTCAGTACCTGCACGTTCAGTTGCAGGTTATTTAAGAAGAACCTGCTTAAGAATTGTTGTGGGAAATCATAAGAAAGCGATATGTTTCTTACAGTTACGAAGGAGCCACTATGGAACTGCATGGCTGGTGTAAAGTTATCGTACTGCGCTGTTCCTAAATAAGGTTGTGGCCACCGACCACCAGGGTTGTTAAAGGTCCAAACATCGTTTTCTACACGGCCATTAGGGTTAACTCCGCCATAGGAGTTAGGGTACCCGCCGAAATACTCTTGTCCCAGGCGAGCATACACAAAGGAAAGCAAGGTCCAGTTTTTATATCGGAAGTTCGTTGTAAAGCCTCCAACATATTTTGGCCTGTCAGACCCTCGGATAATGTAGTCTTCTGCGTTTATCCTGTAGTCTCCATTCTGATCTATTACTTTAATGGCTCCCGGATAGAACCTGTGACCATTGGCGTTAAACTTAGCCATTTCAGCAAGGTCTTCTGGTGTGTTTTGCCATATACCAGCATTGTCGTAGTGGAAATACACACTAAGCGGCTGACCAATAAACCAGCGTTGAGCCAGCATATCTTCCTTACCATTGATCAACTCTACAATTTCTTCCCTGTTAGAGGAGAAGTTGAAATCAGTGCTCCAGGTAAAGTCTTTGGTTTCTACGTTTATAGTAGAAAGAGTCAGTTCAATACCCTTGTTCCTTGTTTTACCTATATTTTCAAATTTCTCAACATAGCCTGTAACACCAGGCAGGGTTCTACGCATAATCAGGTCTGATGTCCTGGAATCATATAATTCAACTGAACCTGTAATGCGGTTATTAAGTAAACCAAAATCCAAACCTACGTTAGATTGCGCTGTTTTTTCCCAGCTAAGGTTCGGGTTCCGCACCAACTGTGGTAGGTAACCTATACCAGCGACAGAGCCAAATGCATAATTGTTCCTGCTAAGCGGACCAGAAGAAGTGTAAGGTTCAACAGAAGAGTTACCAGTAACACCAAAGCCGATACGCGGTTTTAGTTCAGTTATCCAGGTTAGATCCTCCATGAATTTCTCTTCCTGCATTTTCCAGGCTAAGGCAAAGGAAGGGAAGAAATCCCATTTGTTGCCGGGAGCCAGCACGGAAGAACCGTCGAAACGACCTGATGCTGTTAACAGGTACCTGTTCATAAAGGTGTAGTTAACACGACCCATCCACGACATAAGCGTGTTTTCGGTAAATCCTGTGCCATAGCCATCGGGGCGACCTACGGTATTGGAGCTTAGGTCGTACCACATGCTCAACGGAATAATGGTACCAGATACGGAATTGCCAATGTTCTCTCTTCGGGAGGCCTGCTGCGACTGTAGCAGTGTAACGCCAATAGTATGATTATCACCGAAAGACTTGTCGAAGAAGAGCAGGTTCTCAGCTACCCAAGAAAAGTGTTCCTCACGTGTATAACCGGCTGTATTAGGGCGGTTGTTGAGGTGGCTTGTTGCTCCAGGGCCTGTCCAGGCACCGTTTCTGAAGTTACGCATCTGAGCACCAAAGTTTAACCTATACTTTAACCAGGGCGTAAATTTAAGCTCGGTGTACATGTTGGCCATTATTGCCGATGATCGTCTTTCGGTAATAGCCTGATCAATATCAATTAAAGGATTCCAGATGTTGATATTGGGACCAGTATTCATGATATAATCTCCGTTCTCATTTCTAGGAAAAGCAAACGGAAACTGGGTGGTTGCTCTTGAGAAAAGATCTTTAGGGCCAGTATTGCTGTTGTTAGGTGGGTTTACACCGTAATTCTGAAGCGAGAACGAACCCATAACCGATGTACCAAGGGTAAGCCATTTTTTAGGCGATATGTCACCATTCAGGTTCACGTTAAACCTCTTGAAATCCTGGTCCCGTTGCACACCTTTTTGATCGTAGTATCCTAAAGATAAATACACTTTAGAGGTTTCGGTGCCGGAGGAGAGGGAGAGCTGATGGTTTTGCGTTACACCAGTGCGGGTAGCAGCATCCATCCAGTCGAAGGTAGGGATGTTCTGTGAATTATACACAGGCACCTGTGCTGGCCAACCGAGCTCTTGTTCTTCCGGCGTAGTAGGTCTAAGTCGGGGTGTTTTTCCGTATTCTTCCCATTCATAGGCTGCCCAAACATTATCGCGTGATCGCTGGTCTACACCCAGGTTCATCTTCTCCTGATCAAGAAATGGGTCAGGATACCAAATGGTAGGGGCCTGGTTTAAGTTAGAGTTTGTGGTTGGCTGGTAATTACGACCATAGATTAAAGACTCGCGCCATCTGTCTACATACTGCCCACCATCCATCCAGTCGGTTAACGATTTATAGGAGTCGAGGGAGGTGGTATGGTTATAGTTAACAGTAACTTTGCCAGCCGTACCTTTTTTAGTTGTAATAATGATTACACCGTTAGCACCTCTTGAACCATAAATTGCGGTGGCAGAGGCATCTTTTAGTACTTCTACAGAGGCAATGTCGTTAGGGTGAATATCGTTGATGGAGAAAGAAGTTACACCAAGTGCAGCCACTATCGGAATACCATCTACCACATACAAGGGAGAATTAGAGGCGGTAAGGGATCTGGTACCGCGAATAGTTACGTTGGGAGTTTCGCCAGGACGAACGTTTGTAGACACGTTAACACCAGGTGCTCTACCTTGTATGGCCTGTAGCACGTTTTGCACAGGACGTTCCTCAATAGTAGCAGCCGAAACGCTGGTAATGGCACCTGTTAAATCACTCTTCTTTTGTGTACCATAACCTACAACAACCACTTCCTGCAGGGCCTTTGTGTCAGATGCCATGGTAATATTTAAGATGGCTCTGTTGTTAAGGGCAACCTCTTGTGTTGTAAAACCAATATAAGAGAAAACCAGCGTTGCATTACCATCTGGCACAGTAAGGCTGAACCGACCATCAATGTCTGTACTCACGCCAACAGTGGTACCTTTTACTACTACGCTAACACCGGGTAGCCCTTCGCCAGCGTTGTCAACTACACGTCCTGTAACAGTAACATCAACGGCTTTGCGCTTTTTAATTGCAAGGTCGGAGAGGTGGCCGTTTACAACTGAAAGTTCAGTGACAGGTACGTTAACAGGCTGTTTGCCTTCGGCCTTCACTACGTTTGTGCTAAGCCCTAAGGAGGTCATTGCCCAGAAAACATACCTACCATAATGTAAGTTTTTCTTCATGTTATTGATTTTAGTGTTTAAAATTCGACTTTTAATAGTCAAGTATAAATTTATCTCTTTTTGGTGTGGGTTCTGTCCTGCGGTATCCTGCCAGTGTTTTGTTTCGCGATTAGTTTTTCGTTAGTAAAACAAACAGCAGGAGGTGGGGCCGTTGTTAAATAGTAATGGCAAGCTCTATTTTAAAAAATAACAACTATTCATATAAGGTCAGTTGTTTTAAGCCTGGCAATTTACATCAAGAACAACTGGTAGAGTTACCTTAAGGTAGTAAAGATTAAAATATTTTAATCTTTACTACTACTTTTGATCAACATTAAGGGTGCTGCTATTGCTTTTGGAAATTGCATTGGTTACTAATGTTCATTAGTATTTTTTAACTGTTTATTTACTCAAAATATTAAGTTTAAAACGAGTGGTTGTAATTATAAGTGCTTATTTGTTAATTACCATCTGGTTTAGTAAGGCTTCCTTTGGGGCTAGCAGGTAAATTGAATTTTTCGAAGTCATCGGGGTGGGTCGGCAGGTAATCCGGAGTCTGGCGCAGGTAAGTTGATAGGCTCAGGTTTTGATTTTTAATTTCCTGAACTACTAGTTTTGCAATCTGGTATGCGCCATAGGTGTTAAAATGGGTGTTATCGTTTAGCCCCTGTTCCGGGTATATAACAAAGGCTTTCTTAGATCCTTCCGGGCCAAGGGTTTCGTAGAGTGTGGTGGTAAGCTGTGTCAGGTCGATTAAGGCCACCTGCTCTGCCGCTGCTACTTTTCTGGCAGCATCGGGGTAGTCGCCATGGGAGTTGGTCATTTCTCCTGATGCGTTAAACGACCGGCGGGCGGTAGGTGTGAGTATAATAGGGGTAGCGCCTTTTGATTTCACTTCTTTAACAAAAAAACGGAGCCGCTCGGTATACGATTTGTAAGGCCCGTCTTCCGGACCTTTTTCTTTTTCATCGTTATGGCCAAACTCAATAAAAAGAAAATCTCCTGGCTTAATTATGCTCATGACCTTATCGAGTCGCTTGCTACTCATAAAACTACCTAACGACAAACCCGATTCGGCATGGTTGGCAATAGCTACCCCAGGCCCGAAAAATCGCGGAATCATTTGCCCCCACGAGGCCCAGGGTTCTTCCTCCTGGTTCACCACTGTGGAGTTACCGGCCAGGTAAACAGTCACCTGGTCTTCTACCTTTTCAATTTCGAGACTGCTAAGGGCGGTATGGGCCGAGAATTCAAGCGTTAGTTTATCGTCCCAGTCAAGCTTTGTTTCCTCTCTGGGTTTTAAACTCACCTGCCGGGCATTGTCAATTTGCCGGTTCTTTATGTTCACTACAAACGTTTGTGTTACCACTTGTCCGGGTTCTGTCTGCAGTTGCTCCAGCATCAGGCGCCTCGATTCGGCTTTTACAGTGCTTTGGGTGCTGCTTTGGAGGTCGCCTAAGGTGAGGGTTACTTTATAGTTTCCTTCTGGCACCGCCACCGAAAAGTAAAAAGCTTGGTCGCTTGTCACAAAATCAGAGGTCAAGGGATTTTTGTTTTTCCTGGAAACAGCAGTAACTGAGGTTCCTAAATCGAACCCATAGCCTGTTGTGCCACCATATGGGGTGGCAGGCGGAACAGGCAGGTACTTTTTAGCTGTTTTGCCGGAGCCAAAATCGAATCGGAAGGAGGTTTGCTGTGCAGAGGCAGCACCTGAAAATAATAGAAGTGCAGCAGCCAGTGGTTTAATTATACTTCTGTTTTTCATTTGACCTTAACTTAAAATCTTTCAATGGCATCTACTGCATTTTTATAGGCTAGAACCCTTGGCGTTTTTTTGCCTTAAAGCCTTCTGGAGGGCCTTTTTATTAGCATAATTTAACAGCAAAGTAATACTAGGGTAGCTCTGCCATACATCACATAATCTAACTTCAAAAGGATCATCTTTCTTTAAATGCCTGAGTTCCCGCAGTTAATTAGTAGAAATATTCTCCGCAAGCATAACTTTTAACATGAGCTAACAGAGCAGCTAAGGGAGATACGTACATTATCCTGTCTTATCAAGTAAAACAAATGTATGTAAGGTGGCAGCAACTACTGTCATGGCGTATCCTGCTTCTTAAAGGTAAGTCTCCAGCAGAACCTTAAACCTCGAGTCGGCTATTGCAATCCGTTCTTCTACAGAGTTCGTAAGTAGGTTTTTTGAAATTTATTATTGAGTAGGAGAGGGGGTAGTATAAAAATAAAGCAATGGCAGCAGCAAATCTTGGTAAAAAATAATAAAATCGCAAAAAAATAAATAATATTAAACTTATAGTATACATACTTAGTAAGTAATAGTAGGTCTAACACTTACTATTATGAGGAAAATAAGTGAACATCTACTTCCTTTTCTGAGCAGTGGGTACATAGATTATTCTATATTAGATAAAGGAAGCAAACGAATTTCGGTTAAATATTTCGAGATTAACTTTAAGCTTATCGCCTACAGTGAGTTACCTCATTTACAGAAATATTCGTATTACTATCAGAACATGAATGAGCCGGATCTGCTGATGTACATCAGGGTAACAGATGCTGGTTACGACGCCTTGCTTGCCAAGTACCGAGATGCAGACGAATGTTTTCTGCACTTAAAATCGAACCTTGGTTTTACCCTTGAACATGATACATAAGTACCGCCAATACTCCTAACCGCCTGACTGATCTTTATGGAGATGGATACCTTAGTGGAAGGGGTTCACGAATATAGAAACTCTTTTTTGCATGTTGTGATAGATGATGGCGCAAGGCTTTTGTATTCTGAATGGACCCGGCAGCCCACACGAGCAGAATATAGGCAGGCTGCAGGTATCTTTGCCGCTTTTTTAAACGAAAACGGAATTCTGTACTGGATACAGGATACATCTGTTTTACAAGAAATAGCGGCCACCGATATGCGCTGGGTACTGGAAGAACTGATTCCGCTGGCAGACAAGTCTTGCCTGAAAAAGATAGCTCGTATTACCTGCAACAAAGCCAACATCGAACTCTTTAAAGAAATGGTCCGGATTGCTAAAGCGGAGTATAAACTCAGCATAGAGGTGCGGCAGTTTAAATCGTACCGTGAGGCAGCCGAATGGGTAGAAGGTATTTCTGATGCAGATGAATAAAACCTAGGTAAATCAGGAGGTAAAAATTCAACTGGCTAATTATTTCGATTTTTGATTATACTTATCAGGGTTATAATACCATTTGCTGTTGTATTTTAATTTTAAGTTACAAGAGGTAGTGGATTAGCAGGCAAGGGATTAGCAAGAACAAATTATTCAAATAAAAATGGCCTTCCAAAGCACTTACTAACGCGAGTTTTGACTTGAAAAATTAGACAAGTACAATTTGTGTATTTTCCCCCTTTGCTGCTTTGGGC
>NZ_VRTY01000153.1 GCF_008017455.1 Pontibacter qinzhouensis | reverse complement strand
GGAGCTGAAACAGGCAATGCTAGAGAACCAGTAGCAGTTATTCTGATACTGCTGAACTCCAACGTAATAGAATAAAAGTGGGAGCAACGTAGAACAACACGTTGCTCCCACATTTTTTTGATACTGTAGCAAATGGCAATTAGCAACTGCTTCTAAAGCCAGATTATTCTAATGAAAAGTGCCTTCAGAAGATATTTCAACTGTTTTCAGTCAAGGGCTGCTCTACCTTTTTAACTGTGTTGCACCAGATTATTGCCTGCGATTTAACTTCTCTGAATCCAGCATTTTTTTCCACCTGTTTTTTATTTGGTTTGACAAAACCGATGTCTCTGACCCGTATTATGTTGCCTTTTTTACTACATCTCTTTGAGGCGCACAAAGTACATTCAACTTAAACATGTCGAGACCCTTGGCGAATTTTTGATTGAAAGCCTTCTGGAGAGTGTTTTCATTTAAATAATCTGGACGATAACACTTGCTTTTCATTATCCGATTAAACTTCCTTGATTGTACTAACTTAGATAACTTTTTAAGTGTCTTCAAGGGAGTTACTTCCTGAAAGTGCAGAAGCCATAATGGAGTTACATTGAAGCATCATCAATTGCAGTGCTGTAACAGGAGACACAGCAAATTGAGCTATCCTGTGGCTTTACGGTTATATTTTAAAAGGAACCATAAATCCACATTTCAAAGTTTTAGAATTCTCATTTACTTGTTAATCAAACGTTTATCAAATTTCAGCAATACTTAAAAGCAAAATTATGGCTTTACTTACATGCATCAATTTTATAATTCCGTTCAATTCGCAACACCACGCGTATAGCTAACTAGTGGCTTGCCACCAGCTCATAACTTATTGTAGGTGCAGAAACTTATATTTGCTTTTCCTTTAGAACGATGTTAATGGCTGCGCAAATAGCTGCTTCTATTTCGTTAACATTACAGCAAATAAAACAGCAACAGCTGACGAAATCAGAGCATGACGAAGGCTGGCCCAAAGGCAACCGGGGCAGAAGGAAGCCAGGGCAAAAAACACCAGGTACTGCATTAGAAACTATAAAAATGGAGGTTCGGGCGGAAGTTCGGACTTTTTTTATTTGCTCGGAAAAAGCACTTAAAACCTTTTTCTTAATTCCTTTAACCTCTGCACAAACCTTATAAAATCCTCACTGGGGCTTGTATTCTGAAGCGTGGCCCTATTACAATAAGGGCGGTGATGCCGAAGGTAGCCTGTAGGCACAACATAACAGCATAGAAAGTAGCATTCTTAACGTTACCCAATTATACTATTAATTTCATTTTCCTTACTTATATGAGACTTACCATTGAGAGAAAGAATGCAAAGATATACCCGGACCCTAAACGGGTTATTGCCCGCTACTTCTTTAACAGCGAAGAACGGGCCCGGCAGGTAATACAGCACGTAATGGAAATGAACGACGAAAAAGTGTTCAGTACCATCTCTCCTATCCTGCAGGAGTATTCTAAAAGGCACCGGAACATAACCAAAGTACTTAACCGGCATTGCAGCCGCCTGCAGCGCATATTCTTAGAGCTGAACATCGACTACGAGCAGTTGCACACCTACCGCAGGTTACTGATCGGCTCTTTTTTCACGCACGAATACTCTATAGAATCAGCCGCATTTTTTAATCCATCTATTGTAGAGGACCCGGACCAGACGGAGCTGGAAGAAGGTCAGAAACGAGTTATCATCAGCTTCAGGGCCGTAGGCGAAGGCCACATCTCGTCTATTGTCTTCAGAAGGGCCTTGCTCGACAAAGCCTGTAACATAACCGTTGACCCGGTCGGAAACCATGTGGATGAGGCTGAAATTATACACAGCTCTGCCTACGAAAAAAGCTTGTTTTTTGATAACGCCTACAGCGGCAAAATTGCCCAGCATGTGCTGAAAGAAGTAGCAGACCAGTTAGAAGAGAAGTTTGATTACAACAAGCTAAAGGCGCTCATCAGCCAAATGAAACAGGCGCAGCCGGATGAACAGTCTAAAATGGAGTATGATAAGGTGTTGTGGCTGGCCGATTCTTATTACAAAATCACCTTCTCCCTCGACACCGATATATCTGACCGGGTGATCTTTCCCATCTCTGAGTTTGAGCGCAAAGGTATTGAAGATGCCCGCTTTGTGCGCTTTACCGAGGAGGACGGCAGCATTGTGTATTTTGCTACCTACACGGCCTACGATGGCGAAATTATAGTGCCTAAAATGCTGAAGACGAAGGACTTTTATAACTTCAAAATTATGCCGCTCTATGGCACCGGTGTACAGAACAAGAACTTCGCGCTCTTTCCCCGCAAAATTAACGGCAAATTCGTAATGGCTTCCCGCAACGATGGCTGGAACAACTACATTATGTACTCCGACAATATTAACATGTGGGAAAACCCGGTGCGCATACAATGCCCGAAATACCCGTGGGAATTTGTGCAGGTAGGCAACTGTGGCTCACCGATAGAGACAGAGCACGGCTGGCTCCTGCTTACGCACGGAGTTGGCCCAATGCGCCGCTACTGCATAGGTGCCAGCCTGCTGCAACTCGACGATCCATCCAAAGAGATAAGCCACCTGGACGAGCCGCTGCTCATTCCGAATAAAGATGAAAGGGAAGGCTACGTACCGAATGTGCTTTACTCCTGCGGGCCTATTGTGCATAATGGGCAACTGGTTATTCCCTACGGGCTCTCCGACTATTGCTCCTCCTTTGCCACAGTAGATCTTAACGCCTTGCTGAATAAATTGCGCAGCCCGTCTTTAGCTGTTTAAAATTTGCTTGTAAAGGTGCAGGTAATCTGTAGCCATTTTCTGCTGCGAAAACTGCGCTAAACTCCAGGCATGGCAGGTGTGGCGGCTGATGTAGCTTATTTGCTGCACGGCAGCCACTGCCTCGCTGGTGTCTTTTACCAGAAACCCGGTTTCTTCATGCTGAATCAGCTCTGGCATAGCGCCTTTGTTGAAGGCAACAACTGGTGTGCCGCACAGCATGGCCTCTGCCACACTTAAGCCAAAGGGCTCCTCAAAAAGGATGGGGTGCAGCAACGCTATGGCATTACCTAGAAGCTTGTTCCTGCTTTCAGGGCCGGCAGCGCCTAAAAACTCTATTTGTTCGCCTAAAAAAGGCTTTACCTTCTCATCAAAATAATGCTGGTCCTGAATAATGCCGGCAATAAGCAGCCGCTTTTTGCTCTGCAGTGCAATCTCAATAGCTTCTGCCGTGCCTTTATCAGGATGAATGCGCCCAAAAAACAACAGGTAATCTTCCGGTTGTACGTTTAAGGTAAATGCTGCTGCCCGAATGCCATTGTAGATGGTTGCCCTATATTCCAAAGCTGGGCTGCGGTCGGCATTGCTGATGGAGACGTAGTGTGAAGTGGCGTTGTATTTCTGGTAAACCGGCAAAATTCTGGATGAAGAAAACCCATGGATGGTAGTGACCATGGGCGTTGAAATAAGCCGGGAATACGAAAGTGGCAGAAAATCGAAATGGTTGTGAATGATATCAAAGTCAGCCGCTTTTTCCATTACGTTACTGATGTGCAGGCATTCTACTACTTTGGCATCCTGTGTGCGGTCTTCTTCATATCCTGTGTCTACTACAGCATCCAGCTTTCCTGCTGTTATAGCATCTGCTGTGGCAAAAAGAGTTACGTCGGCTCCTAAGCTCAGAAGACCTTCGGTTACGTTGGAAGCCATCTGTTCCCAGGGGCCGTAGTGGCGGGGCGGAGTGCGCCAGGCTATAGGAGCTAATACTGCTACTTTCATGGTTAACGTGTCGGTTCTGTTACCTGACTGGCCAGGTCGTACTCGTATTCAAGTTCCAAAGCCTTCAGTACGGCCAGGTGAGAGATGAGGTATGCCAGCGTGCTCTCGGCCCCCTGGTTGCGGTTAAGCCCTGTTTCCTGCAGTCCGTCGCAACAGCCTTTTGTTTCGTGGTCGTACAAGGGAACACGCAAAATGTTGTCTCCTAAAAACCACTGGTAGCTGATAAACAATTTCTCGACATATTCGGGACTTTGTGTACTTTGGTAGGCCTGCAGGTACAGCAGCACCATCGCCATTGTTTCTATAGCCTGCTGGTCAAACACCGGCACCTCTCCCCCACGCTGATGCCAGCCGTTATTGCCTATCGGGCTAAGGTAGCCTTTTTCCATGGTAAGACTGTCCAGAAAAGCCATCGACTCCATAGCCACTTCCTTCACCTTTTCATCGTTTGTTATTTCGTAAGAGTGGAGCAGCGCCAAAGGCAGTATGGCATTATCGTAAGTTAGCTTCTCTTCGTACCAATGCCACTCACTGCCGCGATGTTGTGCATAAGACTCCATTAAAGGCGCCGTTAAGCCAACAAGTTCCTGAAGCAGTTGATCGTCGTCGGGATGCGCTTTCAGGTAATAGCTCAGCCCAATAATGGTATTCGCCATGCCTCGTAAATGGTGAAGCTGCCTGAAGTGGGGAACAGAACGCAAAAACAGCTCCCCGGCAAACTCCCGATAAGAGTTGTTGGGGGCGCAGCTAATCAGGTAACCCAACGACCAGACCGTGCGGCCAAAAGAATCCTCAGAACCCACTTCATCTAAATACTCGCGCCTAAAGCTCAGGAAATTACGGAAGTTTCCGTCGTCGCATTGCATGTAATGTAAAAAGCTGAGGTAAATGGGTAGCAACTCCAGTGCTTCCTGGCTTTTGTTGCGCTGGTAGGCCATCAGCGCCATAATCAGGGCGCGGGCATTGTCGTCGAGGCAGTAACCTTCTTTCAGGTTAGGAATGCCGTATTTAGCGTGCTGCACAATGCCGGTATCATCGGTTAGGCGGCAGGCATGCGTCAGGCTGAACTCCGGTATTCTCTCCGGGTCCACGATCTGGAGCAGCTCTTTCTCTACAACTACTTCCTGCTTGTTGCTTTCCTGAATCGTCCGGATGTAATCGGCGCCGATCTGTGGCCAGCGTAAGTGCAGGCCGTATTCGTAGGCATTCTTTTTAAGGGCTTGCAGCGTCTTCGGCTGGTCTAGTAGCTCTAGTATGGTATCGGTAGTACGGTGGCATCTTTAAATGGAAATAACCGCCCCCTGTTGTCTGCCAGCAGCTCCTGGGCATGCCAGTATGGGGTAGAGACTACTGCCGCTCCGGCGCCCACAGCATAAGACAGCGTGCCGCTGGTAATTTGGGCCTCGTTCAGATAGGGCGTTACATAACTATGGGCCGCCGACAGGTAATTCATCAGCTCCTCTTCCGACACAAACTTATTGATGAACGTTAAGTGCTTGTCGACATGCAGGCGCACTGCCAGCCGCTTCAAAGAATCCCTGTATTCCTCACCTGAGGTTCGCAGAATAGTAGGGTGTGTCTTGCCCAGAATGACGTACATTACATCAGGATGCCTTTCCACAATTTTAGGCAAGGCTTGAATAACTGTTTCGAGACCTTTGTTGCGACTTAAAAGCCCGAAAGTCAGCAGTACTTTATGGTTACGGAAGGGTAATACCTTGTTTAAGGGGTTTATGGCAGGAGCCTCCAGATCTGGTACCCCATGCTCAATGTACTGTATCTTATCCGGAGTTATACCATATATGGCTATCAGAAACTCAATGCCACGCCGGCTCATTACAATTACTTTGGCTGAGCGTGCTGCAATTTCCTGAATAATGAGTTTTTGAATATGCGATGGCTCCTGCAACACCGTATGCAGCACCGTAAACAATGGCTCTTCCAGCCGATGAAGCAGCGGCAGCACATAAATACCACTCTCGCCCCCATAAATGCCAAACTCATGCTGCATGACCACCGCCTGTACATCGCTGGTGTTTATAAAGGTAGCCGCTTCGATGTAGTCTTTCTGACGATTCTGCCTGATAACAAACTTTATGTGCTTCGGTTAATCGTAGGTATTCAGCTCATCTAAATCGTTGATGGCAATGCCAAAGCCATCTTCCTGAATGGTCTGATCAGGGAAGTTTGCCAGAATGGCCCGCTCCTCATTGTCGTTAAAAGTTGCAATACCGCATTCGCGCGGTAAGTATGTGGAGATATAGGCAATTCGCATAAGTCAGAAAGGGAAAAGGAGAGAATCTGAATGAAAGACAATTTCCAAACAGAAATAAGTTTTGTACAAATTTATAACGTGAGCTACTACTATAAAGGTTCAGATAATATTCCTTTACCAGTGGCTCAGCCTGCTTTCTGAAAATTCTGGATTTGCACTAGAACTGCAACTTATCAGTTCTTTTACTTTGGTGAGAGAAAAAGTATCTGTCCAGAAGAAAATATAATTAAGAGGAATTCAAAACTTAACTTTTAAGCGCTTTAAGTGAAACCTATTACTCTGAAAGGAAAAGCCATACTGGATGCTAGTAAACAAGCTAAGTAAATGCAGTTATAAATAGCGCCATAACTATCCGGAATTAAAAAAATGTTGAATAGACCCTTGGCTAAATTCTGCTTTAAAATCTTTTGGAGGCTGTTTTCATTCGAATAATTCAGGAGCTACCATTAAATTAGGGTAATTTATCTGTCATAACCTTTTTATAAGCCCTCTGATGCTGGATTACAATAAAAAACTACTGAGGCTGTTGGTTACGATGTACTTTAGAAGCCGCCGTTCAAAAATGGACCACGATACACAGAAATGCTCTAATGTAATTTCCCTATATTTGTCAGGAAGCAGACTGCTATGGTCAACGTACGAGATCAAGATAATTCTGCTTTAAATCAGAACTTATTCAGTAACAACCATTAGTAAACTAGATCATCCAAAATATCTGTTTTATATTACATCATGAAAAACCTTTTTATACTACTGATTTCCTTCGCAGTACTTTCCTGTAGTTCAACCAAGCAGGAAGAATCGCCACAATGGTCGCAGAAGATGGTAGAGTCTCATGGCTTAGTTGATTTTTACACTAACAGGCATCATCAGGCCAAGCTAGCAGATACCGGATGGGATTATGTGTCTGGTCTTGTTGCAAGTGCTGTGCTGAAAGCCTGGATCATGTACCCGGAGAAAACAGAGTATTATGATGCTGTTAAAGCCTTTGCAGATAGAAACTTAAATGAAGATGGCACCATGATGCTGGACTCCAAGGGAGGAGCTGCACTAAGGCCAAGTAACATAGACGACCTGCCGGCCGGAAGAATCTTTTTCGCACTTTATGAAGAAGAAATGAGGAAGGGCAACACAAAGGATGCCGAGCGCTATAAAACTGGTGCAACCGTTATTCGCAACACCCTGAAGCATGACCACGCTCGCATAGCAGCCGGATTGCCCGGAGCCGGAGGATTTTTTCACAAAGCTATATACCCCAACCAGATGTGGCTCGATGGTTTGTACATGGGGTCGCCTATTTATGCGCAATGGCAGGATGCTTTTGGGCAAACTGATGCAAATGAGAACAGCGAAAGCTGGGAAGACATTGCGCAGCAGTTTAAAACTATTCACAAATTTACCTATAACCCTGAGAAACAACTGAACTACCATGCCTGGTCGGCTACTCCAGCTGACTCTAACTCTTTTTGGGCCAATTCAACAGAACCATTTTCAGGATGTAGCAAGGAGTTCTGGGGACGTGGTATGGGCTGGTATTTTGCCGCGCTGGTAGATGTGTTGGAATATATGCCGAAAGACCACAAAGACTACAACGATGTACTGCAGATTTACCACCAGGTGGCGGCAGGTTTAAAACGCTGGCAAGATCAGGAATCGGGTGTTTGGTACCAGCTGCTGCAGTACGATGCTACCACAACAGCCGATGGCAAAGGTGATACCATAGCCGGTGAAACCTATAATGTGGGAACAGCGCCGAACTACCTGGAAGCGTCCTGCTCCTCTATTTTCACCTATGCCTACCTGAAAGGTATCAGACTTGGTCTGCTTGACAAAGCTGCTTATGTACCGGTGGCTGAAAAGGCGTACCAGGGGCTGCTTACTAACTTTATACGAGAAGCCGATGGCAAAACCAATGTTATTCAAACCTGTGCATCAGCAGGCTTAGGTCCAGCCAAAGATCCGTCACGTACAGGAACAATAAACTATTACTTGAGCGGAAAAGACGTGACCATTGTTGAAAATGAAGGTAAAGCCATCGGGACGTTTATAATGGCATCTTTGGAGTATGAAGATTACATGCGCACGAATAAAAAATAATTAACTATGACAGCTTTACCTAACAATTACTCAGTTAGGTGTGCAATTAGATTATTTTCAACTAAATTTTAATTGAAATAGCAAGTATTAATCTCCTAGTTTGATAACCAGAAACGCCTGCAAACTTTACATTTGCAGGCGTTTCTGGTTTCTCTCTGTTATTCTTTTCAAGGAGTGAGTATTTTCTAATCTGTTTTCATGAAAAACAGGCAAGCACATCATAAAATCTGTCGGCCAGACCCTTGGCAAAATTCTAATGGAAAATCTTCTGGAGGCTGTTTTTATTCGAATAATTTCATAGCTTAAACTGACACAGGTGAATTATCCGGCAAAAATCATAAGTATATGCTTTTGCACTCGTGATAACGCTGAAAAGCCGTGTGCCTGCGAAGCCGCTGACTTAGCTGGATAACTAAATAATAAGTTATAGAATGAAATTGATGTGTAGATAAAAGTGCCATAAGACAAGGGAGGAGTGTATTTAAAACTCGTATATTAGTTAGGTATAATAAAACCGAATTAGCCGATGAGTACCAGATCAGATAATCAACAAAAGAAGCAGCGCCAAAAAGAATTCAAAGAAAGAAAAGAAAACCAGGAGCGTCTTAAAGCTGCTGCGAAAACAGCTAGACAAGGAAATAAAAAGCAGGTTGTAAACTAACCTGTGGCAAAAAGCTTCTTTAAAACGATGAAAACAGAGATGGTGTACCACTACCAATTCACCACCAGATAGCAAATTAAACTAGCTATTTTCGAGTACATCGAAAGCTTTTATAAACGGAAAAGGAGGCACAAGGCCCTGAGCTACCTGACATCCTGCCAGTATGGGAACCTCCTATACAACCAAATAGTAGCTACCTGTAAAAAGTCTAAAGTATAACATTGCAATTCTAACCCCTAAGGATTAAGATAAACTGAATGTTTTAGAGGGGGAGTAAAAACAAAAAAGCCCGAAATCATACGATTTACGGGCTTTTTGCTGCTTTTGGTTGGTTAACCGGCAGAGAGTGAAGGATTTTTCTACTCTACCCAACTAAAAATTGGGTGTTTTGATAGTATTGAAATTGGCGATTGAGCCATCGGATAAAGA
>NZ_VRTY01000152.1 GCF_008017455.1 Pontibacter qinzhouensis | reverse complement strand
CTGTTCAATATAGCAGCTTGATTCAATTAAGAAAAACGATGAAGTGGTCTTAAACTATCGAGGTATCATAAGTATCTCCCAAAGCACCATACTTAAAGAACAACAATTTACTCGATTAAAGAGGCATGCTTCTCCTTATCCAGTGTTTTGATCAACTCATGCAAAAGTGAATAAGCGGTGTTAGTTTGAAGCAGGTCCACCTCCTGCACACTGTTCACCATCAACTTGCGGTTACAGATATTGATGCGGTTAAGCATCGGAACAATGCTGTTGAGGTAGCGGTTATAGAAGCCAGCGATATCCTCCACGCCGTCAGGAAGCTTATAGCCTGACTTACCTTGGATACTTGCGATAAGCACCCCGTTGTCGCGCAGGTGTTGGACACAAACCCGCAGCTGCTGCTCCGAAAAAGTCGGAAATCTTCTTTTTAACTTATCAATGATCTCCCGTTTCTCGATGAGGCGGTCAGGCGCGGTGCGGAACATCAGGTACAGATACTGCAACACGGCAAGCGCCTCCTCCGAAAGGCTGTTTCTACCTAATAGTGCCTCTTGGGCGGACTCCGAGGCTATTCTTCGTATAAGATGGTTCTTCTGCCGGTCTTCGGGGGTAGGGGAGAGGAGATAGTCTGTTCTTTCAAAAGGGAAAAAGTCAATGAACGTACGGTCGTGCAGCAGATCGAACAGTGCGGATGCCTTTTCGTGGCTGTGACTGGTGCAGTAAATCTTGCCCAGGCAGCCAGAAAGAAAATCTGCCAGCTGCACCAAGGGTTCCTCTGACTTATCCTCTACCAGGCGGTACGAGCGCTCCGGCGTGAATAGATCCCGCTGGATAACTTTGGTTTCAATGTAATGGTGTAGGCTGCGCCGAAATTCTGGCCAACCAAGCTGATCGGCATGTATTGAGAAAGCAGTAAAGTTTTTGGGAAACTGCTTGAGGAAAATCCGGTTGAAGTATTTATAGAACACATCATTACGATCAAACCCTGCTCCTTCCAGTTTGCTCTTGTTGATGACCATTCCCAGCACGACGAAGTCCAGCTGGCGCAGCTCTTTCAATACCTCCAATCTTTTCCGGAAGCCCTTCTCATCATTGGGAATACGGCTGGACTTGATGGGTTGGCCTTGGAAGAAGCGTTGGCTGATCGTATCCCTTAGCAGCCGGGCCTGCTCCAGCTTCTTCTCATCCAGGAGAACAGCTGTAAGAACAAAATGGGAGAAGGTACCGGCTTTATCCAGGTTTAGGCTGGCGTTTCCGAATTCATCCAGAAAAATATGTACATGTTGCATAGGAGGAGTATAGGGTGATAACTCTTATGCCACATAAGATACAAAAGATGAAACACTTTCAATATAAATACAGCAAGCCTAAACTACTCTGGTGAGGTGAGGACATCCGTTTGAAGCTGCCCTTGTCGGATGTGCAGACGCTGAACGGTGATGGCAAAGAATTTCTTCCCCCTGCGGGTGGTGAAGCCATGGCTGTTAAGCCGGTCAGCAATTTGCTGATAGGTCATATCCTTTTCCCGATACATCTGGATCAGTTCCGTGGCCTGTCGGTTAGCTTTGTGCGATGCTGCGTTCTCCTGCCGTATCTGAAGTCCTTTCGTCCTGGCTCCCTGGGTCAGGTTCTCAGGCGTACCCAAGGCAAAACCCTGTAGCTTCTTTTGCTGGAGCGCGGCTCTGGTCCTGGAGCTGATTAACTCCCGCTCATGCTGGGCCAATACGGCGAAGATTCCGATGGTCAGGGTATTGGCATCGGGCATATCCACAGCAAGAAAGTCCACGTGGCTGTCACGCAGCTTAAAGATAAACCCGGCGTTACGACTGAGACGATCCAGTTTGGCAATCAGCAGCTGGGCCTGCTCCCGTTTGGCCAGGGCGATGGCCGCCTCTAGCTCTGGCCTATCGTTCTTCTTGCCGCTCTCCACCTCAATGTGCTCGGCAAGCAGCGCATCGCCGGGCTTGAGGAAACCCTTCACCATCTCGCGCTGTGACTCCAGACCCAGCCCGCTCTGGCCTTGCTTCTTTGTGGAGACCCGGTAGTAGGCCACGTACTTCATCTTCGCTACTCCTTATTATATAGGTGAAACTCGGGGCGAAGATAGTTATAACCTTTTACAAACGGACGTTTGTAAAAGGTTATAAGGTGAGATAATTCCAGAAACCCCTAGCTCTGCCAGAGATTTTCTAAATTAGGAAGTCGAAAGGAGAAGCGGAGGCCAAAGCTTTCATGCAGTAGCGGCAGGGGTGGAGGTGCTCGCCGCCGCGGTCACAGATTAGGTGGTGTTAACCTTCACGGACGGGAAAGAGAAGGGAAATGTATACGTCAAGTGCATCGCCTCTATGAAAATATCTGTCGGGATGTTTTAGCCTTTATTATAGCTCATGCTTTCACCGTTGACGATCTGTTGTAAACACAGATGCGTTCGCGATTTATTTGAATGGATTATAGCCGTCACAACTGGTAGTCACATTGGGAGTGCCCTCTAAACTTTATTATCCTCTCTATTTATAAAAGTCGCTTTCAATCTGAGTATATATTGAATTGATGCCTGTTGTGGCGGTTCAGCCGATAAGTTATTTTATGTAAAGTAAGTAGTACTCGTTGCTAATCGTATATCAACTCAATTTCTTCTTTCGTGAGCCCATAGAGTTGAAAAACCATCTGATCTATCTCATCATCTAAACGTTGACGTTGTTGCAGTATTTGAGCAGCAGCTTTTTGCTGCGCCTCAAAATAGGAGAGCCAATCGGCTTTTTGAGCCAGGCTCAACTTTACTTTCAACTTAACTAGTTCTTTGGCAAACTCCTCCCAGGTTAATTCATACCATTTCTCCAGCTTCTTGCTAGGCTTGCTAACACCTAGCTCACTGGAGAGCAACTTTAGAAACTTCTGAGAGAGCGTGAACAGTTCCTGGGTTTGCTCCGCTGCATTTCTTGCCTTTGTGGCTAATTGTTCTCTTTCCGTTGGAGTTCCCTCTGGTATTGGAAATGAAGCCAAGTTATCCAAGCTAATCTTAGCAAAGACTTTACCCTTGATATCATGTAACAAGCGGTAAAACAGTGTAGCAGGTCTTGAGTTAAGCAGGGCCACCAGATAATCGAGATTAAATTCCTCCTTTTCCTGGTATATGCCATGCACCAGCGTATCGAAGTAATAACTACCTCTGTCAACACAAGCTATAAGAGAGTCCCCGGTTTTTCTGATTACAATCTTTTTCCGCTCAAATAAGTCTGGTGTTCGCAAGGCAAAATCAATGCGGTTTTGCTTGTTCATGCCGTCCTTAGACTTTATCTCCTCCAAGCTGATCCGGTCTCCTAAAGAGCTGTCGTAGTTAATGTATTCGCCTGACCACTCTATCCTGTATTTCGATATGTCTTTTCCCCAGATAATGGGTCTGTGCTTATCTGTCTCGGGGTGTTCCGATATCAAAATGTGCTTCACGTTTCCTGGGTTCAGCCCGTTCTTCAAAGTGTAGTAGGCTTTTATGGTGCTAAGCTTGTTTAGCTTTTGCAGTATCGACTGGGAGTCTGCTGACACAACTGATATTTCACAATTAGGGACACTTAGGAAGAATGATTGCGGCAAACTGTTTTCCTTTATGTCCAAGGAAGTGATAAAGTTCTCGGTTGTTTCGACAGATGCTAATCGCACCATATTACTTGGATCAGGATTTTCCATTATCGTGAACCGCAGCAACAAGCTCCCGCCAACTTCCGCATCCTCAAACACCTTTTCGGCTATAGTGAAGATCTCGTTTATCTCCGATCGCTCAATTAGGTGTTTTCGGATGCTTTCGTAGTACGAGTTAAACAGGAGGGACTTAGGGATAATGAAATGGACCACTCCTTTGTCGAATACTTGAAACATTCTCTCTAGGAAGAGCACGTAAAGGTTCGTCTTGTACTTCGTGTTTGGAAAGTGTTCGATGAAATGACGCTGGTCTTCTTTGCCAATCAGGATTCCATAAGGTGGATTCCCTACTATCACATCAAAGCCTCCCAGCTTGAAGATATCAGGAAACTCCTGCTGCCAGTCGAAAGCCTTCTCTCCAGCAATTGCCGGATCAGAGACCAAGGAATTACCGCACTTGATGTTGGCATCAAGTGTTGTGAGCTCCTTGCTTTTATTAGCAGTTTTGAGCCAAAGGCTGAGCTTAGTGATTTCAACGCTCTCCTCGTTCAGGTCCACACCGAATATGTTGTTGTTCAGGATGTGTCTGTCTAGGTCAAAGGCCTCAAACTGTCCGCCGCGCAATCTGGCAAGCTCCTTGTTCACGCGCTGCCCCTCTTGGAACAGGAAATCAAATACTTGATTTAAGAATGCACCGGATCCGCAAGCCGGGTCCAGCACCTTGATGTTACGCAAGGCCTCCCGGTAAGCATCCCAGGCTTTCAGGTGCTTCTCTACCGCCTTGTTTGTCACCAGCTTTTTCTTTGCATCGAATCTGATGCTGGCGTAGTCACTTTCCGTAAGCTCCGGTAGCTTCTCGAAGCCTAGCTCTCGTTGCCGATCCTGCAGCCATCCTCCCACAGCTTCTTTTACGATATAGCGGGTAATGTACTCAGGAGTGTAGAATATACCGTCCTTCTTTCTCTTCCCTGCTTTTGCTTCAAAGTCATGTCCGGCTATTTCGGCTTTCGTTTCTTCTATGTCCGAGATGCTCTGCTCAAATATGTGCCCCAGTATGTTCACATTCAAATCTGAGGCAAAATCATACTTCTCGAGGGAGATGATGTGCTCAAGCGTGCTGTCTTTAATCTGTAGGTTGTCAAGGAGAGTGTCGGGGGCGAAGAGGCCTCCGTTAAACTTATTGATTCCTTCCTCCGGGTAGCCCTGATCGATGGCAAAGAATAAGTCCTTTACCCGCTCATAAATCCTAGTGTCCTGCCGATTAAATTTGTCCTCCTTTACTGCCTTTAGCAGACCTCGGAAGGTATATGGCGGTATGATTGTCAAATCTTCGCAGAAACACACAAATACTACACGGTCAAGCAGCTTCTGTGTTTTCTGGAATATGGTTAGCTCCGGTACCTCCGGGTTCTGACTGTGGAGATGCCGGAACAGGTCTAAGCGAGCTTTTTTATAGTCCCCATAGAAGTTTTTTGTAATCTTATGCTCCTCTGCCTGCCGTTCCCTATAGAGCTGTTCTGTTGCCGACTCTCCGTGCTCCAGGATTAGCCGGTCCTTGTGCACCTGAAATAGGAAGCGAAGCAACTCTGCCTCTTCATGCAGTTGCATCACATCAAACTGCTCATAGCGGCTCTGATCGGAGTGGTGGTAGAGCCTTATCTCCAGAAAATTACTGACCAATACCCAGCGGCAGTTGCCGCCTGCCTTCGGAACGTAACTAAAGGCTTGCTCTACGGGACTCCGCTTGTCGTGGAGACGGTTCTGCGGCTTGTCCAGGTCAGTTCGTGCGTCCTTCAGTTCAATCACAGCCCTCACATCTGCCTTGCGTTCATTACCGAACATCCAGAAATAACCCAATGCACCGTCAGCCTTTGTACTGTCTGAGTCAGACTTGTGCTCTTTGCTTAGGTTCCACCTCGTTGCCTCTGGGCTGTACACATACTCAAGCACCTCCCCAAAGAAAATATTCAGGAACTCACTCTGCAGTTCCTCTTCTTTCTGCTTCAGGATTTTGCCACTTTTAATGCCACTCTGCCATTTTTCAATGAGTGCCCGCTTCTTTGCCAAGTCTGGGAACTGGGACAGATGGAAATTCTGGGCTTTGGATTTGAGGTATTTTCTGGAAAATATAGGGGAGTAGAGTTGCGCCATCGGTTGGAGACTAAGTTTACGGACAGTAAGTTAAAGTAAACTTAGCTTTATGCATAATCTGACGTTTACTTTCATCTATGCAAGACAAAGTGCTGTTCAGGATCACCAGTTAGCCACAGGCTATGGATTGTATAAGCATCGACAGGATGAGCTCTTGCAGGACCTACAGAAGGAATGCTTGCTGACTCTGCAAAACCCTCTATTTCTTTATGCTTTTCTCCCTTATGCTCTGTCCCTACACCCGGATCCTCACCAGCTTTATCTTTTGGGTTGGAATTATCGTATGCACTATCGTTGTTGTTATTATTGGTACTGGTATTGCTTGTAGTGTACAAACAACTATCTTTGCTAACGTCATTGATGACAGCTGTTTGCATTGTAGCAGCATTCGCTATAATTACTCTATTAAAGAAAAGACCATGAAACTAAGAGACCGTTACCCAAAGCTGAAGGATGAGGCATTCGTGCGCTCTATGGTGGTGAAGTCAGTGCATGGCTCTATGATGCTGGAGAACCAGGGCGTAAGCAAGGACCGCCTGGAAAAGCTTTATGCAGAGGTGAAGGAAGAGCGGCGGCTTATAAAGGCTTAAGCTGCTCCCTGATCATTTGCTCCAATTCTGAGAAATCATATGTATCTGCAAGCTTCACCGCTTGCAGATATTTTTTTCTGCCGTCCCCATCTCGCTGATACAGCTCCACGCTCTGATAGCCATGCATGTAGGCCAATAGATTAGTGATCAAGCGAGCCGAGCGGCCATTACCGTTCACAAAGGGGTGTATGTGCACCATCCTGTGGTGTGCCCAGGCGAGCTCCCTCACTAGTGCTTCCGTATCCTTATACTTATCAACTTTGTTCTGTAGCCGATATCTAAGGTCATAGGTGAACTCAGCCATTAGCCGTGGGACATCAAAGTGCCTAGGTGGTATGTAGGCCCCTACTTGCAAATCCTTATTGCGCCACTTTCCTGCCCACTCATAAATCTCTCCGAATGCAGTTCTATGAATATCTAAGATTAAGCCGGTGCTGATCTCAACAGAATCGTCTAGGTCTAACATGTACTCTTCTGCTCTTAGCACCCCTTTCGCCTCCAGTTCGTTGAGTTGTGCTTTATCGCCTATGCCCAATAAGTTATCGTCTGCTGCAGTTGTGTATTCTCCCATCGTATAACCTTTGTACAAAGGTGGTAAATATTAAATAATGGTAGCTATGTTATAAAGTGCAATAATCAAGATATAATCTGCCAGCTGTGGTTTAGCTGGCAGGCAAGTGCCTTACTGTATTGTCCCATGAGCCCGCGTCGTCGGGCTCATTTTTTTTCTGCACCACCCCTTGGTCTTGATTATACTGCACCGATTCAGATTCTAGTAAGAAAGAGCAGCTAAACAGCGCATCTAGATACTATTGGAATAATTTAGCTGCTTCCCGAAAATGCTAGCAACAGAGCCCGAACGGAGAGGCGGGGCTCCGGCAGTAGCCCGAGCAGATATTGACTTCTTTCCTTTGCGCCAAGCGAGCTGGGCCACCTTCTGCGTGTGTGAACACAGTTTAATACACAAGTAGTATCCCCGTTGAGTATAACGGGGATAACTTGACGCAGATGTATGTATTACTGTGGTTAACCTACCACAGTACCGCTAAAAAAGTTCACCAGCATTCTACTAAGGAATGTATTAAAGCTATTAATAGAGATATCAATAAACCTTAGAAGATATTATATCCTATACAATTACACAAGGGAAGTATAAGGATATTATAAAAGAGAATAGAAAGGCAGAAAAAAGAGAAAGTATAGACATAACTATAAGGTTAAAAACAGAGTTTATTGAGCAAGCTACATATAAAAGGTTTATTAGAAGGAGCTATTATTCTTAATTAAGAAGAATAATATAATAATTAATTAAGAGAGATTTAGAGATATATTCATGTAAAAATGTGAATATCAGCTATAGATGGAGAAAATTGTTTGAATAAAACTATATACAAACGAATGATTATTATGAAAAAGTGATATATTTGTGCACAGGTATTGGGTTACTAATACCTATATATAGCATTAAGGGAGTAAAAAGGCGTTGCACACATAAAGCATGGAAATGGAATTGAATTTTTTATCAATATCAGATATAGATAATAAGGCGAAAGCAACGATTCATTTATCTGGCAAATTGGGGTTCAACACAGAGGCCGCAGAAGTAATGAGGTTAGGCGAAGTAGCTTGTTTCAAAGTAGCTCTTGATGGAGATATTGCCAGCTACCAACACATCTTCCTCAAGCCCTTTAAAACAGAAGAAGACAACTGTGTTAAGTTAACAAAGACCAGTGGATACTACTCGCTGCCCCTAACAAGTGTTTTTAATAAGCTAAGTATCAATTACACTGACTATAAGGTGATTTTTGAAATTATAGCTGAGAAGTATAACGGAGAGGATATCTACAAGCTTAAACGCAGACCTAAGGATATAAAGCGCTCGATTAGTAAAGTCTCTAAAGAGGAGGGTGAGGAATAGTACTTAAGACATTGCCCGCAAACAATAACATGCGGGCAAAAAAAAACCTAGATCAGAGGTCGCAACTCTGACTAGGCTTATTTAAATAAATTGTTCAACCAAAAAAGTAGAAAGAAGATGATTGACAAATCCAATCACCCAGACTACGAATTGGTTTGCACCATGTACGTGACGATCAAGGGCAAAAAGGTCCGTCGCGCAAATGGTCGACCATTCTGCTTCTATGCAAAGAAGCGCTAGCTAGTCGAAGTAAGGGCTCCACAAGGTGGAAGCCCTTATTTTTTAACAAATATATAACGAGTTTGCCATCTAACAAGTTTTATATTTCAAGAAAATATATACTTGATTAACAGGAAGTACAGCACGTATGTACTTATTGTTAGCATATACCTAGTAACTTAAGGAGCAAACCTTCTTTGCTGCACCGGGTCCTGGAAGCGCAGGTGGATTTGGAGGGGCAATGTCGGTAGTCACTTTTCAGCAGCCTGCCGTACAGACTGTGCTCAAGCCCTTAAAAGGGAGCATCTGACCTGTTGACCCTCTGCCCCGTCCCAAAAAACGACGATTTTTGAGATGAATGTGACGGGTGGCCAACGTGCTGGTGCAGCTGATGGGCGAGGCGTAGCCAAGCCTAAGGGCTGAACCTTGTTGTATGTTGCTTTTTTACCTCTTCTTATTAAAGTTTAGTTTGTATTGTAGGCTCAACCTGCCTATAAAAGAGTATAAGCGAATTTTTTCCTCCGAATTTATAACAGTTCTTATTTCAGTTGTCCCTTCATATGCGGTATGAGTGTCTGTTCGCTCTACAGATGGTGCAATTAAAGGAATTCCCACCCCTACCTGTGCATTTATGTTTACCCCATATAGATTATAACCCGCACTTATGGCAGGGTCAGCAGTCAGGCCTCTTAGTTTTTTATAACTGCTCTTTGTAGAAGCAGAATAGGTGTCGTAAAAGCTGAAATCAATATACTGTGAATATGTGAACCTTAGCCCGAGCCCGTACTCACTTTCCGATACTCTTTTACCTGCATTAAATTGCCCGAACACGCTCCAATATCGCGCCTGCGTGACTTCTCCATCTGTATCGCCTTTAAAGTACCAATAATTGTCAATCTTGGTGATACCCGTACCCACGTATGCCTCTATAATGGGAAACTCAGCATTCTCAGTCTTGGTAAAATAACCTAATCCGCCTTTGATGATTATTCCGGGCAAGCAGCGCCACCTATTCCGGAGCAAGCGGCGCCACTTAATCCGGGTCAAACAGCG
>NZ_VRTY01000151.1 GCF_008017455.1 Pontibacter qinzhouensis | reverse complement strand
CTCTACTTTATGCGCTACGCCAAGTGTGCTGGCCAGCTGCACCAGTTCATCAAAAATATCGCCGTGCCCGCAAATTATCAGCCTCGCCTCCACTCCTGCCATTGCGTGCAGTAGTGGCTCCAGCCCTCTGCCTTCGTTTACGACACCCTGGTATAAAATGGTAGCAGGTTCTTTGGCTGGCTCCTGGTAAGGCAACAGCGGCGGCATGTTCCGGATAACCTCGCAATTTGAGTTATATTTTTCTTTGAAAACCTGGGCTATGGAGGCTGTAACAGTGTAGGCAAAACGCGTTCTTTTCAGAATAAAGGCTTCTACAGTGGTCCAGGTTGCCTTTATGTGTTTCCGGTCTGCTACTTCAATCACCTCCGGAAAATATTCGTGGGCATCGTATACAAAAGGCTTTTTCTTAAGCTCCGCCACCGCGTAAACAGGCAATACCGTGTCTAGGTCTATGGCGCAGTAGGCATCGTAGCGTCGCAGGAGTAAATAGAAAAACAACCGCAGCATGTACTCGGCATAAAACAACTTACCTTTGTTAAACCAGCAGCGGAGCCTGTGCTGCGCATACGGCTGCTGCTGCAACGGCAGCGAAACCGGCAATACCCTGCCTACCAGTTCAATCTCGTATCCTTTTTTTGCCATAGACCCACAGATGCGCTGCATCCGCTGGTCGTAAGTAAGATCGGTTGTAACAGTAAAACATATTTTCTTCATAAAAAGCCAGATACAGCTGTAAGGCTAATCCGTAAAAGAGTTAAGCTAATTAATTTCCCGAAAATACGCAACCACCTGCAGCGCCTACTCCAGCTATTCGTATTCAGGCCGATGCGCCACTGTAATGTTTAATCAGGAGCAGAAAACACCTGCAGGCAAGCCTTGTGCAGGCATAAGAGCTGCTAAATAAACACAGAATCAAGAAGACGCCTGTTCGTTATTTTTTGCTAAATTAAAGTTTATTCTTAAACTTCGTAACCGACTGTTTTAAAGAAACACAACGGCCACACAGATTTGCTTTCATACTATGTCTATATTTTCCGAAGGGTCTACTCCTGAACACCTGACCAATGAGGCCAAAAACCTGCTACAGGTGGTTACGCAGCTGGCAAAGCCTGGCCTGCCCCTGCTCGTAGCAGACCTTACCGGTCAGGTGCTGGCAACCAATTGCCAGGCGCACGACCTGCTCAGTTCTGATTTGCCGCAACCTCCACCCCTCCTGCTCCAGCATATTCTGTGCTCTGGCAAAGAGGAGGCCTTTACCAGGCTTGTACAGGAGCTGCATCAAAACCGGAAATTCAGTAGCGGTATTATTTCGAGTTCGCCCAAGCTGCACATGGCTCAGTTTAAATGCCAGCTCCTGAATTACGCAGACCATCAGTTTATTACAGTAGAAATTGTGCCTGCTCTCGAAAACGGCAGTACCTTATCAGAAAAAGATAATTACCGTTATGTATTTGAGTACAGCACCGAACCGCTTTTTATACTCGATAGTGCCGGTAATTTTATTGACATAAACAAAACGGCCCTGCGCCTAATAAACCAACGGAAAGAGGATCTTGTTGGCAATTCTATTTTCAGGAGCTTTGGACTGAACCTGTTTGAGCGGGTGGCGCTGCGGGGCCAGTTAAACCAGGCCATGAGTGGCACACCTCAAAAGTTCGAGTGGTGGTTGTTAGAAAAATCTAATGATCTGCTCCCGATCGAGATTCTGCTCCAGCAAGGTGAGTTTGATGAGAAGGAAGTTATATTCGGATCGGCCCGAAACCTGCTGGAACTGGTAGGGAGCGAGCAGGAAATCAGGTTCAGAAACCACCAGCTGGAATTTGTGAACCACCTGATTACAAACCTCTCCACTTCTAACAGCGAGCAGGAAGTACTGAATTCTACGGTAGAAGAGTTGCTCCAGAAAAGCGACATGATAGGTGGCTGTGTTTATAACTACTCCGAAGCCGACGAAGCAGCTTTATTATCGTATTCGGCAGGAAAAACCACTGAAACCAATTCGCTTCCCGAGAGCTTTCCGCTGTCGAAAGAGCTGGCAGATCAGGTGTTAACACCTGACAAACGCTTTATATTGCGCACCATTTGCTCTGACCTTGAAAAGCAGATAAACCAAAATCTAACCCTGCTGCCCATCACCACCGAAAAATCGCTGGTCGCGCTGTTGGTGCTTTGGCCGGAAAAGGATACTAAAACCACACCTTCTTTCCTGTCGCTGCTTGAGTTTATTGGCAATGCCATTGGCAATTACCTGGCACGACGCGAGCTCATGCAGCAGCTCATACATTCAGAAGATAAGTACAAAATGCTTTTCGAAGCATCTTACGATGCTATTCTGCTATTTAACAATGAAGGCAAAATTGTAGACTGCAACGAAAAAACAACCCAATTATTCCGCTGTAATAGAGAGGACCTGCTGGGAGCTTCGCCGTACCGCTTTTCGCCTGAAGTGCAACCTGACGGCATTCCATCTGATGAGAAAACGGCCCAGCTCATGAAAAAGGCGCTCTCCATGGATGCACCTGTTACATTTGAGTGGAGAAACCTGCGCAAAGACGGCACCTCTTTTGATGCCGAAATAACCCTGAACCGCATAAAAATAGATGGGCAGTACTACGTGCAGGCTTTTAAGCGCGACATTACCCAACGTAAACTGGTGCAGCTGGCCAAGCGCCGCGAAGAAGTGGTGAACGAATCGATGGAGCATTTCAGGAGTTTCCTGGAAAAGGTAAGCCTGGTTTACTTCAGCATGGATACCGAGGGCACCATTGTTTACTCAAACGATTATTTTCTGAAATACCTGGAGTACGAGCGCGAAGAGCTCATCGGCAAAAATTACCATGACCTGCTGGTGCCGGTATACGAACGCGAAAAGAGAAGGCAGGATTTTATTAGGTCTATCAAAAATAAACAGCTAAATACCTATTACGAGCGCGACCTGCTCATGAAATCGGGCCAGGTGAAGACCCTGCGCTGGGACTGCATGTTTGAGTACGGCCCTGATGGCGAAATTAAAGGCGTAACGAGTGTAGGCAAAGACATGACCGACAAGCGTATTGCCATGGAGGCGCTGAAGGACAATAAAATACGCCTGCAGGACCTCTTCGACAATGCGCATGACCTTATTCAGAACATATCGGCTGACAATAAATTCATTTTTGTAAACAAGGCCTGGAAAGACCGCCTCGGCTACAACGATGTAGATATAGAAACACTCTCGCTGAACGACATTGTGCACCCTTACTACAAGGCGAAGCTCATTTACCAGTTGCGCAACCTCTACAAAGGCGAGCATGTGAATAAAATCGAAACGGTATTCCTGACCAAGGCTGGCAAGCCGGTACACCTGATTGGCAGTATAACCTGTAGCTGGCAAGATGGCAAACCGGTGGCTACACGCGCCATTCTGCACGATATTACCGATCGTATAAAGGCGGAGCGACTTCAGAAGGTGTATTATAGCATAGCCAACCTGGCCATTAGCAGCAAAGACCTTAACTCACTTTACGGCGCCATACACCGGGAGCTTAGTAAAATCATAGAGACCCGAAATATCTACATCGCCCTTTGCGACTACGAGTTTCACCACCTGCACTTTGTGTACCTGGTCGATCAGTTTATAGATAAATCTACCAAGACAGAAATCAGGCGGCCTTTTACGATGGGGCTCTCGGAGTATATAATTAAAACAGGCAAGCCGCTCTACATGCAAAAGCAGGAGCTGATAGAGCTGGCCGAAAAACAGAAACTGACTATACACGGGGCACTGCCGGAGGTAATTCTTTGCTCGCCGCTGGCCATTGGCGACCGCATTATCGGGGTTATTACTCTACAAGATTACCAGAACCCCGATGCCTATGTGCACACCGATATCGAGATTCTGCACTTTATATCGAACCAAGTGGCGCTTGCCATTGAGCGTAAACGAAACGAAGAGCAGATAAATAATCAGAATGCTCGGCTAAAAGCTATTTTCGAAAGCGGAACGCACCACATGTGGTCCATTAACAGGCAATTTGAACTAACCTCCTTTAACCGGAATTTTTCTAAAACCTTTTCTAAACCAGGCGAGGAGCTTACTCCTTTTACCTCCATAGAAGTTGTTAAACCTATTGGCAGCTTAAACAACCGGGAAGATTTCTGGGTTGAGAAATACGAACATGCCTTTGAAGGCGCTACCCAGCACTTCGAGATTTCGTTGGCCGACAACAGCAGCTGGCTCGAAATATACCTGAACCCGATTTACCTGGAAGATGGCACTTTTGAGGAAATTTCAGGCATCGCCCTTGATATATCAGACAAAAAGAAGTCGCAGCTGGCGCTTGCAAACAGCGAGGTAAAGTTCCGCCGGATATTTGAGTCGTTTCAGGATGTGTACTACCGCACTTCTTTAGACGGTGTGATAGAGATTGTGAGCCCATCCATTTTCAGCTTGCTTGGTTACAAAGAAGAAGAAACCATTGGCTACGACAGCGGCCGGTTTTTTGTGCACCCTGCACAACGCCTGCTCATGCGGGAACGTGTGCTGCAGCAGGGGTCGGTGCGCGATGTAGAAGCACAACTGATCTGCAAAGACGGCACAAAAAAAGCCATTCTGCTCGACTCACGCGTAATTTATGATGAAACAGGAAAACCTGTTAGCCTGGAGGGCGTGGCACGCGACGTATCGGAGCTGAAAAGAACCCAGACAGATCTTTTAAAAGCAAAAGAAGAAGCCGAAAACCTGCTCAAAGTAAAAACACAGTTCCTGGCAAACATGAGCCACGAGCTGCGCACGCCTATGAACGGCATCATCGGCATGATAGACCTGTTGCGCCAGATCAATACCGACAAAGAACAGAGCGAGTACATTGAAACCCTGCGTAAATCTTCGGATGCCTTGCTGGCCATCCTGAACGACATCCTGGACCTTTCGAAGATGCAGGCAGGCAAGTTGCAGATAAGCGAGAGCGGCATAGATTTGTACGACACCCTGGGCAAAATACATTCGTTGTTTGTAAACAGAGCGCAGCAAAAAGACCTGTTGTTTATTTACACCATAGAGCCTGGCACTCCACGCTACATCTTCACCGATGAAATCAGGTTCCTGCAGATTTTGTCGAACCTGGTTTCTAACGCCATTAAATTTACAAACCAGGGCGAAGTAAGTGTGTTTGTAAAAAGCCGGCAGCTGAACAAAACAGAACACATGCTGCATGTGCGGGTAAAGGATTCGGGCATAGGTATTTCGCCTGAAGACCAGCAAGTGCTGTTCACAGATTTTATGCAGGTCGACAACTCCTCTACCAAAACCTTTGGCGGCACGGGCCTTGGCTTAGCCATTTCGAAACAGATAACGACGCTCATGGGCGGTAGCATTGGCGTTGAGTCGGAGCCGGGCCTTGGCAGCACCTTCTGGTTTAACATAAAAATAAAGCTGGCCGATGCCGATGAAGTGGAAGCTCACATAGAGCAGCAACAGTTAAGCAGCGAAGTAGAGGTATTTGCCAGCGCACCTTATGTTTTGCTCGTAGACGACAACCAGATAAACCAGAAAGTAGCCGAAAAGCAGCTGGAACGCCTGGGCTGCCGCATTGATATTGCCTCTAATGGGTTTGAGGCCATAACCTATGCCACTACCAACAACTACAACATTATTTTCATGGATATACAGATGCCGGAAATGGACGGCATTACAGCCATGAAAAAAATAAGAGATGAGTTAGGAAGTTACTGCCCGCCCATTATTGCCATGACGGCTTACTCCATGAAAGACGACGCCATTAAGTTTATACAGGAGGGAATGGACGATTATGTTTCGAAACCCGTAAAAAGTTACGACCTTTACGCGGTTATGAGCAGGTGGGAGAACAGCAGTTGGCAAAACCCTGACACCGCTACCCCAGCTGCCGAAGCAAAAACCGAACTTAACCCAATTGCTATTATTGACCAAACTGTGGTGGAGCAGCTTAAACAGATCGGTGGTCCTGAATTTATAAAACAACTGTACGCCGATTTTGAGGAAGAAGCAGCAGGATTGCTTCAGGATGCCAAAAAAGAGCTGGAGGCACAACATTACAACGGCATTTTAAGTACATTGCATCAACTAAAAGGCACTGGTTTCACACTAGGGATAAACCCACTTGCCGAACTGGCAAAGCAGCTGGAGCACGACATCAAAAATAATGTGCTGGAAGGCGTAGACGACAACTTCTCTAAGCTTCTGGAGCAATACGAATATTATAAAAAAGCTTACAAAGAAATAATTATTTAACTATTCCTATGGCAGATAGCAAAACCATTCTGATTGCTGAAGACAGTTCAGTAATCCTTAACCTGACGAAGAAAATCCTTGAGCTTCAAAACTATAAAATACTAACTGCTAAAAACGGTGGAGAAGTATTGAAACAAGTAGAGAGCCAAAAAATAGATGCTATACTGATGGACCTGAACATACCGGTTAAAAACGGCATGGAATGCACCCGCGAAATTCGTAAGCACGAGAACAAGGACATCGCTAAAATTCCGATTATTGCCGTAACAGGTAATGCGAATAACTACACAATGGAAGACTTTAAGGAGGCTGGCGTGGATGCTTACCTGCCAAAGCCCCTCGATTTCGATATGCTGGTACAAACCGTAAAGCAACACCTCGGAGAGTAACATAAATGGAGTTAAAGTACACGCGGCCTTTCCTGAACAGGCTCGAAGATATTTTTGCGGAATCTGAGTTTGTTCTGCGCTACGAGAAAGGAAACTTTAAGGCGGGCTACTGCATCCTGAAAGACATGAAGGTAGCCGTCGTGAATAAATATTTTAGTTTAGAAGGGAAAGTTAACTGCCTTTACGACATTCTGCGAACTATTTCGGTAGACCAGAGCCGCCTGAGCGATAAAAACAAGGCGCTCTATCTGCAAATACGTAACAAGGAAACCCATTGAAGATAACTTTTTTAGGAACAGGCACCTCGCAGGGTGTTCCCGTTATCGGGTGCACCTGCGAGGTGTGTTGCTCTGTAGACTACCGCGATAAGCGCCTGCGGGTATCGGTGCATCTGCAAATCGAAGATAAAAGCATTATTATCGATACAGGCCCCGACTTTAGGCAACAGGTGCTGCGCGAACGTATTAAAACCCTCGATGCCCTGTTGTTCACGCACGAGCACAAAGACCACACTGCCGGCCTCGACGACATCAGGGCGTATAATTTTCTTCAGAAAAAGGATATGCCAGTGTTTGGCGAGCAAAGGGTGCTGAACCAACTCAAACAGGAATTTCCCTATATTTTCTCTGGTGCAAATTATCCCGGCATACCACGTGTGGCGCTTCACCCTATTACAGAGGCCCCTTTCGAGGTAGAGGGTATTCTGGTAATACCAATTCGGGTGCTGCACTATAAACTGCCGGTTATGGGGTACCGCATCGGCGACTTTACCTACATTACCGATGTTAACTACATTGCACCCGAAGAGATGGATAAGATAAGAGGTTCTAAGGTGGTGGTGCTGGATGCCCTGCGACACGAGCCCCACATATCGCATTACTCGTTGCAGGAAGCCGTTGAAGTGCTGACTGAACTCCAACCCGAAAAAGCCTACCTCACGCACATCAGCCACTTGCTGGGGCGGCACCGCCATGTAGAGGAACAACTACCAGACTTTATCAGCCTGGCCTATGATGGCCTTCAATTTGAGGTGTAACTGGTGGTTTGCTGCCTAGGTTTAATTGATGAATGGTTAAATGGGTGAGGTTTACTGTCTTCATATTGCCCAGCTTGTAAAAAATATCACCTGCAGATCTACTCAGTCAGGTTTATTTCTAAAGGAGTATGGCTGTTTATTTAGCTTTATAATACTTATTTATTATTTTGAATCATCAGCAGTTCGTCCCACAATTAACCCTTTGTTAACCAATTCTCACCAACAAATAACAATTTAACAATCAACAATTCACCAACCAATAACAAAGTAAGTGCACCAGAACTACTACTTTCTGAAACAGTTAAGCCTGCAGTTGCCACTTAAGCTGGTGGGCAAGCAGCTGGAAACGTGTTTCAGCCAGAACAAAGATGAGCTGATACTGGGATTTGAAGGTGCAGGTGAGGAATTTTTCATACGCGCCCTGCTTACGTCACATTTCTCCGCCCTCTCTTTCCCTTCCGATTTTAAAAGAGCCAGGGCCAACAGTGTGGAGCTGTTTGAACCGGTACTGGGGCAGCAGGTAGAGGCAATAGTACAACACCAGAACGAACGCAGCTTTTATTTGCGCTTTACAAATAATTTTTTGTTGCTGTTTAAGTTGTTCGGCAACCGGGCTAACGTAGTGCTTTACCACGAGCACCAGGCCATCGATCTGTTTCATAAAAAATTCGGCGCCGACCTGGAGATGAACCCATTGCACATGGACAGGCCTTTACAGCAAAATTATGCAGCTTTTGCAGCAGCAGAAGGGAACCTCCGCAAAATTTACCCGACCTTCGGCGATTTGCCCGCCCTGTACCTGGCCCAACAACAGTATGCGACCCAGCCACTCGATGAGAAATGGGAAATGGTACAGACCTTACTCGAAAAACTAGAGCAACCGGATGCTTATTACATCACCAAACTCGACGGTAAAACACGGCTCTCGCTCCTGCCCCTGGGCGAGGTTCAGAACACTTTTCACAACCCTATTGATGCCCTCAACGACTTCACCAGGAGCTACCTCTACGAAACGGGTTTTGAACGGCAGTATGAGCAGGCACGCCAGCACCTGGAGAAAAAGCTGAACGGCACCCGTACCGTATTGGCACAAACCGAACTAAAGCTACAGGAACTCCGCCACGACCGCTCCTACTCGCAAACGGCCGATGTACTGATGGCTAACCTCACCAACATACCGCCCCGAGCAGCGGAGGTAGAGCTGTACGATTTTTATACAGATAAAAACCGCAGCTATAAATTAAAGCCAGACGAGACACCTCAGAAACAAGCCGAGCGCCTTTACCGGAAAGCCAAAAACCAGCACCTGGAGGTAAAGCAACTCGAGGAGAAAGCCGAACGCAAGCTCGAAGAAACGATAGTACTGGAAGATGCTTTGGCGGCCATAGAAGCCGTAGATGGTTTTAAGAGCCTGAAGCTTTTTCTGAGAGAGTATGCGCACATACTAGCCGGCAAGCAGCAGGCGCAACCCGAAATACCGTTCAGGCTGTTTGAGTCGGAAGGTTTTAAAATATTGGTTGGTAAAAGTGCCAGAAACAACGACGTACTGACGCAGAAGCATGCCCACAAAGACGACCTCTGGCTACACGCCAAAGATGTTTCGGGTTCGCATGTTGTCATCAAGCACCAGGCTGGCAAAACTGTTCCTGCCACAGTACTCGAAAAAGCCGCCCAACTCGCAGCCTACTACAGCAAACGCAAAACCGATTCGCTCTGCCCCGTGCTGTACACGCCCAAAAAATTTGTCAGGAAGCCCAAAGGCTCCGCTCCTGGCTCTGTGGTAGTGGAGCGCGAAAAAGTACTGCTCGTAAAACCCGAAAACCCCTTTGAACGGAATAGATAAGGCTTGTAGATGATAGATATTAGACGCTAGACTGTTAGGAATTATAAGTTTTTAAAATTGGTTTTGCTTTACAAATAGGGCTTCCACCCTGCTTAAATTCCCACATCAACAACCTAACCATTCCATAACCGACCCATTATATAGTTACTAAACAATTATTCAAATAAAAAGAGTGCATAACATATTATGGGGTATCTATATAGCAATTATTTGTTTTGCAGGGTTTTGGCACGGCATCAGAGC